>CAJUNK010000006.1 GCA_910587815.1 Candidatus Gastranaerophilales bacterium | reverse complement strand
CTAGGGCAACTGAACTAAAGTGTGCTTATTTAATGTAATCAATGTACTGTTTTGTGTTTTTGCCCAAGCGCTTTTTGGATTATGCGGGCTTGGTCTTTTTAATAAAGCCTAAGCAATATGCGTTCGGCTATATTTGTCACGCATTGCCGCAGTGCTTTTGGCGCCTTTTCATCAAAAGCCCCAACGCACCGGCTGGCACGTCGTTATTTTGTTTCTTTATGAACAGTGTGCTTATTGCATCTTGAGCAATGTTTTTTAAGCTCCATTCTTTCTTTGTTTGTTTTTTTGTTTTTTGTTGTTGTATAGTTTCTTTCTTTGCATTCTTCACATGCAAGTACAACCATTTTGTCGTTTTTACCTTTAATTCCCATTTATAGTCTCCTTTTGTTTGTGGGGGAATATACTACCTAGAATTAGCTTTGTGGTTTCTTTGTTGTGTTATCAAAGTAAACAAAGCCACTAAAAAATGCCCCTTTGGACATTTTCTCTTTTTATATTGACTGTATGAATACACTAATTGTATCAAGAACAAAATATTTGTAAAGCCCATGGTTTAGACAAATTTAACTATGTAAGTGAATTAGTTTGTAAATTTTTGTAACAAAAATCAGGCAGTCAAAAAGGCTGCCTGATAATTATATTTTATAAAAACTACATGCCAAAAGTTCTTGCAGCAGCACCCGTTTGGATGCCGAGCATTCTCTTTAATTCTTCAGGATGCTGTGATTTTGAAATAGCATCTTGTTGGTCAATTAAATTCATTTTGAATAAATCGCGAAGTGCCATATCCAACGTTTGCATACCAGCGCCTGCGCCTGTTTGGATGGCAGAGTATATTTGTGCTGATTTTTGTTCGCGGATTAAGTTTGAAATTGCGTTGTTAACAATCATAACTTCTTGCGCCATTACACGGCCTTTTTTGGTGAAGCCGTCTTCTGACAATTTAGGAAGTAATGTTTGAGAGAATACTGCAACAAGGCTTGTAGATAATTGAAGCCTGATTTGCTGCTGTTGTCCTTCAGGGAATACGTCTATAATACGGTCAATTGTTTGGGAAGCAGATGAGGTGTGCAATGTGCCCATAACTAAGTGACCTGTTTCTGCTGCGGTTAGAGCAAGAGAAATAGTCTCAAGGTCTCTCATCTCACCGATTAGGATAATATCAGGGTCTTCACGAAGAGCTGATTTTAGCGCATTTGCAGTAGAGCGTGTATCTTGTCCTAATTCTCTTTGGTGGACTATACTTTTCTTTGAAGGATGTATAAATTCTATAGGATCTTCAATTGTTAAAATATGTTCTGTACGGCTTGTGTTGATATAATCAATCATTGCAGCCAAAGTTGTAGATTTACCTGAACCTGTAGGCCCTGTAACCAAAATCAGACCTCTTGGCTTATTCGCTACTCTTTTTACAATATCAGGCAAGCCTAATTCTTCAAATGTTGGCGGTGTAGAATTAATTGTCCTGAATGCTGCTGCATAGTTGCCTTTATCTTTATAAACGTTTACCCTGAAACGACCCACACCATGCAGGCCATAACCAAAGTCAAGCTCCCAGTTTTGCTCTAATGTACGTCTTTGTTCATTAGTTAAAATTGGGAAAACTATTGTTTCAATATCATCCCCTGTTAAAACAGGAAGACTTGTTCTTATAAGTTCACCATCAATACGAAGTACTGGTGGCAAATCGGCAGAAATATGCAAGTCACTTGCATTTTTTTGCACTGTAAGCTCTAAAATTTCTTCAATTAACATAGGTTATAATTGCTCCAAAATAAGTTATTATATTAATAATATTACATTTGGACTGGCAAAATGTAAATACCTTTGCAAAATATACTCTAAATATCCTATAAATGATGTAATGGATAATAAAAGCTCCTTTAAAATTTTAAAGGAGCCGCTGAATTAAACTCGTCTAAATTGTCATAAATCAATTCTAACCAATCAAAGAAGGTTAAAGGGTGAACTTTGCAATATTTTGTTCATAATTTTAATACTATAAAATAAGTATCATTATTATGGATTTAAATTTATCATAATGATACTAAAATGTCAATATTATAATATTGGTATTGTTTTAATGAACTATAAACGACAAATTGCTGAGAGAATTAAACAATTAAGAACAGAAAGAAAGCTTACTGTTGAAAGCCTTGCTTGGGGCGGCGGTCTTTCAAAAAGCACCATTTCAAATGCTGAAAAAGCACTTTCAAGTGCAAATCTCAAGACAATAATTAGTGTATGTATATCTTTGAAAATTTCTCTTGCAGAATTTTTCTCCACCTTCACTGAAATCCCTGAAATTAGTGAAGATGAATAAAATTCTGAAATATTTTAAATATTCTTAAAACCTTTTAAAACGTCTGAAAATGCTTTTAAACAGTCTCTTTTTTCTGTAATTTGTGATGGTTTCAGAATTCAAACGTACACCTTTATCATAGGTTTTTACAGCAGATAAATATGCTCTTGCAGTATCAATGCTTGTAAAACAAGGTATGCCATACATTTCGGCAATTGTTCTAATCTGAAAACCTGATGTTTGTGAATTTTTGCCGAGTGTTGGTGTGTTTAAAACAAAGCTTAAACGCCCTTCTTTCATACGTTTTTGCAGTTTTTCTACCATAAATTTTTCTATCATCTTAGATGGTATGCCATTTTTTTCTAAAAATTTATGAGTGCCCCAGGTAGCCATAATGAAAAACCCTAACGAATAAAGCTTTTTGACGATTTTTAAGGCAGGTTTTTTATAATGGTCATTTAATGAAACTAAAACTCTTTGTTTTCTTTGTCCAAATTTATATCCACCTGCTATAAATGCCTTTAAAAGAGCTTTTTTATAGGAATAATCCACTCCTAAAACTTCTCCTGTAGATTTCATTTCAGGTGCAAGGGCAGGGTCAATTCTGTTTAATTTTTGGAAACTAAATACAGGCATCTTTACGCAAACAAGACCTGTTGTGCGGTGTAGCCCTGTGCCAAATCCTTGGCTTTTAATGGATTTTCCTAAAATTGCATTAATTGCAATCTTTGTCATAGGGATGCCTGTAACCTTTGACATAATAGGCACGGTTCTTGAAGCTCTTGGGTTTACTTCAATCACATAAACCGTATCATCCTTTATTATGAATTGTATATTCATAAGCCCTATTATTTGTACCTTTTTGGCGATTTTTTTAGCATATTCTACAAGTTTTCTCTCCTGATTTTTTGTAATATTTCTTGAAGGGTAAATGCTCATAGAATCGCCTGAATGCACCCCTGCGCGTTCGATATGTTCACAAATGCCTGGAATTAAGACATCTTTTCCATCTGAAATAGCGTCTAGTTCAACCTCTAGACCTTCAATATACTGGTCAATTAAAACAGGATGTTCGCCTGAAAATTTTAAAGCTTCGTTAATATAAGTTAACAATTCTTCATCATTATATACAACCTGCATGCCGCGCCCGCCAATAACATAAGATGGACGTACAAGAACAGGGTATCCAAGTTCTTTTGTGGTGCTAAGTGCCTCTGCGGCGCTTTTTACGCCACGGCCTTTTGGCTGTGGGATATTTAATTCAGATAAAAGTTTTTCAAAAACTTTTCTATCCTCTACCATATTAATGCTATCAAGGCTTGTGCCAAGGATTTTCACCCCTTCTTTAGCAAGTTTTGGGGCCAAATTTATCGCCGTTTGCCCGCCAAATTGCACCATAACGCCATACGGTTTTTCCTTTTTAATAATGTTCATCACATTTTCAGCGTTCATAGGCTCAAAATAAAGACGGCTTGCAATGTCAAAATCAGTGGAAAGTGTTTCAGGGTTTGAATTTACCATAACAGATTCATACCCGTTTTCTAAAATTGCCATAGATGCGTGCACAGAACAGTAATCAAATTCAATTCCCTGTCCAATTCTGATAGGGCCTGAACCCAGGACCACTATATTTTCTGTATTTATTGTGCTATCAGTGTTTGCGCTGTGTTCTTTTTTAAATTCGCTAAGCTCGCATTCTTCGCCGTATGTGGAATAAAAATATGGTGTAGATGCGTGAAATTCGCCCGCACAAGTGTCTACAATTCTAAATGCAGCAGGGTAATCATAATTTTTAAGTTCCTCAATTGATGTTTTTGAAATATTTGCAATTTCTTCATCCAAATACCCAAAATCCTTTGCCTGCCTGTATAAATCCTCATTTAAAGGTTTTTGTTCAAGTTCAATTTCAAGATGCGCAATATCTTTAATCTGATTTATAAACCAGGGGTCAATTTTTGTGATTTCTCTAATTTTCTGCACATCAAAATTTCGGCGTAAAGCTTCTGATACTCTAAAAATTCGTCTGTCATCCTGAATATGCAGGTCATTCAATAATTCTTCATTTGATAAATTTTCAAATTTATAGTGCAAAATCCCAGTGTGCTTATCTTCCAAGGATGCAACAGCCTTTTTAAAGCTGCTTTTAAATGTTCGCCCTATTGCCATAACTTCGCCCGTAGCCTTCATTTTGGTGCCAAGCATTCTATCCCCTGTGGCAAATTTATCAAACGGCCATTTTGGAATTTTTACTACAATGTAATCAAGCGCAGGCTCAAACGCTGCAACGGTTTTACCTGTTATTGCATTTTTAATTTCAGAAAGTTCATACCCGATTGCAATTTTTGTGGTTACTTTTGCAATAGGATACCCTGTGGCCTTTGATGCAAGGGCAGAAGACCTGCTTACGCGCGGGTTTACCTCTATTACATAATATTGATTTGTCTTTGTATCAAGCGCATACTGCACATTACAACCGCCTTCTATCTTTAAGGCCCTTATAATCTTGATTGCAGAGGTTCGAAGCATTTGATATTCATTATTGGTAAGGGTTTGAGACGGCGCCACAACAAAACTGTCCCCTGTATGTATGCCTATTGGGTCAATATTTTCCATATTGCAGATGATAATGCAGGTGTCGTTTGAATCTCTCATCACTTCATATTCCACCTCTTTAAAGCCTGCAATACTCTTTTCCACTAATACCTGATTAATCGGAGATTGCTGCAAGCCAGAATGTACAATTTCTTCGTATTCTTCTTCATTTTTGGCTATGCCGCCTCCTGAGCCCCCTAAAGTAAAGGCTGGGCGAATAATTATTGGAAAACCTATTTTTTCAGCAAATTTTTTAGCATCTTCATAGGTGGAAACAATTTCAGAATCAGGGATTGGCTCATCTATTTCATTCATTAGGTTTTTAAACATTTCACGGTCTTCTGCTTTTTTAATAGAATCAATGTTTGTCCCCAAAAGCCTTACATTGTACTCTTTCAACACTCCAGCTTTGTCAAGTTCGCATGCTAAATTTAAACCTGTTTGTCCGCCAAGAGACGCTATTATACCGTTTGGACGTTCTTTTTTGATAATGGCTGTTAGGCTCTCTAGGGTTAAAGGCTCAATATAGACTTTATCTGCGATGTTTTCATCGGTCATAATCGTTGCAGGGTTTGAATTTACAAGAACTACTTCTATGTCTTCCTCTTTCAGGGCGCGGCAGGCCTGCACCCCTGCATAGTCAAATTCTGCTGCCTGGCCTATTACAATTGGTCCAGAGCCTATTACTAAAACCTTTTTTATGCTTAAATCTTTTCCCATTATCTATTCCTTTAAAAATTCAATTTGTCTATTTGCGTGTATTTTAGCTTATTTGCGCGTATTGAACCATGTATGTTCCTATAGGCGCGCCATTTCTTCGGCTTTTCTAACCGGAAGCTTTTTATATTCGCGCATTTTGGCTGTCCAATCATCGAAAATCACCGCAGCGTCGGTAGGTCCAGGGTTTGCTTCTGGGTGAAACTGTACTGCTTCAATTTTTAAACTATCAGATTTAAATCCTTCCAGTGTGTCGTCATTTAAGTTTTTATATGTTGCATCCATAATTTTTGTTAAAGTGGTTGTATCCACGGCATAGCCGTGGTTTTGGGATGTCATCATAACCTTTTTGGTTAAAAGGTTTACAACTGGGTGGTTTGCTCCTCTATGACCGTATTTTAGCTTATATGTCTTTGCGCCAAGCACAATTGACAACAGCTGATATCCAAGGCAGATGCCAAAAACGGGAATTTTTCCAATCAAATTATTTAGTGTTGCTATCTCTAAAGTGCAGTCTGCCGGGTCTCCAGGGCCATTTGACAAAAACAGGGCATCAAAGTTTCCTTTTAAAATTGGCTCTGCATCAGTATCTGCCGGGAAAACTGTGATTTTGCATCCTCTTTGAATAAGGCTGTCTGTTATTCCCTTTTTGCAGCCATAGTCTATTAATGCAAGGTTTATATCACCATTTTGGTTGATTTGACAAGCTTTTTTGCATGAAACTTCTAAAACAATATCTTTGTTTGTTTTGTAGGAATTTAGCGCTGCTATTTTTTCTGAAACATTGTGTTCATCAATGTTTTCAGTTGTAATTAAACAGTTCATAACCCCTTTTTCTCTGATTTTTTTTGTTAAAAATCTTGTATCAAGGCCTTCAATCCCAATTATATTATGGGTTTTTAGGTATGTTGAAATGTTTTGTCTGCTTTTATAATGTGATTCATTTTCGCAGGAATTTTTTACGATAAATCCTTTACAGCGTGGGTTTTCGGCTTCAAAATCATCGTCATTTAAGCCATAATTTCCAATTTCAGGGTAAGTCATCACTATTATTTGGTTTGCGTAGGATGGGTCGGTTAAAATTTCCTGATAGCCTGCCATTGAAGTATTAAAAACAATTTCACCAATCTGTGTGCCTTGTGCTCCAAAGGATTTGCCCTTTAATATTGTTCCATCTTCTAATATTAATGTTACAAGCATTCTAATTCTCCAATTTCATCATAAATTTTTTGCATAGCCTCAATTGGGCTTTCAGCCTGAGTTACAGCTCTTCCTATAACCAAATAATCTGCTCCTTGTTCAATTGCAAATTTTGGGGTGGCGATTCTTTTTTGGTCGTCTTTTGTGCTCCAGGCGGGTCTTATACCAGGGCATAATACCTTAAAATCTTCTCCGCAGGCTTCTTTTATTTTTTTTGCCTCTAGCGAAGATGCGACAACTCCTGTCATACCAGCATTTTTAGCCAATACCGCAAGACGGATGGCAAATTGTGAAACATCGGTATTTATGTCAAATTCATCATTCATAACATCCTGCGAAATACTTGTAAGCATAGTTACAGCAAGGATTACGGGGGGATTTTTTTGTAATTTTTCACATGCTTTTTTGGCGCCACGGACTGCTGCTTCCATCATCTTTAAACCGCCTGTGGCGTGAACATTGAAGAAGTTTGCACCCCTTAAAACCACATTTTCACTGGCTTTTTCAACGGTATTTGGGATGTCGTGCAGTTTTATATCCAAAAAGAAATTTGCATTTTTTCCTGAAATATAGTCTATGATTGCATTTCCGTATTTTGTATATAGTTGCAGCCCTACTTTAAATGTGCCAACATACGGGTGAAGCCTGTCTACAAGGCGTCTAGCGTCTTCAATATCCTCAACATCAAGTGCCAGAACAATTTTCTCTTTTATGTTTTCATTTATTTGCATATTACTTTTCCTTTTAACTCCATATTTTCATAAGGTGAAATCTTGCATTTAGACTGAAATTCGGCTGATTTTACAACCCATTTTTCATCTAAATCTACAGAAATTTCACGTGTATTTTTAATTCCTAAAATTTTTGCAGGATTGTAGCACATTTTTTCCACAATTTCATCTAAAGAAAGTACGTTTAATGCAAGCGGGAAGGCGGTTTCAAGCCCTACTATTCCATTTGGCGAAGTAGAATACGGCATTAGTTTTTCTTCTATAGTATGCGGTGCGTGGTCTGTTGCTATTGCATCTATGGTTCCATCCTTTAGACTCTCTATAATGGCTTCTCTGTCTGCTTTTTCGCGAAGCGGAGGGTTCATTTTATACACTCCGTTTGATGTTACATCATTTTTAGTGAATGTAAAGTAATGCGGCGCAGTTTCGCAAGTGAGCGCCAGACCTTCCTTTTTAGCTTGTCTTATATAAGAAAGTGCGTCTGAACTTGATATATGGCAAAAATGCAGCTTTGGAATTTTAGAAAACCCTTTGTTTGCTAGTTTTTGTACGTCTTTAAATACTTCAATCTGCCATTTAACTTCATTTGCCTCATCTTCACAGTGTGAAAGGATTAATTTTCCTGACATTAAGGCGTTTTTAAAAACATCCTTATCTAAAATAGGAAGTCCATCGTTTGAAAATGCGATGGCACCTGCATTTTCAAGCTCTTGAAAGTGCACAAGCTCAGTAGAATTAAGGTTTTTAGTCACTGCGGCTACTGGATATACGTCTATATCCTTGTTTTTAGATGTTTTTTCTACTAAAAACTTTATTACATTAGGACTATCGGCCACAGGCTGTGTATTTGGCATAATACATAATGTGCCAAACCCCCCAGCAATTCCAGCTTTCATGCCGCTTTCCAGTGTTTCTTTGTGTTCAAAACCAGGTTCTCTTAGGTGAACATGCATATCTATGAAGGCTGGAATGTGCTTAATCATTGTTTTTTGTGCCTCCTAGAGTGCTGTCTAAAATTGCCATTCTAGTGAAAACCCCATTATGAGCTTGTTTTAGGATTGTCTCACCTTTTTTTGAATTCAAAAGTCCGGATGTAACCTCTACATCACGATTTACAGGTCCCGGATGCATTAAAATGCAGTCATTGGGCAGGTTTTGCTCTGTTAGCTGATAATTTTTGATGTAGTCCTCAAATTCAATTATATCTTGAATTCTTTCTTTTTGTATACGTAAAGCCATTACTATATCTGCGTTTTCAACTGCATCTTCTAAAACGCTGTGCCACTCTACATTTTGGATAGTATCATCCCGGAAATAGCTTGGTGCAAGGCATTTTATGTGTACACCAAACCTGTTTAAAAGCTCTATATTTGATTTTGCAACTCTTGAATGGCGAATATCCCCTACTATTGTTAGATTTAGGCCATCTAAATTTTTAAAATACTCCTTTATTGTTACAAAATCAAGAAGTGCCTGCGTTGGGTGGGATGAAACCCCTTCTCCTGCATTGATTAGGGCGATTTTTTTAAAAAATTTTCTTTCCTTTAATTGTTCATCAATGGTCTTTCTGATAAGTCCATCTGTGCTTGTACGGATGATGCATGCGTCAAACCCAATAGCTGCAAGATTATTAACTGTGTCAAAGAAGTCTTCCCCTTTTGAAATGGATGATTTAAATGTATCAAACCTGTAAACACTTGCTCCAAGCCTATTTAGGGCCATTTCAAAAGAAAAATATGTGCGGGTGGAATTTTCAAAAAAAATCATCGCCACATTTTTACCTTCAAGAGTGTTTTTTAACGTGCACGTTGAATTTTTGAATTCCAAAGCTTTTTGTGCAATGGCTTCAATCTCGTCTGTAGTCAGGCTTTTGATATCAATCAAGTGTTTTAAATTATCTAAAACGTGCATTTTAGGCTCCAACTCTGCTTCCTGGCTTTACTAGTGGCAAATTTTCCTTGCATAGAGGGCAATTTGCGGGCTCG
Organism: Candidatus Gastranaerophilales bacterium; assembly: GCA_910587815.1. GTDB lineage: Bacteria > Cyanobacteriota > Vampirovibrionia > Gastranaerophilales > Gastranaerophilaceae > MGBC122484. Next base: position 116,275 of record CAJUNK010000006.1, on the reverse strand, counting down.
TAAACTACAGGGTCAATTTTTAGAAGTGAATTTATTTTCAGTTTATCATCCAGCTTTCCCTGTGTCCTATCTACAATGCAGCCCACAGCAACAATTTCTGCTTCAAATTCTTTAATGGCATCAATTGTTTCGAAAATCGTTCTGGCAGTAGTAATTACATCTTCTATAATTACAACTTTTTCACCTTTTTTCAGTTTATATCCGCGTCTTAGCTGCATTTCACCGTCTTTTCTTTCTACAAAAAGGTTTCTTTTATTTGCTTGTTTTGCAACTTCGTAGCCAAAAATGATTGCACCTATTGCAGGGGCTATAATCGTGTCAAATTCAAGATTTTCAAGTTTTTGTGCCAGTGCTTTGCCTATTTTTTCTACTAATTTAGGGTATTGGTACAATTTTGCACATTGAAAATATGTATCAGAATGCAAACCGGAGGTTAGGCAAAAATGCCCGTGGAGTAAGCCATCTGCCTCCATTAAAAGTTCTTTTACATCTATATATTCTGTCATTTTCTAAGTTCCTCCTTTAGATGATTAAAATCTCTAAACCCTTGTTTTTCAATAAATTCGGTCAAATCATCTACCATTTTTTCGGCTATATCTGGGTTTGTGAAGTTTTCTGTGCCTATCTGTACGGCATCTGCGCCCACTGATACGAATTCAAGCATATCCTGAAGATTTGAAATGCCACCAAGCCCTATTATGGGTAGGTTTGAGGCTTCTTTAATTCTTTTTACCATAGATAGTGCAACAGGTTTTATGCACTTTCCGCTTAAACCGCCTTGGACAAGACTTTTAGTAATTTTAGTTCCGTTAAAATTTAATTCTACTCCAAGGCCTTTTAGAGTATTGATTGCGCTAATGCAGTCTGCACCCGCATTTTGGACGGCAAGCGCAAGTTCTTCAATATTGGTTACATTTGGTGTTAATTTTACAATTAAAAACCCGCTATATTCTTTTCTGATTGCTGAAATTAAGTTGTAGAGGCAGTTTTTGTCTGTTCCAAACTCTAAACATCCTGATTTTACATTTGGACAGGAAACATTTACCTCAATAGCAGCTATATTGTGGTTTTCAGCTTTTTTTGCAAGATATGTGTAATCTTCCACACTTTTGCCTGCAATATTTAAGACAAAATTTATCTCCTTTTCCTTTAATAGCGGCAATTTACGGCTTATAAAAGCTTCAATTCCAATATTTTCAAGCCCGATACGGTTTATCATACCGCCATAGGTTTCAAATATTCTTTTGCCTTCGTTTCCAGGGCGAATTTCAGGCGTAATTCCTTTTGTAATAATAGCTCCCAGGTTTTTAACATCTAAAAATGCATTGAATTCATCGCAGTAGCCGTATGTTCCTGATGCAGTCATAATAGGGTTTTTTAGCTTTAATTTGCCAAAATCAACACTTAAATCTATTCTTCCCATATTACCTCCGCACCTGAGAATACGGGTCCATCAGCACATACAGAGGCATTTTGTATTTCATTTCCTTTATTTAGCTTAATAACACACCCTCTGCACACCCCAATTCCGCATGCCATTACTTTCTCCATTGCAATTTCTGCATAAAGACCATTCTTTTTTGCGATATTACAAACCATTTCAAGAACAATTTTTGGCCCGCATGAATAAAGGATTTCAGGCTTAAAGTCATCAATTAAAGCCTGAACCTTATCCATAACGCTGCCCCCAATAACTGTACTATCAGAGCCTTCTATCACCTCATCTTCGTCCTTAAAGCCCGAAATTAAGAAATTTTCAACAGAATTTTTATCTAAAATCTTTTTTAAATATAGCATTGGTGCAATTCCAATGCCTGCACCTATTAATAGTGCTTTTTTATTTGATTCAGGTATTTTAAAATTATTGCCCAAAGGGGCTAAATAATCAATAACATCACCTGTTTTCAGGCTTTTTAAATAATTTGTGCCATCTCCCTTTAATTTAAAAAGAATGGTGATGATGCCTTCCTCTAAATGCTTGTCGTATACAAAGTTTGCGACGCTAAAAGGTCGTCTCAAAGTTTTATTTGGGATTAAAATTGAAACAAACTGACCTGGAAAAATATCTTTTAAGACTGTTGAAAACTGCAATTCTACTGTGTCTTTCGCCACTGTTTTTATGTCTAAAATCTTTCCTTCTAAATTTTTTTTCATATTTCCTTAAAATTCTTGTTATTAGTGCTTTTTGCTTATATAAAAAAAGAAAGGCAAAAACGCCTTTCCTTAATATATTTTGTATAAAACTTTTGAAAAATGTTTCTTCTTCATAATTAAATTGTACTTTAAAAATAATTATTGTTGTCCTTGTGTAAACAAATGTAACAAAATATGTTTAATCTCTAATGTTTTTGGATGAGCTGTCGATATTAATAACATAAGAACAATGGAGAAAGACAATGAGCATCAATGGTTTATCAGCAAAATATAATGGAATTGATATCAACAATGTAAACAAGGTGACTGCTGATATTCTAACTTCACTTGAAAATAAGACAGTTGATGTTTCAAAGGTTGATTTAACAAGATTTACAAGAGCAACTCAAGGCGTTGACCTTTATTCAAGCAAAGTGGATTTAGATGTTCAAAGGCAAATTGCAATGACAAATGCAGGCCTTTTGGATACTACAACTACTCTTCAAACAGTTCAGGCTTTAAATGCACAGGCTGCTGCCCAATTATATAATCCAAACACAATTACAAAAAATGTTGAAGGTAAGCTTCATGTTAATGCAAATGCTGAAATGGAAACATTTGTTGAAGCTGGCAATTTAGAAGCTTCTTTAAATGTTTTTGAAACACAAAAAGATAAAAAAGGTTCAAATCCATTTTCTTTTTTCAGCCAATCTAAAGGTGATGAAAAAGAAGAAAAGCAACCTTTGAACCTTATAGCATAAGTTTTTTACTCCCTTCCTTTTTTCAATTAAAAACACACAAAATAATTCCTCCCTATCCTCATTAAAATTCCCAAAAAATCCTATTATCTCCTCTTTAATTCATTAAATGTCTTAAACCAGTTAATTTAAAACCACCTTTGAAACAAAAGGTGGTTTTTTATTTTGCAATAGTTTATCTTGTGGGTTAATTTTTTTCAAATATTAATTCATAATATTCATTAATATGTGAATTTGATGGTTCAAAACCGGCTTCCAGTAAAGCTTCTGGGAAATTTTTGGGATAGCCTATTTTTTTTATAATCAAAGTCGCCCAGCATAATACAGGAGCCTGGTGCAAGTTTTTCATATAATTGGTTTGCAAAATTTTGATATTCACTATCATCTACATAAGGCCACATATTTCTGCACATTACAAAAGATGGGGTGTTTGAGTCTATATTATCTATATCCTCAAGAATATTTGCCTGGCTGAAATCAATGTTATTTATACAATTTCCCTTTAGGAAATATTTACCTTCGGTTTCATCTACATATTCGTCATATTTATCAGAATTTAATGCAAACAATAATGCAGAGTATAATTGTGAACAATCATCATCTGAAATTTGAATTTTACCTGTTTTTTGGTCTTTTTTATTTCTATCAATTACGCTGTGGCTTAAATCTTTAGCATCAATTGGGAAAAATTTTTCTGATTTTTTTCCTAATTCTTTATCAAGTGTAATAGCAAGTGAATAAGCTTCTTTTCCGCATGATGCAGCGTATTGATATGTATTTACTTGTTCTGTGTCTTTAAATCTTTCATCTAAATACTCTGCTAAATTCCGCCACTGTACATCAGTTCTGCATAATGATGTATCGTGCCTGTTAAAAGCTGTGCCATCAGGCTTTATTACTACCTCTCTGTTAATTACACTATCTTTTTTTCAAAAGTATCAGTATTGGGCGTATATTCTAATGTATTTTCAAAAGCAGCTTCTGTGTTATCTTTTCCTTTAAATGTTAAATTTGATATTGGATTTGTAAACTTTGTTGGGCTGAAATTTGTTTTAAAATTATTAACTGAGGGCAACTTTTGCAGATTCATATTTATTTTCTTTCATATTTTATGTTCATATAACACAAAACAAAACATATATAATAATTGCCTTAGAAAAACTATTTTAAATTTTCAAATAATACGCTTGATAAATATCTTTCACCATAATCAGGCAAGATTACAACAATTATTTTATCTTTATTTTCAAGGCGGTTTGAAACTTCAAGTGCAGCATACATTGCAGCGCCTGAAGATATTCCGCAAAGTATGCCTTCTTGTATTGCTAAATTCTGTGCGGTTTTTACGGCGTCTTCATTTTGTACTTTTATAATTTCATCTATAATATTTACATCTAGAGTTTTTGGAATAAAACCAGCCCCTATACCTTGAATTTTATGTGCGCCTGATGGTTCACCAGATAAAACAGCTGATGTTGCAGGTTCTACAGCTATTGCTTTAAAATTTGGCAATTCTTTTTTTATTGTGCGGCTTATTCCTGTAATAGTTCCTCCTGTGCCCACCCCTGCCACTAAAATATCTACTTTTTTATCTGTATCATTTAATATTTCAATTGCAGTTGTTTTTTCATGTGCTTTTGGATTATCAGGATTTGTAAATTGCCCTATGATAATTGCGCCTGGGGTATTTGCGCGAATCTCTTCTGCCTTTTTAATGGCGCCTTTCATGCCTTTGGCACCTTCAGTTAGGATAAGTTCTGCACCGTATGCCTTCATCATAAGGCGTCTTTCAATGCTCATAGTATCTGGCATGGTGATAATCAGCCTATATCCTTTAATTGCACATACCCAAGAAAGGCCTATTCCTGTATTTCCGCTTGTAGGCTCTATAATTACAGTTTTTCCCGGGATTATTTCACCTCTTTTTTCGGCTTCTTCTATCATATTTAGCGCAACTCTGTCTTTTATTGAGCTTGCAGGGTTAAAACTTTCTAATTTTGCATATATTTTGGCGTAACCTTCTTTATTTAATTTATTAATTTGAACCAAAGGAGTGTTGCCTGTAAGTTCACATAAATTTTTTGCAAATTTCATAATGTTTCCTTATTTATTGATTGCTAAATTATAATGCAAAAAAGGCTTTTTGCATGAGCTATTTTAATTAGCCTTATATTTTTAAATGCGGTATAATTTTTTTATTGGAAATTGCGAACAAAAAATATCAGAAAAATTAAATTGCATCAGAAATGAAATGACACACCTTTGGGGCTCTGTGTTTTTAATATTGGGTGGCGCAATTTCAATAATTTTTCATAATCGTAATCTTGAAGGATATCTGATCGGTGCGATAGGTATTGCAATAGCTTTAATACTAGCGTATGCCTATTTTATAAGGCGTGAAGAAACATTAAGAATTATTAACAAAATAGATGAGGACTAAAATAATGAATATTGAAACACTTGGTAATGTTACTGTTTTGGCGGGTATTTTGGTGTTGTTTTCTTTTAGCACATATAAATATATTTCCCAAAACAAAAAATATTCGCAAAATAAATAATTTAATTATTTTGTTTTATCGCATACTAGTTTTTGGGCGGTATATTCTGCCTGTTTATATGTCATTAATTATTAAGTTTTGTTGCAATGAAAATGTTTAGGGTAGAAATTCTCTCTTTTTTAAATATAATTGTTAAGGCAAAATGATTAATACAAAAGGACTAGATTTTTGGTGCATTTAGAAGCAAAAAAAGTTTTGTGTTAATATTTTGAATGTAGTGTAGTTTAGATAATAGAGGACTAGAAATATGTCATTACCTAACGTAGCTTACTTTTCAATGGAAATCGCATTAGACCAGTCTTTGGCAACATACTCTGGAGGCCTTGGATTTTTGGCAGGTTCACACATGCAATCAGCAGGATACCTTCAAATGCCTATGGTTGGTGTTACCATTCTTTGGTCTTATGGTTATTATGACCAACGTATAAATGAAAATGGTGAAGTTGAAGTAGCATATATTAGAAAACATTATGATTTTTTAACAGATTTAAATGTTCAAACAAAAGTAAATGTTTTTGGCGAAGATGTTATTGTTAAAGCTTACAGAGTGGAACCTGAATTGTTTGGTTCATGCCCTGTGTATCTTTTAACAACCGATGTTGATGGCAACAGTGAATGGGCAAGAAGAATTTGCCATAAATTATATGATGGAGATGAAAAAATCCGTGTTGCTCAAGAAACAGTTCTTGGTATAGGTGGTGTTAGAATTCTTCAAGAAGTTGGCTACAATTTTGATGTAATCCACATGAATGAAGGTCATGCGCTACCTGCTGCATTTGAATTATTGAGACAATATAACGGCAATCTTAAAGAAGTTAAAAAGAAAGTTGTATTTACAACTCATACACCTGTTGCAGCTGGTAATGAAGTGCACTGGGTTGATACACTTCTTGAAGGTGGCTTCTTTGCAGGTGCGTCACGCGAAGCAGCGGTTGAACTTGGCGGGGAAAATTTCTCTTTAACAGTTGCTGCGCTTAGAATGAGCCGTATTGCAAATGCTGTATCACAATTACATGGTCTTGTTGCAAAGAAAATGTGGGATTGGGTTGGTGGAAAATGCCCTATTAAAGCTATTACAAACGCTGTAAACCAACACTATTGGCAAGATTCTAGAATTGCTGATGCAAAAACAAATGATGAATTATTAAATGCAAAATATGAAATGAAAAAGGATTTATTCCAATACATTTCTGATACCCAAGGTAAAAGATTTGATCCGAATGTTCTTACAATCACATGGGCAAGAAGATTTGCAGATTATAAACGTGCTTGGCTTATTTTGATGGATAGACCACGTATTGAAAAATTACTAAATGAAAATAAAGTTCAATTAATTTTTGCAGGTAAATTCCATCCGGATGATACTATGGGCAAAGAAATGTTTAACAAAATCTTAAAAGAATCTTACAATATGAAAAATGTTGTAGTTCTTCCAGGATACGAGCTTGCACTTTCCGCAAGACTTAAAAAAGGTTCTGATATTTGGTTAAATACACCGTTAAGACCTTTTGAAGCATCAGGCACATCAGGTATGTCTGCCAACATGAATGGTGCATTGCACTTATCTATTCTTGATGGTTGGACAGTTGAAGGTACTTTCCCTGGTATAAATGGTTATACCGTTGAATATCCTGGTCTTGATGATGATATTCCTTGGGAAGAAAGACACTGGAAAGATCATCAATGTGTAATGAACACATTAGAAAATGAAATTATTCCAACCTATTATGATAACAAGGCTGAATGGGCAAGATTGATGAGACAGGCTATGAGAACATCAGAAGCTTACTTTAATTCAGACAGAATGGTTGTTGAGTACTATAACAGATTGTATAAACCTATTGCGCACGCTGGTACACAAGCTGGCATGGAAGATGAAGCTGAAGGTAAAATTGCTGAAAACCCTAATCTTGATGCATGGACCTTCTCAAACATCAAATAGGTAAAATCTAAAAACAATTTTAAAATGCCTCATCATTTTGGTGAGGCATTTTTATTAAAAAATAATTTTAGTAGCTTATAAAATTAACATTTTTTGAAAATATTTTTGTCCCCTGATACTATAAAAATTAGCGCTGATAATTTTTGAGTGCATATCCTATGCACTGCACTATAAGCTCGTTTCTGCTTATATCAGTTTCGGCAGAAAGTTCATCTATAGCTTTTAGCATATCAAGGTCCAGCCTTATGCTGATTACAGTTTTTTCTTGTTTTATTGGTTTAAAATCATTCATTGTTTGCACCTTATTTTATTGTATTTGAGTTTGGGTGCTTAATATATATTTAATAATTAAATACAATATGTATTCACTTTTTAAATATATTATGATATGATTTCTCTCAAATAGATATTAGTGAGGTGTACTAGTTATGTTGGACAATAAAACTTTGAATGAAGAATATTTGCATAAGAAACCTGCCTTTTTTCAACCTGTCACCCTGAACCACCCCTGTCACCCTGAACTCGTTTCAGGGTCTCATACAAAATCCGGGGGGATGCTGAAACAAGTTCAGCATGACATGGTGGGTAACAAAAAAGCTGGGTTTTCACTAGTAGAATTATTAATGGCACTTTTAGTGGCATCACTTTTAATGGCAGCACTTGCTCCTGTGATGACAAGAAAATTTGGGGAAAATGTAAATATTACAGGAAATATGACACCAGCTGGCACAATTAAAAAAACTATAGAGCTTGAATATAATTCTAATGATTGTTCAGATATTAAAACAGATTCTGATGGCAGCCAATATTGTGAAGGAGAATTTGAAATACCTGGTGGTTATAACGGATATATGAATGTAACAGTAATTGGTGCAGGAGGTGGAGGTGGAAGTGCCCCTACAGCAGGATACACAGAATATACAACAGCTGGCAGCCATTCTTTTCCTGTGCCTTTTGGCATAAATCAAATCGAAGCTACAATTGTAGAGGGTGGTGCGGGTGGTGGCGCAGGATATATAGACCCAAATATAAAAGGCTATGCCTGGACGCACACTGGAACCTTAAATCGAACCTATGTTTCAACATCAGATGTAAGTGCAAATGTGCAAAACATTAAGCTTTCAGGGGAAACCCATGCTGCAACGTATACCCATGCTACAGGTACACTTGGTTCTGATGTCATAAAAAATGTTGCAGGAGATAAACTATTCATTACACTTTCTGGTGGCGGCGGAGGTGGCGGCAGAGGATATGGTGGTTCAGGCGGAGGGGGTGGTGCAGTTTACAAAAGACAATCTGTCACAATAAATAAGGGTAATAGCTATGATATCAAGGTGGGAGCGGGTGGACGCGGGCATACATGCAACGGTGCAGGTGGCTGCGGAGGTTCTGCTTCAAGCTTTGGCGGTCTTTTATCAGCGGGCGGCGGCGGTGGAGGCGGTTGGCCAATGGGCACTTCTGCTGCTACTGCTACATGTAATGCAACAAATGGTGAAAATGGTGGCTCTGGAGCAGTCGTAAGTGGGGCATTTACCTGTCAGGTGGCAGAAGGGATGACGGTGCAATGTACCGGAGGACTTGGTGCAAACCCTGGAGGACAAACCGGGGTTTGGACAACATATACTTGTAATGGTGTTTCCTCAACAACTTTTCCTGGTGGAAATGGCGGAAACAGTATATTTGGCACAGGCGGAATATATAATACAATCGTTAGCAATTATGATGTGAGGACGGGCCGGGGATACGGAAGTGGTGGCTCAGGTGGAGGCGGCTGTCCTGAATGTATAGGTCATGGTGCACCAGGGTTTGTTGCAGCGGAATGGCTTAATTTAGGTAATGGTGGCTCAGGCGGAGGGGGTGGTTCAATAATGCCATTAAGAAAAATAGCGGTAATTCCTAATGAAGCATTGACGGTAATTGTAGGTAAAGGTGGCGCAGGTGGAGCCTCAGGAAGTATTACAAATTCAATAACATCCTACACACAAGGAGGCAAAGGCAAAAGCGGCAATCCAAGTTATCTTAAACGGGAGAACAACAATATTTTAGGTACAAGTTTAAATACGCCGGATATGTGTAATTGCGGAGCATGCGGCGGTGCGGCAAGTGGTCAATGTGACGGCAGTACTTGCTGTACAGGCTGGATTGCTGGGTGTGGTGCCGTCTATGGAAGTGTATATAATCCCGTAACAAATGAACTTACAAATGCAAAATACCCAGGGTTTATTATTACAAGAGGAAAAACTGCGGGAAATCAAATAAGTGCAAAAGATGACACTGCTGTATACACAATTGATGATAAAGGAGGAGATGGTGGGAATACAACTATTTTTGGCAAAAAAACTTGTGAATCAGGCAAGGGAAGTACAACTTTAGGCACAGCAGGCGGCAATGCTACAGGATACGGCGGTTGTGGCGGTGGTGGTGGATATGGCCTTGCAAAAGGAGGAGACGGGGCACCTGGTTATGCCAGAATCTCTTGGAACAAATATTGGGACACTGCAACAAATGCATATAAAAATGCAGGGTTGGGTGCAGCAGGGGGCGGTGCAAGCGGAAATATTTTCACATACAGTATCGCTGTAAAGAGTAATCAGGTAATAAAATACAGAATAGGAAAAGGAGGAAGTGGAGCATATATTTCAAATAACACTTTAACAAATGCTAAAAATGGCGGTATGACAGTATTTGGAGACCTAAAAGCAGGTGGAGGTGGTGGAGGTGGAAGTGTTTCTATTGATTCTGCACATGATAATAACTTATTAAATGGTACAGGAGGTATTGTTTCAAATGTTTGTCATTTTGGCGGAACAAGTTATTTGAATAATAAAAAGTGCACAAAAGGAAGTGCAGGAAGTAGTGCTATTAATTTAACAGGCGGAGGCGGTGCAAACTTTATAGGATTTAAATACATTGTTTATACAAAAGAAGGAGACAATGAAAGCAAAATAGAAAAAACAGTATCAGGAACAGGGGGAATGGGAGGTGTTTTAGACACAGGAGATAATGCAAATGGAAAAGATACAACAGGATATGCTTCAGGTGGAGGCGGTGCAGCACTTCGTGATATTGGCCAGGTAAATTCATCTTCTGCGGGAAATATTACAAACAATCCAAACCATGGTGGCAAAGGCGGTAATGGAAAGATAATTATAGAGTGGTGGGAGTAGGTTTACGATGAACAACTTTTCGGGTATTGATTTTAGTAACCTTATCAATACCCTTTTTTTATATTAAATATGGACTTTATACTTTATTTAATGAGCAGTTGTCATGCTGAACTCCACTCTGTCATCCTTACCCCCACCCGTCATCCTGAACTTGTTTTAGAATCTGATAAAGTTTCTATCCTAGCCATTCAACATAAATTTTCATACAGGTGGTCGCCCGTTCATATAACATCTAAGCTCATCTTTTATTGCTCGCAAACTCGTCGGTGCCAATATAATAATCAGGTTGGCACCTTTCTCAAACATACTCGCTATATACATTTGCTAAGATGTTATTATTCACTATGCTTAACTGTATGAAAATTTATATTGAAGACTACAGGTTTTTTACATGTATTTACATATTTTCTTTGAAATGGAAAATATTTGTATAAGAGGACCGTTAAAGATGCAAAGGGAACCACAGAGCCTTTGGCGATGCGTGTGAGCCTGTATGCAGAGCTGGCTTGGGGGTGAAAAGAAGTAAATATGCACAGAGGTCATAAACGGGACCGTGTCCTCGTTACAAATATTTGGAATTGAAAAGAAAAGCAGGTAAACCGCTGAGCTCCTGTGAAAACCAGGCATCTTGCAGAAAATTAAAATTTTAACTTCTATTTCTGCCATCTTTTTTATGTTTCAATTATAATTTTTATATAACTTAGTTTGGAGAGATTGTAATGGAATCAACAAATAATACAATAGATGCAATTAGAGAAGGAAGAATTCAAAAACTGACTGATTTAATTGATAAAGGGATAAATCCATACCCTTATTCTTATGATAGAAATATATCTGCAAATGAATTGCAAAAAAGGTATGAAAACCTTGAAGCAGGCCAGGAAACAGAGGATGAATATTCTGTTGCTGGGCGTGTTATGGCAATGAGAAATTCCGGTATGTTTATTGATTTAATGGATTCATCAGGCAAAATTCAGATTTTTTCTCATAAAGAAAATTTATCTGAAGATAAACTTGCGATATTAAAACTTTTAGATGTTGGCGATATTGTAGGTTTTAAAGGTACAATCAGAAGAACTCCAAGAGGGGAACTCAGCATTAAATCTTTTGATTTAAAGTTATTGTCAAAAGCACTGCGTCCATTGCCTGAAAAATTTCACGGTTTAACTGATGTGGATACAAGGTATAGGAAAAGATATCTTGATTTGGTTGTAAATCAGGAAGTACGCGATACATTTAAAAAAAGAAGCCTTATTATCCAAAAAATCAGAGAATATTTAACAAAAGAAGGATTTTTGGAAGTAGAAACTCCTATGCTTCAAACACAAGCTGGCGGTGCATCTGCAAGACCTTTTGAAACTTATCATAATGCGCTTTCAATGCCAATGTATATGAGGATTGCACCTGAATTGCACCTAAAAAGGCTTTTGGTTGGAGGTTTGAATGAAAAAATATTTGAATTGAACAGAAATTTTAGAAATGAAGGTATTGATATCCGCCACAATCCTGAATTTACAATGCTTGAACTTTACCAGGCTTATGTTGATTATAATGAAATGATGGCACTGATGGAAAATATGATAGCATCAGTTGCAATGGATGTTTTAGGCACAACAAAAATTACATATCAAGGTAAAGAATTAGATTTAACGCCTCCATGGGATAGAAAAACTATGATTGGTGCTATTAAAGAATACACAGGGATTGATTTTAGTGAACTTTTAACTGTGGAAGAAGCAGGGGCTGAAGCAAAAAAACTAGGTATTGAAGTGGAAGAATCTGATACTTGGGGTAAAATTTTGGATAAGATTTTTGAAGAGCATGTTGAACCAAAATTAATCCAGCCTGTCCATATTCTTGATTATCCAAGGGATATTTCACCTTTGGCCAAGGTGCACAGGGATAATCCAAGGTTAACTGAAAGGTTTGAAACAAGAATAAATGGTTGGGAAGTTTCAAACGCATTTTCTGAATTAACTGACCCGATTGATCAGAGGAACAGATTTGAAGCGCAGGCAAAGGCAAAGGCTGCTGGTGATGAAGAAGCTATGAGCATTGATGAAGATTTCATTGAAGCACTTGAAGTTGCAATGCCGCCAGCTGGTGGTATGGGTATTGGGATTGACCGTATTGTAATGCTTTTAACCGATTCTCCTTCAATTAGGGACGTTATTGCATTTCCAACAATGCGCCCAAAGGCATAAGAAGATTATTTTATAAATATATGCCTGGGCCCATACTCCTAATTTGCGCCCAGGCGTTTTTTCAAAACTTCTTACAGCTCTTTTTTTAGATAAATCATATCCTTTAATTGGATTCCATTTTCAAAAATCGGATGGTCGTAGTTTTTTATAAAAAAATCTTTTACACGGGAAAATTCTATAAAGCCTCTTTTTTTATAAAAATTCAGTGTTTTTTCATTTTCACCTGTGCCAAGTGTAATAAAATTATAAGTTTTTTTACATTTCTTAAAAATAAATTCTAATAATATGCTAGCATGGCCTTGATTTTGAAATTTTGGATATGTTGCAAGGTTTTTAATTTCAATCGTATTAGAATTTTCAGGCAAAATGACGCAAACAGATTTTAAAATATCTTTTTCATAAAGAGCATAAAGTATACCTGAACTTAAATATTTTTGCACCATATTTTCTTGTTCATCCCCAATTAAAAGGATGTCCATAAAATTTTCCTTATTTTCGCTTATTTTTTTAATTATCAATTGATGCATGGTTTTAAATGTTAATTTTTAATCGTTGCGTGGTTATTTTATCTGTTAACGACGCTTTGATTTGTGCTTTAGCCGTTAATTGCTCACCCCGATTTGTGCGTCAGCCGTTAATTGCTCACCCCGATTTGTGCGTCAGCCGTTAATTGCTCACCCCGATTTGTGCGTCAGCCGTTAATTGCAAAATACACATCCTTTAAATGTTTTTTTGAAATATGGGTGTAAAGCTGTGTTGTAATTATATTTGTGTGTCCTAATAATTCTTGCACCACGCGCAAATCTGCTCCGTTTTCTAATAAATGTGTTGCAAAAGTGTGACGGATGGTATGCGGCGAGATGGATTTATGAATAATATCACCAAGACTTTTTATAAAAGTATAAACCCATTGCCTTGTGATTTTTTCGCCAAAATTATTCAAAAAAACCTTTTCTTTGGCTTTATTTTTGGAAGTTGAAAGTCTTAAAGTAATTTCTCTTTCTTTTAGATAAGCTTCCAGTGCCTTTTTTGCGTTTGTGCCAAGGGGGATAACTCGTTCTTTTGAGCCTTTTCCTATGGTTCTTATGGTATTGTTTTTTAAATCTATGTTTTTAGTTTCTAATTCAACAAGTTCAGATACTCGAAGCCCAGTAGCATACAACAGTTCAAATATGGCATTTTCTCTTGAATCCATCTTTTCTTTAAATAGTTTTTCAATTTCATCAATGCTTATCACTTTTGGCAATTTTTTTGAAACTTTAGGCGCTGCAATACTTAGGGCTGGATTTGCTTTAATTTCTTGTATTGAAGATAGATATCTAAAAAAACTTTTTAGAGATGCTATTTTTCTTGTAATGGTGGCAGGGTTTGTGCCGGATTTGCCTAAAAATTTGATATATTCGCTAAAATGCCCCCTTTTGATTTCTTCAATTGAATTTATTTGATTAAAGTATTCAAAGAATAAAAAAAGGTCGTTTTTATAGGCAGCTATTGTGTTTTGGCTGAGGCCGCGCTCAATTTCAAGATAGGATAAATATTTGCTAATTAATTGAATAATCATTAAATTTGATTTTAAACCTGTTTTTAGCAGGGTGCAAGGTACAGGCAAATGAATTTTAATTATTATATAGTTTTGTTAAAATTTGCAAAGTTTTGGTTTATAAAGCTGGGGGTTTGGTTTTTTGCCATCTGAAGTTTTGTATATTGTTGTCTTACTTTTTCTTGTTCTTCTGATGTTTTGGCCTCTTTTGCTTTTTGTCCTACTTCATTATATAAATCTTTTTCTACCCTGTTTGATTCAAGGTAAACATCCATTTCTTCTGCTTTTTTATGTGCATTTATTTTGCCTTGATACATTGATTTAGGTGTATTGTACACTGTGTATAAACCAGCAACTACACCAACAACACCAATTAATATTGCAGCCCAGGAACCTAATAATGCTGCGGCTCTTTTTGCACCTTTTGTATTTTTATAGTTTTTTTCAACAAGCTTTTTGCTGGCATCAAATGTAAAATCCAGCATATCGGTGTCATCAAAAACATAATAAAGTGCCCTTGCACCAAAACCCACACCTGCAAGGAGCGATGCTTTTACAACATCCAATTGTTCAAACCCTTTTTTAATAGGGTTTTCAGCATCATGTTTTATTGAATTTTCGGGTTTTTTTAAAGGCTCGCTTTTTGGTGCTTGGTTGTTTTTGAAATTAATATTATAATTTTTTATCGTATTAATTTTCATTTTTATCTATACAGTGGTGAAACCTACAGCAGCAGCTCTGTTTGCAAGTTGCAATTTTAAATTATCATCAAGTTTTTTATCAAGTGAAACTTCAGGGTTTTTCACTTCTGTGTGCACTTCTCTTGTTAAATCTTTTTTTAATTCTTTATCTGCTGTAAATACATCCATTTCTTTTTGTTTTACAGTTGCGTTTACTTTTGTGTGGTAAAGCTTTGATGGAAGGTTAAGAGCAAGAGTAACAAGGGCAGAAGCTGCACCAAGTAAAAGAGGGATTTTTTTATAAGGTTTCTCGCCTCTTAATACTGATGTGAGGCCTGCACCTACAACACCTGCAACAACAGATGTGCCAACAGATGATAGTACAGCAAGTTTTCTTTCTGTGCCAATATCTACAGGGTTATAGTATTCGCCATTTTCTTCTTTGTTGCCTTTAAAGCTTGTTGCTTTATTATTTTGCATATTATTGAAAGAATAACTTTTGATGCCTGAAATGTTCATTTTCCCTCCTAAAGTATAAAGATTTAACCTTATTTTTTATTTATATAATACTTGTGAATTTAAAAATTTGCGTGCTTTAAAAATTTTGTACTGTTATTATAAATCAAAAAAGCGGGTTTTTTGATTAACCCGCTTTTGACTTTTTAAATATTATTTTTATCTTTTTGGATTTAGAAATTCAGGAATATCTAATAATCCGCCGCCTGCTGGCTCATGAGATGGCCTTTGAGGCTCAAAGAAAGATGATTGATTTGGCGTAGGCTGATTTTGAGTTGGTTTATTTCCTAAATCAGAGAATGATAAGCCACCACCAAAAATATCAGCTGCGCTTAATTTTCTTTCTTGCGCCTGTGGATTTTCTCCGCCTTTTAATTGGAAGCCTGTTGCAATAACTGTGATTTGAATTTCCCCTTGGATTCTATCATCAATAACAGAACCAAAAATAACTTCTGCATTATCTGCAACAGCATCATGGATAACGCTTGCTGCTTCATTTACCTCATGAAGTGTCATATCTGGACCGCCTGAAACATTCATAATGATACCGGTTGCACCATTGATTGAAGTTTCAAGAAGTTTAGAATTAATTGCAAGTTTTGCTGCTTCCATTGCTCTGCCTTCGCCAGAAGCCTTACCAATACCCATTAATGCAGAACCTGAAGCTTGCATTACTGCACGAACATCGGCAAAGTCTACATTGATTAGGCCAGGAATTACAATAATATCTGAAATGCCCTGAACACCACGTAATAAAACTTCATCTACAACAAGGAATGCATCTCTCATTGTTGTTCTGCGTTCTACTACTTCAATTAATTTATCATTTGGAATTACAATAAGAGCATCAACGTTTTCTTTTAATTTTTCCAAACCTGCAACGGCTTGATTCATACGTTTTCTGCCTTCAAAACCAAAAGGTTTTGTAACAACACCTATTGTAAGTGCCCCTAATTCCTTTGCAATTTTTGCAACTACAGGAGCAGCACCGGTTCCTGTTCCGCCACCCATACCTGCTGTAACAAAAACCATATCAGAGCCATCAAGTGCAACTAATAAATCTTCTCTTGATTCTTCCGCAGCCTTTTCGCCAACTGAAGGGTCACCACCAGCGCCAAGTCCGCTTGTAAGTTTTGCACCTAATTGAATTTTTTTAGGTGCTGATGACATTTCTAAAACTTGTGCATCCGTGTTCATTGCCCAAAATTCAACACCGCCTAGTCCTGCTTTTATCATACGGTTAACAGCATTGCCACCGCCACCGCCAACACCTATAACTTTAATATTAGCTTGGGAGGAATATCTGCTGTAATCCGTTGTTTTTCTGTCATAGTTATCTAGTCTGAACTTTTCCACTTTATGTGACCCTCATATTGTTTTAAACGTTTTGAATATTTAGTTATTATTGTAGTAATTATATTTCTATTTATTACTATATGTAAAAAGCATTTATAAGTAAAGCCTTTAATATAATTATGCTCAAATTTTAACAAAATTCAATTAATATTTACACAACTTAATGTAAATTATTTATTTCTTACTACTTTTGTAACAAATGTTACAATTTTTTGACTTAATATGACATCATGAGCAATAATAAGTTGTTAAATAAATTTTATTCAATCATTTTTAGGAGGATTAGAAAAATGGATTACATCCCTGTGCAAGGAAAGACATTAACAAAAGAAGAAATCAAAAGCATTATTGAAAAAAACAATGTAAGATTTATAAGACTTCAATTTGTTGATATTAATGGAAAAGTAAAAAATATGGCTGTGCCTGCCACCCAAATTGATAAAGTATTAAATAATGAATGTATGCTGGATGGATCATCAATTAAGGGTTTTAGAAGTATTGAAACATCTGATATGTACTTTTATCCTGATTTATCCACTTTTTCGCTTCTTCCGTGGAGAAAAAATGATGAAGAAGGCACAAATGTTGCAAGAATTATTTGTGATATACATAATGCAGATGGTACGCCATTTGAAGGTTGTCCAAGGTGCAATTTAAAAAGAGTAATTAAAGAAGCGGCAGATTTAGGGTATGTTTTAAATGTGGGGCCGGAGGCTGAATTTTTCTTATTTAATATGGATGAAAAAGGAATGCCTGTTTTTGAAACCCATGATAAAGCTGGATATTATGATGTAGGGCCTGATGATAGGGGTGAAAATGTGCGTGCACAGATGGTGGAAACACTTACAAAAATGGGTTTTGATATTGAAGCAAGCCATCATGAAGTGGCAGATGGCCAGCATGAAATTGATTTTAAATATGCTGATGCATTAACGACAGCAGATAATGTTGTGTCATTTAAATATGCAGTAAAGGCAGTAGCTGCGCGTAATAACCTTTATGCAACATTTATGCCAAAGCCTGTATTTGGTATAAATGGTTCTGGTATGCATTGTAATGTATCATTATTTAAAGATGGCAAAAATGCTTTCTATGATGAAAATACACCTTATCAATTATCAAATGAAGCTATGTATTCTATAGGTTCTCTGTTAGAAAATGTTATGGGTTTTACAGCTGTTGCAAATCCATCAGTAAATAGCTATAAAAGGCTTGTTCCAGGGTATGAAGCGCCGGTATATTTGGCATGGTCGCTTGCAAACAGAAGCGCATTGATTAGGGTTCCTGCAAAACGCGGCAATGGTACAAGGATAGAACTTCGCTCTCCAGACCCATCCTGCAATCCTTATTTGGTATTTGCAGTAATGTTAACTGCGATGATTGAAGGCATTAAAAATAAGACAAATCCTCCAAAACAAACAGAAGAAAATATCTATGAAATGAATGCTAAAGAAAGGACTGAAAAAGGAATAGCTTCACTTCCAGGCGCATTAAATGAAGCCATTTATTTAATGAAGAAAAATGACCTTGTAAAAAGAGCATTGGGCGAACATATTTATAATGAATTTGTATCATCTAAAGAAAAAGAATGGGATGATTACAGAACAAAAGTTTCAAAATGGGAAATTGAAAATTATCTGTAATTCATAAATTTAGCCTTTTGGGCGGCAGGATTTTGCTGCTGCCCAGATGAGGCTCATAAAGTGTTCTTTATTTAAAAAGCTCCTTTAAAGGAGCTTTTTATTTACTATTTATATTAATCAAAATTTCTTACGTATCAATATTTGTTGCATAAACTGCGTTTTGTTCAATAAAATCACGTCTTGGCGCAACGTTATCTCCCATAAGGATATCAAATAATTGGTCGCAAAGCATCGCATCTTCAATGCTTACCTTTAAAAGAGTTCTGTTAGCTGGGTCCATAGTTGTTTCCCATAATTGTTGCGGCATCATTTCGCCAAGACCTTTAAACCTTTGAATTTGCATGCCTTTTTTGCCTCTTTCATCTACAAGTCTTTGCAGTTGGGCAAAAGATGTTACTTCTGATTCGCCTTCTGGTGTTTCAAAGATTAGTTTCTTTTCTTCTTCAATTAAAAATTCTCTGATTTTTGGATAAGAATTTTTTAATCTTTCAAACTCTTTTGATTTAATCATATTGGCTGTAATCATTGCAGGCTCAATATCTTCGCCTAAATCTACCTTGATATAATATCTTGAATTTTCAGGATTTTGAGCTAAAGATGTTTTATAATTTTTAGCTTCATCTATACCATAATTTAGGGCATGGTCTTCAATATAGTGAGCAAGATAGGCATGGATTTCATCCATCCTTTCTTTGTTTTCAAAATCTTCAGGCTTAATTTCAGACCTGATTAACCCTCTTACAATAACAGATGGCATCTGATTAATAATTGGGTTATGGAAAGATTTATAATATGTAGACATTGAATATAGGATGTTTTCAAGGTTTTCATTTGTTAAAGATTTTGATCTTGTCTTATCATAAAGTGCAACGCCTTTTATGCCTCTTTCTCTTACCATCTTATCAAGCGCCCTATCATCATATAGATATTCAGCCACTTTTCCTATTGTTACTTTATATAAAGGAGGCTGTGCAATATAAACATATCCATTATCAATTAATGGTTTTGCATATCTAAAGAAGAATGTGAGTAAAAGTGTTCTGATGTGTGCGCCATCTACATCAGCATCTGTCATAAATATGATTTTGTGATATCTTAATTTTTCAATGTTAACTTCTTCTTCGTTTTTTGAAATATTAATGCCCATTGCTTGAATTAAAGATTGGATTTCATTGTTATTATACATTTTATCCAAGCGTGCGCGTTCAACGTTTAAAATTTTACCCCTTAAAGGCAAAATTGCCTGAAACATTCTGTTTCTACCCTGTTTAGCAGAACCGCCTGCGGAATCACCCTCTACTATGTAAAGTTCGCATTTTTCAGGCTCTCTGTTAGAGCAATCTGCAAGTTTACCTGGTAGTGTAGATGTTTCAAGGGCAGATTTTCTTCTGGTTAATTCTCTTGCCTTTCTTGCGGCTTCACGGGCACGTTGTGCTTGTAATATTTTTTCAATGATAAGTTTTGCAAATTTAGGGTTGAATTCAAGCCATTCCATAAATTTATCACGTACGGCATCGTTTACAATAGGTGTAACTTCTGCGTTTCCAAGTTTTTCTTTTGTTTGTCCTTCAAATTCAGGATTTGGAATTTTAACAGAAACTATTGCAGTGAGGCCTTCTCTGATATCTTCACCTGCAAGGTTTGTGTCATTATCTTTTATAAGATTATTTTTTCTTGCATAATCGTTTACAACCCTTGTAATACCATTTCTAAAACCTGTAAGGTGTGTTCCGCCGAAATGAGTATTGATATTATTTGCAAAACACAATACATTTTCTGTATATGCATCAGTGTATTGCATCGCAATTTCAACATTTATGCCTTCCATTGCTTTTTCAATGTATACAGGTTTTTCAAACATTACGTTTTTATTTTTGTTTAAATGCTCTACATAACTTGCTATACCGCCTTCGTAGTGAAATGTATAATCTTTATTATTCTTTTTATCAATAAAGATTAATTTTAAGCCTTTGTTTAAAAAGGCCATTTCTCTAAATCTGCTTGCAATGACATCACAATCAATTTCTGTGGTTTCTGTAAATATTTCAGGGTCTGCCCAAAATGTTGTTTTGGTACCTCTTTTATCTGTTTCTCTTATTTTTTCAACAGGATTAACAGGTTCCCCTCTTAGGTATTCTTGTCTGTGAACCCAGCCGTCACGGGAAACTTCAACTATATATTTTTCTGAAAGTGCGTTTACAACAGATGCACCAACACCATGCAGCCCGCCTGAAACCTTATATCCACCATCGCCGAATTTACCGCCGGCATGCAGCACTGTGTGTACAATTTCAAGTGCAGATTTACCGCTATCCGGCTTAATATCAACAGGGATGCCACGGCCGTTATCTTCAACTGTTACAGAATTATCCTCATGCACTGTGATGTGGATTTCGGTACAATAACCTGCCAAACTTTCATCAATTGAATTATCAACAATTTCATAAATGCAGTGGTGCAAGCCTCTTTGTGAGGTTGAACCTATATACATACCAGGACGAAGACGTACAGCCTCCAACCCTTCTAAAACTCTAATATTACTGGCATCATAACTTTGATTAGTTGTGGTATTTGTCATGCCATCTCCTTCATTAAAAACCTGCCTCTATAGTAATATTGTACTATAAAAGGCAGGGAGTGCAAATTTTGTGAAGTTTAAACAATATTGTTAATTATTTAGAAGGTTTTTGACAATATTTATTGTATTAATATTGTTTTGCATTGATGGAAAGGCTTTTTTGAATAAAGCAATTAATGTTGCTTCATCCATTTTTAAATGAAATTCATGTTGATTTTTTGATTTAGCTATTTGTGCTGCTGTTGCAAACATATTTAATAATTCCAAAGCATCTTTGTCTGTCATTTTATTTCTTCCTTTATAAGTTTCAGAATTGTATAAAATTTTTGCTGCATTTCTGAATTAATTACGTTGAAATTATCATTGGAACCGAAAGATACAATTATTGGTGCATAATCGTATCCATTATAAAACAATGTCCATTCATCAACTAAATAGCGGTATTTATCCCAAAAGTTCATAATGCTTTTGTAATATCTGCGTATTATATCTTGTGCAGGTACATTATGCCCGCCATTTTTAACCCTTGTTTCAACTCTTTCAATGCATGTCGTACAATTTTGTAGAAAAGAATAAACCAAAATTATTTTATAGTTTTGTTGTTTTGCTTTTTCAATAATTCTTATAATGTTGTTGCCTGATAGTGTTGATTCAACTGCAAAAGATTTATTAAGCTCCAAAAAAAACTTTAATCTTTTAAAATATTCTTTACCGGCAGAAACAGGTACGCTATTAATGGAATTTGGGGATATTTCTTTAGCAATTTCATCAGCATTAAGAAATTCTAATTTTTTTTCTTTTAAAAGAACTTCTGCCAAAGTGCTTTTTCCGCTTCCATTTGCACCTGCAATAATATATAAAACTTTCTTATTACCTGTCATAGATACTATTTTAGCATAAAGATTCTTAAAATCCCTGCCTTTATAATGCAATATTATTGCAAAGGCAGGGAGTACAAATTTTATCGAAGTTTGTTATCCCTAAAAGCGATTGCATTATTTTTTATTCTGTGGCATTGAGTTTACTAATCTTTCTTTTAATGTTATAATTTTGCACTTTAAAATACTTATAAATACTATTTTGGTTATGAATAGGAAATTAAAATTGTAAATTATGGGTATTAAAAATGAACTTGGAAAGCAAATAAAAAATATGCGCATTGCACGCGGCTATACCCAGGAAGAATTATCTGAAATGGTAGATATTTCACAGCGCGCGTTAAGCAGCATTGAGCTTGGTAATAATTTTGCAACGGCCGAAACCATTGATAAATTATTAAATGCATTTAATATCACATCTGAAGAATTGTTTGCCACAAATCATTTTAAAGAAACGGCTGTACTTTTAAGGATGATTAATCAAAATATAACAGAAATTGGTGATAATCCTGAAAAATTAGAAATTATCTATAATTTAACCAGAAGCCTTAATAAAAAATAGATATTTACGGTTGATTTTTGTAGTGAAAATGCTACAATAATATTATGTATAAAATTGAATTTTATCAATTGGCTAACGGAAAAGAGCCTGTTAAAGAATGGCTTTTATCCTTGGACAAAGCTCTTAGAGTCAAGGTGATTAAAAGACTTGAACGTGTATATGAAAATAATTTTGGTGATTATAAGCAAATTGTTAATGGTTTATTTGAATTGCGTTTTAGTTTTGGCAAGGGCTATTGAATTTATTACACAATACAAAATAATGTAATTGTATTGCTTTTAAATGCAGGTGATAAATCAAAGCAATCAAGAGATATTGAAATTGCAAAAGTATATTTAAAACAGATAGGAGACAAAAATGTCTGATTTAAACGATTTTATATTAGAACAACTAAAAGACGAAGAATTTCAAAAAGAATATATGAACCAAACCCTGGCAGAATATATCGAAGACGGTAATTTTAATGCGTTTTTTCGCTCACTTGAACTTGTTATAAAATCAAGGGATACAATATCAGGGTTTTGTGAAAAAGCTGGTATTGACCGCGCCTTGCTCTACGATGTGTTTAAGGGTGAAAGGGTTCCAAAGGTGGATACTTTAGCCAAAATATTAAAGACATTAGGATATAGTTTAAAAATTGCTTAATCTAACATATTTCTTTCCCTAAATCTTTATTTGTCATAGCACATACTGCTGAGTCTGACCACACATTTTCAACAGTTTCAACCATATCAATTATTGTGTAAATAGGTAAAATCACCCCTAAAATTCCTAATTGTGCACCAATTGATGACATTAAAGAAAGTGTTAGAAAATAACATCCCATAGGCACTCCTGCATTTCCAATTGCTGCAAAAACAGATATAAATACCCATAATATCATTGTGCCGATTGTTAATTCAAAACCTGAACTTTGCATAATAAAAAGTGATGTAATCAAAATAAACGCTGCACATCCATTCATATTGATTGTTGTACATATTGGAAGTACAAATCTTGAAATTGCAGGATTTATATTTAGATTTGTTTCTGCTGTTGTTAAAGTAACAGGCAAAGTTCCTGCGGAGCTTTTTGTAAAAAATGCAACAGTGAGTGCAGGGGACATTTTGTGGAAAATATGAATAGGGTTAAGCCCGCGTGCCAAAAGAAACAAAGGAATAATAATAAATATTTGTATTAAATTACCAAAAAGCACAATTGCTATGTATTTTCCAAGAGCGCCAATTACACTGCCTGATGCAATTTGGGCTGAAAGCTGGGCTGAAAAGGCTAGTATTCCTATAGGCATTATCCAAAGTAAAGCGCGTATTAGTGTAAACAGAACTTCCTGCATACCATGTAATATTTTAATAAGTGCAGTTTTGTTTTCTGAATTTGATGTGAAAGATAGGCCAAGACCAAATGCTGCTGATATTATTATAATGGATAAAATATTTCCAGAAAGCAGAGGCTGAATTATATTATTTGGGATGATTGATAATAAATGTTCATAATATGAAACTGTTTCTGATGATAATTGTGCAGTCTGTTGTTCAATAGTATTTGTTGTAATAGTATCCGGGGTAAACAAGATATATAATAAAAGACCTGTTATTGCTGCACAAAAGGTTGTTAAAAGTGTATAAAAAAGTGTGTGCCCAAAAATTTTTCCTGTATCTTTTTTGTTTCCAAGTTCTGATAATGTTGTAATTACAGCAAGTGATATTGTGGGTATTGCAATGAATTGAAAAAGTCTTGTAAAAACTGTAGCAATAAAATCAAAGAAATGATTAAGTGCTGTTATTTTCAAACATCCTGCAAAAGCACCCAAAATTAAAGCTGCAATCCATATTATTATTTGATTTGTCTTTTTTTCTTTTATTTTATCTGTCATGTTTTATCCAGTTTTGTTTTTAATATGTATAATTCTATCATGATGGCAAAAAATAGTATTAATATTACTTTTAAACTTTGTTGTAAAAAACTATTGTTTGGTTTATAAAAGGTCTATGAAAATTATAATTTATGGAGCAAATGAAACAGGTTCAATCATTGCAACAGAATTTTTTGAAGACCACGATATTATTGTAATTGATTCTGATGTTTCAAATTTGGAAAAATTTAATAATCTTGATTTAGCAACGATTGTGGGTGAAGGCTCTAATATAAATATTTTAAAAGAAGCAGGTATAAAAGATGCAGATGTATTTATAGCATGTACATGCCTTGATGAAGCTAACATTGTGGCTTGCCTTATGGCAAAACAATTATCAAATGCACAGACTGCCTGTTTTGTATCTAAAAAAGAATGCAGAAATTCTTTATCAATCGTAAAAGAATCTATGCAAAAAGATGGTGCTTTGCATATTGATTATGTAATTTGGCCTGAAAAATTGCTTGTGGGTGAAATTTTTAGAATTGTAACGGTGCCTGATGCAGTAAATGTTGAAGATTTTGCGCAAGGGAAGGCAAAGCTTTTAGAATATAGAATTAAAGAAGATTCTCCACTTTTAAATAAACAATTAAAGGATATACCGTTTAATGAAGAAACCCTTGTTGCTGGAATTAAAAGAAATGATGTGCTTTTTATTCCAAATGGGTATGATGAATTTCAGCTGAATGATAAAACAATATTTATGGGAACGGCAGAAGGGCTTGATATTACAGCGTCTCAGTTTTTTGTGGAAGAAAAGAAACTAAAAAGTGTAGCAATAATAGGCGGAGGTACGGTTGGGTTTGAACTTGCAAAATCTCTAGAAAAAACTCCGATTAAAACAAAATTAATAGAAAAAGATTATAAACGTTCTGAATTTTTATCAGAACAACTGAAAAAAACTTTAATTTTAAATGATGATGGCACAAATTTGGAACTTTTAGGACAGGAAAACATTGGTGAATGCGATGTTGTAATTTCTGTAACAGATAGTGATGAAAAAAATCTTTTATGTTCTCTTCTTGTAAAACAATTGGGTGCAAAAAGGGTAATAACCCGTGTAGGGCAGATGGCAACGGCGTCTTTGTTTGAAAAAGTTGGAGTGGATGTTGCAGTTTCGCCTAAAAAAGCTGCGTTGAATGAAATTAAAAACAGAATTGTAGATTATAAAGAAGGTCTTCTTGCTACAGTTGAGATGGGTTTAGCTGAAATATTAGAAATTAATATGCAGGATAGCTTTAAAGACACACTTTTAATGGATTTAAAATTGCCAAAACGTGCTGTGGTGGCCATCATAAAACGTGGCAGCAGGGTTATTATTCCAAAAGGTCAAACACTGATTAGAGGGGGCGATTCTCTTATAATATTTACAAAATCAGATGATGCTGAATCTATCAGAAATTATTTTAATAAGTTAACAAAAGAATAAAAAATGCGAATAAACGTTGTAATAAATACAGTTGGAATAATTTTAAGATACATAGCACTTATTATGTTTTTGCCAGTGGTGTTTGCACTTTGCTATGGTGAGTATGCTTCAATTATGCCCTTTGGTGCATCTTTTTTAATTTCTTTAGGGCTTGGATTTTTGTTTTCATTAAATAAAGCATCTGAAAAAGATATTGATACGATAAACAAGGCTGAGGCCCTTGCTACTGCTTTTTTTGCGTGGGTGTTTTTTGCGCTTGTGTGTTCTATTCCATACCTTTTCTACGGTTTAGGAATTGTAAACTCTTTATTTGAAGGTGTTTCAGGTGTTTCAACCACAGGAGCCACGATATTAAAGGATTTCACGCTCTACCCTAAAACGTTTTTCTTCTATCGTTCTATGACCCAATGGTTTGGCGGTATGGGAATTATAGTGCTGTTTATCGCCGTTTTGCCAAAGTTTTCTGTTGCAGGAAGGCAAATGTTTTTTGCAGAAAACCCAAATCCATCAGAAGAAAAAATTACTCCAAGGGTGCGCCACACGGCAAGCTGGCTTTGGGGAATATATTTAGGGCTTACAATTTTACAGGTTGCAATCTTAAAATTTGCAGGGCTTGATTTTTATAATAGTATCTGTACCGCATTTTCAACCGTTGGTGCAGGCGGACTTTCACCAAATCCTGACAGTATCATGGGTTATAATAGCAATTTGGTTACAGTTGTTGTTATGATTTTTGCATTTTTAGCAGGTACAAACTTTATTTTAATGTATAAATTTTTTGTAAAAGGAAAAATTTTAGCTCCGATAAAAAGTGAAGAATTTATTACATATCTTATAATAACTTTACTTATAGGGTTTTTAATAGGTCTATCATTATATTTTAATATGAATTATTCTTTTGATGATGGTATGCTTGCAGGATTGTTTCAGACAATAAGCGTTATGACATCAACGGGTTTTGCATCAAAAGATTTTGCCGGATGGGATTTTACAAGCAAATTACTTTTACTCTTGCCTATGTTTATTGGTGCATCTGCAATTTCAGCCTGCGGCGGGTTGAAAATTACCCGCTGGATATTTGTATTCAAATATATAAAAAGAGAATTAAATAAAATTGTGCATCCTAAAGGTGTCTACCCTATAAGGCTTGAAGGGGCGGTTGTAAACCCTGAAACCGTGCAGCAAATACTTGTTTTTGTAATATTCTATTTTGCAATTTTTGGAATAACTGCATTTTTAGTAGCATTTATTGAAAAGAATGCAACGATTGCAATAGTGGGTTCAATTTCAAGCCTTGGAAATATTGGCCCTGGCTTTGGCTCAATCGGGCCTTTGAATCATTTTGATGATTTAAATGTTGCAACAAAATTTATCTTTATGTTTAATATGTTGGCAGGAAGGCTGGAATTGATACCGTTTTTAGCCATTTTACATAAAGATTTATGGGCTGTTAAAAAATAGCTACTGATTATTTTTCAGGCTTTTTTCAAGTGCTGTTTCTAGAGTTTTTATCTTATTTTCAAGGGTTTTTACTCTTAAATCACTATCATCTGCACCAATTGAAGTTTTTTCATATCTTTTTTTTAATTGTGATTGTTCTTTTTGTAAATTTCTATATGGAAAAAACATAATAACTAGTCCTAAAATGAGGCCTGAAAAAAAACTTATAATATAATACATATCCATAAAATTACTCCTTTGTATTTATTATCTTAAAAAATCTTTTAAAATCTTCATCATATCTTTCTTCATTGAGTTGAAATTCCATTATATCATTTGTTTTTGGATGTTTTAGGCAAAGATAATATGACATCAGTAATTGCTCATTTGTTTTTAAATTTATTTTGCTCCTAAAACCTTTTGCTCCATACAATGTATCTCCATACACAGGATGGTTTATTGAAGATAAATGTGCGCGGATTTGGTGGGTGCGCCCTGTTTTTAATTCAAGTTCTAAAAGTGTTAAACCATCATACCTTTTTAAAACATTATAAAGCGTGATTGCTTCTTTTCCATTATCTGAAACATTCATCTTTACTGTCTTGTTCATATAATGAACCAACGGTTTATCTATTATGCCGTTATCTTGTTCAATGTTTCCATAAACCACAGCTAAATATTTTCTTTTTGCAGTTTTTGTTTGAATCTGTTTTTGAAGATTTAAATGTGCCTCATTTGTTTTTGCTGCAATAATGAGGCCTGATGTGTTTTTATCCAATCTATGGACTATTCCTTGTCTTTCATCTCCTTGAATATTGGATAATGAGCAGCCATAGTTTAAAAGTGCACCTACAAGTGTATTTTTATTATTTTTGGGTGTAGGGTGGGTTAGCATACCTTTTGGCTTATTTATTATAAGAAAATAATCATCCTCAAAAATGATATCAAGTTTTATTTTTTCAGGCGAAACAAGAATGTTATTTTCGTTCATTTCATCAATTTCAATGATATCATTTAATCTTATTTTATATGAAGGTTTTGTGGGCTTAGAATTTACTCTTATTTTGCCATCTTCAATCATTTTTTGAACTTTAGAGCGTGTAAAATTATTTTCAGGCAGCATATTTAAAATTGCGGCATCAATTCTTATGTTATCTGATTCGCTTTTTAATATCTTCATAGATGATATATCCTGCAAGGAGTATTATTGATATAGTGATTAGAATATCAAAAAAATTAAACACAGCAAAATTTACAAAGTTTAATTGTATAAAATCTATTACATAACCGTTTGAGATTCTTTCAATTAAATTTCCCAAGATGCCTGCTGTGAGAGATGTTATAGTTAATATTTTGAACTTATCTTTAAATTTCAATTTTTTATAAGCATAAATAATGATGCAAATAAGTGCAATTATACCGAAAGCTGCAAGCATATTAGTGTAATTATTTAACAGGCTGAATGCACCTCCTGTGTTTTTTAAATACACAAAAGAAATGAACGGATCATTTTGTGTTAAAAGTTGTATATCAGGCCTTATGCAAAGATTTCTTATTGATATGCCTAATTGCCACAATACTAAACTCATCAAAATATATAAAATAAAAGCTTGTTTATCTTTTGGCATAATTATTATAAAGGCTCCTTATTTAGCATTTTATTTATGTATTCTTTGTTAACAGAATTTTTCTTTGCATAAACATTTACTCTTTTCATTAAAAAAGCAATGCCAGACATTTGATAATTTATCGCAGTTTTTTCTTCATTAAGAGAAATTTCGGTGATACCAACAGAGGCAAGAGAATATTCATTCATTCCTTTTTTATTTGCTATAACAATTCTCTCTAATGTTCCATCGGTAGGCATTTTTCTAAATGCATCTGATGGCATTTTTGGTGGATATTTTATTTCTTCTCTAGATAATGATGCAAGCATTATAGAGTCTTTTGGCTTGTTTATAATGTTTAAACCAATACAATATTCTTCGCCTTCTTTTGCAATTGGCGGAGAAACTATATTCATGTTGATTTCTTGTGCTTTTCCATATTTTATTGCAGTTTCTTCTGCTATTATATTATCTGAATATATTTGCCATTTTCCTCTCATTTTTTTAAGGTAGACAATATAATGGCATTTACTTTCCATAAAGCCGTTTAATTTTTGGTTTAAGACAGGTTTGTTTTCAACTATAGATTGTGTAAGTGTTTGTCTTGAAGAAGTTGAAGTATCAATCATTTCAACGGTGGCGAAATCTCCTGCAATGTTTATAGATTTTATTTTTGATTTGTATAAAATATCAGGATATGTTTTAAAAGTTTCGTTTACAGATACAAAAAAGGCATCGTAATCAAAACCATCATAACTTAAATAATCTTTAGAATAATAGGGTTTTAATTTATCAATATTATGTTCGTTAGAATATTTGTTAATATTATTTAATATAGTTTTAATTTGCATTTTATCTGTATCAATTGCAGCATAGCAATTTAGGGCGGATAAAACAAATACAATGAAGATTATAAAAAGTTTTTTCATTATTTTTCCTCTAATTATCCCTCTTTTTTATTCTATCATCTTTGTTTAAAAATCATATAATATTTTTGCGTTCCATAATATAGAATAACCTGGTAATATTCTCTATCAATATCATTTACTTCGATATATGCCTTTGGGGCTGGCATTCTTTGAGTTTTTTTTGGAAACATTCTGCCTATAGTATTTGATGTTTTTTGGCCAAGTTTTTCCCAAAATCCTTTTTTCTTTTCAGGAATATATTGGTCGTAAAATAAGGGGTCTACTATGTCTATATTATAAACGGGTATTAAATATTTTACTCTTCCTTGTTCTTTGAATAATATAAATGTTCTGCCATCTTTTTTTCTGGGGGTTAAAATATAATACCCTGGTTCAATTTTTATATCTTTAAATATAAAAGGAAGCCCCACTCTAAATAATGGATAGGGTGAGTACATATATTTTGCATAATCTTCTGCCTGATAAGGGTCTATTCCAAACATATATTCAAACCCTGCGGGTTCTAATTTTTCATATATTTCATCAAATGTTTCATCTGCAAAAGATGGTGCACAAAAGATGAAAAAGCTAAATATTAATAATATTAAGATTTTTAAAATATTCTTCATAATTATTTTTTAAGGTTAAATTTTGAAAAAACAACTAAAATATTAGCCTACATATATTTTTTCATTGTTTAAAATTTCTGCAATATTTAAAACAAGATATAGTTTATCGTTTCTTACATATTCTGTGACTTCATTTTTAGTATCTTGTTTTAAGTTTTTTCCTTTGGTTTTATTTTTAAGTAGTTCATCAGATTGGATATTCATAGTATCTGATATTTCATCAACAATGAAACCTATATGAAAATCTTTTGATTGTATTGCAATAATTGAAGATTTTTCAGTTATGCTTGAAGATTCATTATCAAAATATTTTTTAAGATCAATAATTGTGAGGTAATCACCCTTTATGCTGATTAAACCTTTTACAAATTCAGGTGTACAAGGAACTTTTATCATTTTTGTTTCTGAATATTTATAAAAGCCGCCTACATAGGCTATTTCAAGGCAATATGTATTATTTCCTATTAAAAAACTGATATAGACATCTTTATTTGCTAGTTCCTTGTATGGTATTTTTTTATTTTTTTCAACCAGCTGCATTCTTCTTTGGTGAAGAATTTCTTTGGATGAGATGTCTCTAGGCAAAAGCCTTGAAGCCTTTTCACTATAGTTTGTTTCGCTTTTTGCGCTGATTTTCATCCAGCTTTCAAGCGAATCTAAATCTATAACTGTAGTGCTTTTGGCATCATCAATGTATATGCCTTTTGTAATGTAACTTAATACAGTATGCGGCGGGGTTGCAATTATATTTGTATCAATTCTTTTAATATCTGTAACTTTATCTGCAATTATGCCATAGATGGAATCTTTTCCCTTAATCATTAAAATATGGGTATTGATGTCGTAGTCTTTAGTTTCTATACTAAGGATTGTTCTAAGGTCAATAATATGTATTATTTTGCCTTGGTATTCAAGAACACCTGCGATATGGGCAGGCATCTTTTCCGGGTATTCAAGTTCTACAAGTTTTATAATTTCAAGTATGCAAAGTGCCGGAAAAGCATAGGAAACTTCTCCGATTTTTACAAAAATGTAAACGTCATTTTCCTGGATATTATCAGGAGCTGTAAGTTCATTCATTTTCTATAACAACCTTATTTTTTCCTGATTTTTTAGCTTTATATAATGCAACATCTGATTTTTCGATTAAATCAGAAGGCGTGCGCATATCTTTTGAATATGTTGTAGCACCAATACTTATTGTAACATCTATTTTTTGGTCGTTGTGAATAAAGGTTTTATTCTCAATGTTTTTGCGTATTCTTTCTAATGGCATAATAACATTTTGGATGCATGTTTCAGGCATTAAAATACAAATTTCTTCTCCGCCATATCTGTATACAAAATCTGTTTTTCTTAAAGTATCTGTAAATATTTTTGAAATTTCGCGAAGGACATAATCTCCTGCTTGATGACCAAATTTATCGTTAATTTTTTTGAAATTATCTATATCTGCCATTGCAACGGAAATTATTGTTCCGTATCTTTTTGCCCTTTCAAATTCTTGTGTTAAAACACTGTCTAAATGTCTTCTTGTATATAATTTTGTAAGTTCATCTGTTATTGATAAATAGCAAGTTTTAACATAAAGATATTTTAATCTTAAATACAAATCCAATTCTGATTTTGCTGTTGGCATAAATTTTAATTTATTCCATTCAACATTTTGAGTAGAATAAAAACAAACTTTTCCTATCAAATTGTTTTCATAATAAAAATCAAATTCTTTTCTTGATTGAAATTCATCCGCGCTTTCTACAAGGTTTTCGCCATCATTATTGCTTGAAGTTTCTATTTCAAAATCTTCCAGGCAATCAGGTAAAACTTGTCTCCAAATGTCTAAGAACACACCATCTTTTAATGTACAGTTTTGTGTGTCAAAAATAAGTCTTTTTTTAGCGGTTCTATCAGGCGAATGAAAATAGATGCAAGCTGCTTCATATTCAATTATTGTAGATAATATTTTTAATATTTTATCTGCAATAACCTTGTCATCGCTTGTGTAATCTGTTAAATCTCTAAATTCGTTTGTAATGGTGGATTTCATAAGAGCATCATCCAGGATTTTATTTATTTGCGGAATAATGCCTTCTTCATCAAATTCAAACGTTTTAAGAGTATCTTTGTATCTTTGTGTTACAGGAAATTCTTTTATAATTTCTTCAGCTATTTGAATTATGTTTTTAAAATCCGAATCTTTTTGTATGAAACGGTTTGCGCCAGATTGCGATGCCCAAAATTTATCAAGTTTTTTATCTAAAACTGTAAGCATAATGATGGGTATTTGTTTTGTTTCGGGGTTGCTTTTTAACAATCTGCAAAGTTGAAACCCGCCAAGGTGAGGCATTAAAACATCTGAAATAATTAAATCAGGAGTAGTACTGTAAACCTTGAGAAAGCCATCCACGCCATCTTGCGCTGTTTCTACTTCAAAATCTGCACGTTTAAAGAAAATCTTTAGACTGCTTAATTGTGTAATACTATCATCAATAATAAGAACTTTTTTTGCCATAATTTTGATTATCTAATATAATTAAAATAGATTATACATTATTTTTTGAAAAAGGGGAAATATGTTTAAAGATGAAAAAAAAAGAAATACTCTAGCCAATGATCTTGCTCAAAAAAGTACCATTGATATTATAGTGTTGTTTTTTATATTTCTTGTTTTGTATTTTGTTGCAGAGCATGCAGAGCTTGAACCTGTAATTATGACAGCCATTATAGTATTTCTTTTTATACTTGCTGTATTGGTTTTTGAATTTACAAAAAAACAGCTCAAGAAAAGTATTGATGTTGTTGTATATAATGTTATTGACCAAACTGATGATGAAACAAAAAAGATTGAAACAACAACAAATAGCCAAAAAGAAAACATAAATCTTTCTTTTGCAAAATTAACAAATATAGTGTCCCTTATTGAAAATCTTAAAGAATATATAACATCAATGAATGAAGTGATTAATGATGCAAAGGCAAAAACCCATCATTCTTTAGATTTTACAAATACAGAACATTTGGCAGTTAAAGCAAATATTGAAAAAATGTTTGCAATAAGACACAAAATCCAAACAATTGCAGAATTGATTCTTGAGTTGTCAGAGTTTATCCAGTCAATATCATCCACAATTGGTGTTGTAGAAGATATAGCAGAGCAAACCAACCTTCTTGCGCTAAATGCTGCGGTTGAAGCTGCAAGAGCAGGGGAGCATGGTAAGGGGTTTGCAGTTGTTGCAGGCGAAATTAGAAAACTTGCGGATGAATCTAAACAGGCAACAACAAAAATTACGTCGTTAATTACAGATATCCAACAGACAACAAATTCTACAGTTATGGCAACAGAAGAAGGCACAAAAGAAATTGAATCCGGGATTGATTTAGCACACAGTATCGGTAATAATATTGAGCAGCTGATTAGCTTTATGGATGAGATATCAACAAGTGTTAATGAAATAATATCTTCTGCCCAAAAACTTCAAAAAGATACACAAAATACTGGCGGACAAATTAAAGAATTAACCGATATGCTTGAATCTAATTTTAAAATTACAGAAGAAAACTATAAGAATATAGAAAATTTGCACATATTAACTAAATCAATTAAAACCAATGTTTTGGATGAATAATTGAGTATTTTGGGCAGTATTTTTTAGGTTAATCAATGGAATTTTTACAAGAAGAGCTTGATGAAATTTTAAATATATTCCAGCAAGAGAGCGGGGAAATTTTGCAATCCATGGATAAAAATTTGCTTATCCTTGAGCAAAAGCCCAATAATCTTGACATTGCTATGCATCTTTTTAGAGATGCCCATAGCTTAAAGGGTTCAGCAAGAATGCTTGGTTTTAATAACATTCAAAATATTGCCCATAAAATTGAAGATATTCTAGGCCTTGTAAAAGAAGAAAAACTTGTTCCTACAACAAGTATAACTGATACAATTTCAAGCGCTCTTTCTTTGATATCTATGCTTATAGAAAGAACAATAGAGCAAAAAAGTGAATATGTGTGTGATGAAATTAATATACATATTGAGAAACTGGAAGCGATTGTTGCTGATTTTGAAGAACATAAAACTGGTACTACACAGTTTGAAAAAGAATCTGTAAAATTTTCAGAATTAAAAAAGAAAATATTAAAAAATCTAAACAGTATTGAAGATTGTCTTACAGGAATTATTTTTATATATTCTAAATGTGCTCAAGAAAACGATTTTGGGCAAATTTCAGATATTAAACAACCTTTAAAAAAATTGTCCGATGTTTTATATGAAACTGGATTAAAGGATGCAGACAAATTAATAGATAATATTAATAATATTGTGGAAAATCTTACTAAAGATGCACAAGGCAGCAATATTGATTCTGCGCACAATCTTGTTTTGGATTTGAATTTAAAAATAAATGAATTAGTGCAGAATTTTAATCAAATCTGTAGGAATGAAGACATAGCGGTTAAAAATTATTACGAAAATGCATATAAGCTGGTGTCAAAAGAACCAAAAGCGTATAAAAATGAAGCACCAAAGGTATCTACACCATCTGAAAAATTAAAAAACACCGAGCTTTTGGAATTAACAAAAAATATCGCACAAAAAGTCCCCACCCTTTTAGAGAACAAAATTAATCTAGCAGAAATCAAAAGCCTTATTAATGAAACAATTTCAAGAATTGAAGATGATGATTTCAAAAAAATATTTGTTACTATATTAAGAATTATTGCAATTTATGAAAATAATAATTCTCCATTCGACAAAGATACAATTGTAATAATTAAAGAAATTGCAGAAGTTGCAGGACATATTATCGAGAATAAATTTTCAAAATCTTCTTTTAAGGATATGTCTGAAGATATTGAGCTTTTGAATCAAAAAGCTACGATAATGGAACAGATGGTGCAGTTTTCTTTGAATAACACAAATCAAATTCAAAGTAAAAAAAGCAAAACCAAAATCAAAATGCAGCAGTTGAGCTCTAATGATTGGCTTACGAATTTTGACACCACCGCAATTAAAACGCTTCGTGTTGATTCATCTAAACTGGATCAGCTTGTAAATCAAATTGGGGATTTAATTATCACAAGAATTAAGACTAGAGAACTTTTGGGCCTTGCAAAGAATTTACAAAATGATTTTGTAGAGCTGCAAAAAAATTATCATAAAGTTGGCTATTATATGAAATTTTTTGATAAAAAATATCTTGCAAATTCTTTTGGAGATGAGGGGCTTAGAAGTGTACAGTCCTTTATTGGATATAATAAGCAATTGATATCCTTGCATAATACGAATTTTGACAGAATGAATACAATTGTAAAAAGCATTGATAGTTTAATGAAACAATTGCAAGAAAATAATTCAAAATTGTATTCGACTTCATCAGAGCTTGAATCTATGGTAAAAAATATGCGTATTTTGCCTCTATCTACTGTTTTTGGTTTGTTTCCAAGAATGGTGCATAACATTGCAAAAGACAAAGGCAAGGAAATAGATTTCAAGATTGAAGGAGCAGATGTTTCTGCGGATAAAAAAATTATTGAAGATATAAAAATTCCTATTATGCATATAATAAGAAATTCAATTGACCATGGCATTGAAACTCCTGATGTGCGTGAAAAACTTGGCAAAAACAGGATTGGAAATATTGCAATTCAGGCTATTCAAAAAGAAAGCAAAATTGTTATAAATATTAAAGACGATGGCAAAGGTATAGATGTAGAGAAGATAAAACAAAGGGCTGTAGAAAAAGAGCTTTTAACTCAAGAAGAAGCCGATAGCATGCCTGAAGAACAAATTGTAAATTTGATATTTTATCCTGGTTTTTCTACTGGCGATACTGTAACAGAATTGTCAGGCAGGGGGCTTGGGCTTGATATTGTGCACACAAAAATTTCCCAATTAAATGGAAGAATTG
This sequence comes from Candidatus Gastranaerophilales bacterium, assembly GCA_910587815.1. Taxonomy (GTDB): domain Bacteria; phylum Cyanobacteriota; class Vampirovibrionia; order Gastranaerophilales; family Gastranaerophilaceae; genus MGBC122484. The sequence continues at coordinate 79,926 of CAJUNK010000006.1, read as the reverse complement.
ATGTGTACTCAGAATTAAACAAAGGGACCCTTGTTACAATGGAATTGCCAACTACAATGGCAACATTAAGAACCTTTATTATTATGGAACAAGGGCAATTATACGCGCTGCCTGCTTCATCTATTCAAACGGTATTAAGAATAAATCCAACCGATGTTTTTGTAAGAGATGGAAAAAATCATTATATTCATAATGGTGAAGTGATACAGGTTTATACATTATCTCAAATTTTAGAACTTGAAAACAAGCCGAGGGAAGCTGAAAAGTATACACTTGTTATTGTTGAATCGGAAAATTCAAGGCTTGGTATTATTATAGAAAAATTAATTGCAGATCAGGAAATTTTGCATAAAAAACTTTCCCCACCATTATTTAGGGTGAAAAATATTGCAGGAATTACTACTCTTGCAAGTGGTGAAATGTGTCTTATTTTAAATATGACAGATGTTTTAAATACTACGCTTTCAAGAAAAATTTCAAACAATATCATTCCTTCTACAAAGGCACAGAAGCTTGAGGCGAATGCAAAAAAGAAAATTCTTATTGTTGATGATTCTCTTACAACAAGAACTTTGCAGAAAAATATATTAATAAATTGCGGTTATCAGGTGGAAGCATTTGATGAGCCTACAAAAGCGCTGAAGGCTCTAGAGAATGAAAAATTTGATTTAATTGTGACAGATCAGGAAATGCCTGGCATGAATGGTTTAGAATTTGTTAAAACATTAAGAATGGAAAGATCACATTTTGATATACCTGTTATTGTGCTTACATCTGTAAAACGTAGTGTGTTGAATAAAATGTATGAAAGAATTAATGTTCAAGAATTTATTCAAAAGGATGATTTTGAACAAAGAAAATTCCTTTCCATTATTGATAAATATTTAAAGACTACAGGCTAAAATTTTATGCATTTGGATGACTTTAAAAAAAACTATCTTGGACAAAGCAATCTTTTAGAACATGGCAAGCTTGTTGCATTTTTAAGTTTGCAATTGTTTAAAAAATTAATAAAATTTTTTCCTGATTTGAAGCAATATGACAATAAAAAAGATTTAACTTTGCTAGAATGCGGTGCGCTTTTGCATGATATAGGTGTGATATTTGAAAAGAAAATGAATAAAGGCCACCATAAGATTGGCAGAGATTTAATTTTGGATAATAAAATTTCGGGATTAGATGAAGTTTCTAATTTGATTGTGGCAAATATTGTAAGATACCATAGAAAAGCATTGCCCAATATTGAAGGACATCGCCATTATGGCAATTTAAGCTTTGAAGATAGAAAAAAAGTTGATATTTTTGCATCAATTGTACGCATTTGTGATGCAATTGATTTCAATCATCTTGATATGGTGAATGAACTTAATGTAAATTATGATAAAAATTTAAGTATTTTGACAATAAGTATTCCAGTCAATATAATGTTAAATATCGGGTATGACAGGAATTTAGCCAAGAAGAAAGATTTTCTTGAAAAAACACTTGGTGTAGAGGTTTTGTTTGATTGATGAACATTAAATATATTATAAAATTGTTGTTTATTTTTGTTGCGCTATTGTGCAGTATGCACCGTTCTTTTGCACTTCAGGCAGGTATTTCAATAGATTATGCTCCTGAAATTGACGAAAATGTGATATATTCTGCACCTATAGATTTTATCAGCCTGCCAAATGCAAATAATAATGATTTAGCATATTTTGTGCGCTTTAAACCATTGAATATGCTGTCTGATGGCGATATTGCACCTTTAGGGCACAGTATAAAAGTTCAAACAAACAGAACAGTTTTTGTTCCAAGTGTTTATAATATATCATTTATAAATGGCGGCAAGCTGCAATATGAATCAAAAGTGCCAAGTATTGAAGAATTGATTAAAAAAAATCCTAAAAGAGCAGAATACATTTATGTTTATGCTGTTCAATTAAAAAATCAAGGAAAATTAGCTGATGCAATAAGCCAAATTGATAAAGCATTAAAACTTGATTATAATTATGCTTTAGGACATTTTTTAAAAGGCGATATTTTAAGGAATATGGGCAATTTTAAAGATGCTGCAAAAGAATATGCTGCAACTATTCAAATTAATCCATATTGTACCGATGCTTATTTTAACATTGCAAAGATGCTTGAAATATATGGCAATGTTGATCTTGCTTTAAACTATTATAAAATGGCATATTCTGTAAGCCCGAATGATTTAGAAATTAGGAATCAAATTTTAAAATTAAGCAGAAAATTGGGACAAATTTAATTTTTTGAAGCTAAATTTGCATGTTGCAAAATTAAATCTTCAATCATTGTAATGAATTTTTTTCTGTCATTTTTTGGATATAAAATTTCGCAACAAGTACCATATTTTAAAAGTCTATTGAATAATTCAGTTTTGTCTTCCTTTTTGTTTGTAACAATTATATAGTTTTCATAATTTGTTACAATTTCTCCTTCTCTTATTCTGTATATGTTTTTTAATTTTCCTGAAATTTTAAATGTTGTAGAAAGGCCAAATTCAGTATTTATGCCTTTTGATGGGGTGGCTTTTATATCATCGATTTTATTTAATGCAAAATTTTTATTTACATTTTCAATATTATCGTAAGCGCTCAGGCACACAGAATCTTTGTTGTAGCGAAAATTTACTGGTGTTATATTGTAAATTTTCCCTTCATAAGAAATTTTTAATTTTTGAGGGTTTGTACCCATAAATTCAGATAAAATTTCAATTTTTTCTTTATATTCTCTTCCTGTTTTATCATCCCAAAAACTTTTATTTATTGGATTTTCTTTGCTTATTTTTCTGTAATTTTCTGTCTCGTTTGTTAGAATGAATAATCTTTCTAAAAATCTTAAAAAATATGAGTAATTGTTTTTTGAATTTAGATTATATGCTGCTTTTTGGAAGTTTGCCAATGTTAAAAGTTCGGATTTTGAAAAGTTTAATATTGGATATTTAATATAAAATTTATTTTTCTTTTTCTGAATGTCGCATCCTGCATATCTTAAAGTTGCAAAGTATTTAGAAATTGTCTCTTTGCTAAGGTATATTTCCGCATCCTCAAAATGTTTTAGTATTTCATCAATGCTGACAGGGTTTTGTGTCATTAATTTTAACATTTTTATTATTTTGAAAGAGGCAGACAAACTTTTCATTATTTAATTTTCCTCATAAACTTTTTGCATATTTTTTAAATTTGTTAAGTATTCTTTTTTTATGTCAAGATTTTTTATATCAATAAGAGCTCTTCCATATCCTAAAAGCCTTTGCAGTGCCATAAAATTATTGTAAGATTTTAATTCAATCTGAATAAAATTTTTATTTTGTTTTAATATACGTTCCTCTCCAAGAAGACTTATGGAATCAATGATTGAAGGGTTTATTTTATAAACTATGATTTTTGCTTTGGGTTTTTTAACCAAATCTTTTTGAGGCAGAATTTTTAAAATTTTTATAATATTATCTATTCTTAAAAATATTCCATCAGGATAATTTGGAGATGTGCCTGTTATGTATAATTTTGATGCAATATATTTTATTTCTTTTAATTTTATTGCTATTTCTTTTATGGCACCTGTTTGTGATTTATGCAGAAGTTTTACTTCTTTTTTTCTTTTACATAAGACATTTAATTCTTTTAATATTTCAAAATCAATATTTAAAAAATATCCAAAATTCATAAGTTCATTAATTGTATTTTCATCTTCAATGTAATTAGATATTTTTTTAAATAGGCCATAAAGTTTAACAATATCTTCCCAATCTTCAATTTCAATAATTGCATCTCTTGTATTTAATAAAACCTGCATTTCCTTTTTGCCAAGTTTTAGCTTTATAGGGCTCCAATTAATTTTATATCTGTAATTGTTTGATTTTCCTGTATTTTCAATTTCAAAACCCGCAGATTTCAAGGTATTGATGTCCAATCCTATTGTTTCTTTTGTGATGTTTCCTTCTAAATCATCTTTTTTAGATAGAATATCTAAAATTTCATTTTTTGAAACAGAGCCTTTTAATAGAATGTCTAAAATATACAAAATTCTAAAGCCTGTTAATGATGCCTTTTGTTTTAATTCCATAAGTTTTCAAATTTCTTAATTATAATAAATTCAGCGATGCAATTATTATACAATGTTAAGATGTATGAAGTCAAATTTTGTTATATAGAAAAATTTTTGATATAATATTAAGAATAGTTTAGGTTTGATTTAAGGAGTATCATTTCAATGTTATCGAAAGAGATGAGCGATGCTGATTTTGAGCAGCTTTTGGCCCAGTATGAATATAAGTTTCAAAAGGGTGATTTAATTAAAGGTGTGGTTTGCGGTTACGATTCTGAGGGCGCAATTATTGATATTGGGGCAAAAACCAGTGCTATTTGTCCTGAAAGAGAAGCAAAATTAAACAAAGAAGACAATATAGCAGACACCTTGAAAAATGGTGAAACTTATGAATTTTTAATCATAAAAGATGAAGATGAAGACGGGCATTTTACTGTTTCTTACAAAAAGGTTGCAAGTGCATATAACTGGAAGCAGCTGGAAGAAGTTAAAGAACAGGACAAAGTTATTGAAGGTACTGTTGTACAAATTGTAAAAGGCGGCATATTGGTTGATGTTATGGGCATTCGCGGTTTTGTTCCATCGTCTCATCTGAGGGCTAAAGAAATTGACAACATTATAGGCCAAAATATTGAACTTAAAATTTTAAGCATTGATGTTTCGCAAAATAACTTTATTCTATCAAATAGAAAAGTGCACACAGATTCACTGGAAGATATTAAAAAAGATGTATTTGGACAACTTGAAGTGGGCCAGGTTGTTAAAGGTGAAGTGGTTAGAATTGCTGATTTTGGTGCATTTATTGATATAGGTGGTGTTGATGGCTTGCTTCCATTGTCTCAAATCAGCTGGAAGTGGGTAGACCATCCAAATGATATTTTAAAGGTGGGTGAAAAAATCAATGTTGAAATTATAGGTATTGATTTTGACAAACAAAGAGTATCATTGAGTTTGAAAAATTTAGAACCGGACCCTTGGATTGAAGCTAAAGGCAAAATTCAAGAAGGTGCTGTTGTGAAAGGCAAAATCACAAGAATTAAACACTTTGGCGCATTTGTTGAAGTATATCCTTGTGTAGAGGCGCTTTTGCCGCAATCTGAATTAACACAGTATCAAAATGAACACGGTACAATTTTAGAAGTGGATGATGTGATTGATACTGTTATATTGAAATTTAATCCTGATGATAAGAGAATATCTTTAAGCACAAACCTTGATGATGCAAGTAAATAATTTGCATGGCTTGAAAAATTGTGAAAGTGGGTTAAAATGAAGATATAAGAATACAGGCATGGGTGACGCTAACACCCACACCGGTACCATACCTAGTTAATAAATATGGATTTGAGTGCAAGAACTAATGCTATGAGTAGTATTAGTTCTTTTTCGTTAATTTCAACTAACATTTTAACCTCCTTTCTAGTCAGTTGAAATGTTTTGTTGAAATTTTTTGCCTGTATCTTATTCTTTTTTCAATTTTCAAAATTTAATCAAACTATATCAATCAATGGGATTTTTATTAAAAATTCAGTTTTTTCTTCATCTGAAGCCACAAGCTCAATTGAAGCCAGTTGTTCTGTTAAATATTTTCTAACCACGGAAAGCCCTATACCAAAGCCTTCTTCCCTTGTTGTAAAGCCGTCTTTAAAAATATTATTTTTAATATTTTCTTCAATAGGTTCACCATGATTTTGTATAGATATTTTAGCGTAAGTTTCATCCTTTGATAGTTCAACTATAATTTCATCATCATTGGTAAACTGGTTTGCATTTTTTATAATATTATTTAACGCACCTAAAAATTTATCCTCATCAATCAAAACTTTTCTTTTGTCGTTTTGAATGGTGGAGTTTATAAAAATTATCTTGTTATTATTTTGTTTTACAATTTCTTCAAACATTTTAATTGAATATGGGATAATGTCTTCTAAATGCATTTCTTTCATATTTAGATTATCAAATTGGCGAAGTTCATTTAATTCCATATTAATTAATGCTATTGATTTTTTAATTAATGATGATGTCTTATCATCATTGAATTTTTTTTCTAAAATTTTAGAATAAATATCTAAAACACTCAGCTGGTTTCTTATTTCATGACTTGTATGTCTGATTTTTTCTTTTAGTTGTTTGCACTCATCTTTTGGTTCAAAATTTAATGCACTGTCTTTAAATTCATTTTCAGCAATAATTGAATTTAAATTTTTTACAATGTTTGAAACACAAAAGTTTAAAAGCTCATTTTCTCGGCGTTCAGGCTTATATGAATAAAATTTTTCTTTTAAATCCGTTTTCATATTTTGGGACAATAAATCAAAAACGTGATTTACATTTTTTGAATTCAACATAAAATAAATGTTTGAGTTTTCTTTTTTATTGTCGTCAGAATAATCCCACATTAAAACTGCGTTATATCTAGATGAAGTTAGTAAAATAAATTCTAATTCTATCAAATCATCTTTTATAATAATATCTGGGTCCAAAAAATTGTACATTTCAACATTTCTTGAATATTCAAGCCGTTTTATAATGCCATCTAAACCGTTTGTATTTTTTAATCTGTGAAAAATCATTGATGCTGCATTAGCATTTACTAAAGGCTCAAGAATACATCTTATTATTGAAATTATGCTTTGTTTTGAAAACAGGCTTTCAATCAGCCTGTCATCAGATAATATTAAGTTCTTTAAATCTTTATAGAATTTTTGCATTTATTTTTTAAATACCTTCATTGATTTATTTGGCAGCTATACTGCAATTTTATGCTGATTTCTTGTCATAAAACCTTTGTTTATAGCATACAAAACGGCTTGCGTTCTATCATTGACCTGTAATTTTTGGAAGATATTATTTACATGGGTTTTAACAGTAGTTTCAGAGATAAATAATTTTTTAGCAACACCTTTGTATGTTATTCCTTGTGTCAAAAGGCTAAGCACTTCTTCTTCTCTGTTTGTTAAATAATTTAGTAAGTTTTCTTCATCTTCTTTTGCGTTTAGTTTTTCATTCTTTTCAAAATTTTGGAAATATTCAAAGAATTTAGAGCATAAAATATTTGGAAGATAAACTTTTCCCTGACGCACTTCATCAAGCGCATGGATTAACTGTGCTGATGCCATTGTTTTTAGAATATATCCTCTTGCACCTATTTTCATCGCTCTAAAGATTAAATCTGCATCGTCATATCCTGTTAGTGCTATTACTCTTGTTTTAACATTTAATTTTTCAATTTCTGAAATTGCTGTAATACCGTCAATATCAGGCATGTTCATATCCATTAAAACAATATCTGGCTGATATTTCTTAACCAAAGAAAGTGCCACATTTACGTTTCCTGCGTTTGCAATTACTTCATAATCATTTTCAAGATTGATTAATTCTCTGATGCCTGAAGCATGGTCGTAATTATCATCCACAACAAGCACCCTTGTTTTTCTTGCAAATTCAGTTCTTCTCATCTTATCCTCCGCTTATTAAAATTTTTATATACTTTTTAATTTGTATGGTGTAATCTATTTGACTGATTACATTTGAATAATACCCTTTTAGGTGGAGTTATTCATCAATACCAAGATTGAAATTTAGGGGGTTTAGGGGGGATATAATTATCTAAATCTAAAGATCTATTTTTGCTAAATATGCTTATATGGCGCAGGTTTTAAAAATGTCAATACGGTATTTTGTTTCGTATAGAAAGTGCAAATTTAAAATATACAAATGAATGATGTTTTATTTTGCAATACCCTGTTTTGTTGAAAATATTTTGCAGTTTACTTTTATTGTTTGATATTAATTTAATTTTCAAATACAATTGAGTAATAAACAAAGGGGAGACAGGGTATGGATAATCTTGAAAATTTTGAACAAAATGTGACAGAAATTCAAAATACATCTAAAACACAAGACAAACAAAGCGTGCAAAAGCCAAAAAAAGACTGGAAAAAAATTGTTAAAGATATTTTGTATTATGCCTGTATTGTTGCAATAGTGTGTATTTTAATTTATATGTATGTGGCTTCCCGCCCCTTAAAGAGTGAAAATCTGTCTTGCGAATATAAAGATAAACAAGATAAAATTGTCTGCACTCAAATGGGTGATGTTGTACCAGAATGGCTTGATTTAAATAAAAATATGATTTTTGGCTCTAATAGTCCTTATGCAATGCATTTAGTATTTTCTAAAGGAAACAATAATTATGTTTCAATGAAAATGTCGGATTATATTTTTATTGCTGGTTTGAATAGAAAAATTATTTATGAACTTAAAGACCAAAGTCTTGAAGATTTTATCAGGTTCAAAAATTTCGTAAAAAGCAGTGAAATGAGCAATTTTGGTTCTGTTCTTTTATATTGTTCTGAAAATAATTTAAGTGAAGCTGCCTGCAAAAACATGAAAAGAAATTATAGAAAATAGCATACAGGGGCTATTTAAATTAAAATCTGCATCTTTTATATTATTTGTTATATAATTTGTATAAAAGACACAAGGCTTTTTAAATAGTTAAAAAGGATATTGATGGAATTTCATATAGGAGAACATTGGATAGTAAACATTTTTGGGATGAATGTACACCTTGATACATTAATCACAATGTGGACTGTGATGGGTTTTATTCTTCTTTTGTCTTTAATTGCATCAGTTAATTTAAAACTTATTCCAAATAAATTTCAGGCAGTGTTTGAAAATATCGTAAGCATTTTTGTCGGGATGACAAAATCTTTGGGTAAAAGTACCGGTGCAAATGCCACACTTTTAATGTCTCTGTTTTTATTCATTATCCTTGGAAATATGATAGGGCAATTGCCTTGGAAATTAATTCATCTTCATCAAGGTGAATTTGCATCTCCAACAAATGATATTAATGTGACAGCAGCCCTTGCTGTTTTTGTTTTGATTTATTATATATATCAAGGGATTAATGAAAAAGGGCTTTCTTATTTTAAACACTACTTTAAACCAATGCTTTTTATGACGCCATTTAATATACTTGAAGATTTTACAAGGCCATTGACCCTTGCAGTCCGGCTTTTTGCTAATATTTTAGCTGGTGAAATTTTAATTATGGTGCTTGGAGGCCTAGTATTTATGCTTTTGACGCCTGAATCTATTTCGCAATTTACCCAAAATTTCCTTCATGGGCTTTTGCCAGCTTCATGGGTTTATAATATAGGTTTATTTTTAGGTTCGCTCTTGCCTTTGCCCATTATGTTTTTTGAACTTTTTGTGGCATTTATCCAGGCATTAGTATTTACTTTGCTTACAGCAGCATACATAGAAACTGCAACAGCAAAAAATCATTAGAAATTAAAGTAAGGAGAAAATAAAATGGAAACAGCAGCAGTAAAATTATTATCAATGGGTATTGCAATCGGCCTTGGTGTATTAGGCCCTGGCATTGGCCTTGCACTTGCAACAAAAGCTATTATTGAAAGTATTGCAAGACAACCTGAAGCTGAAGGCCAAATTTCTAAATATTTTTATATTGGCGCAGGTCTTATTGAAGCATGTGCAATCTATGCACTTCTTGTTGTAATCTTAATTGCATTTGTAATCAAATAAAAGGCTAAAAGGAATTTATAAATGCTTTTAGAATTTGACGGAACATTTATTTTTGCACTAATCAGCTTCATCATCTTTGTTTTTCTGATGAATTTGATATTATACAAGCCTGTCACAAAAATAATAAGTGAAAGGCAAAAGTTTTATGACAAAAATTTAAGTATTGTAACAAGTTCTAAACAAAAAGCGCAAGATACCCTAAAGGCAAAAGAAGATGAAATTTTTGGTGCAAAACTTGAAGCATCAAATATTCTAAAAGATATGCAGATAAAAACAAAAGCTGATAAGGAATTTGCACTTCAGAATAAAAAGGATGAAATTCAAAATAAACTTTCAAAAAATTTAGATGAACTTCATCAAAATAAACAAAACGTTAAAGATGAACTAAAACAAGAGATGGAAACATACGTAAAATTGGCAGTTTCTAAAATTTTGGATGAGGAAGGATAAGGTAAAAAATGCACGAACTTACTTTATACCAAAGAATTTTAGAATCAAACCTGATTAATTTTATAATTATGGTCTCAATTTTGACTCTGATTTTTAAAAAGGCAAAATTAGGTGCTATTTTTGATAAAATGGCTGATGATATTAAAACATCTGTTATGACAAGTTCTGAAGCGGCGCAAAATGCTATTAAAGAATATAAAGAGGCAAAAAGAAGTACCAAAAATTTGCAATTAGAAAAAGATGAAATATTGAGCAAAGCAAATACCGGTGCTGAAAATATGCAAAAAACTGCCCAGGTTCAAATAGAAAAAGAAGAAAAGCTTTTGGATGAAAAATGCAGTGCACAGATAGAAAACAACATTAAAAAAACAAAAAATGATTCTGCTTCTGAAATTTTAGATGAAATTTTAAACAAGGCAGAAAAAGAAATTAAAAACCGTATCCAAAATGATGAAAATAATCAATTGCAAAGAAAATTCATTGAAAAAAGCATTGAAGAAATTGACAAAATAGAAAAGATAAAGTTTTAAATAATGACAGAAAGTATCTTAAAAAATCTAAAACCTGCAAAAAGATATGCCCTCGCCCTGATGGAGACGGCAGAATCTTTTGATGTGCAAGAAATATACGATGTTATGCAGTTTATTTTAAATACTATAAATCAAAATGAAGAACTTTATACTTTTTTAAATAGCCCTGTGATTAAAAAAGAGGATAAAACCGCTGTTTTATCTGAAATTTTTTCTAAAATATGTATGCAAACTAAAACTCCTCTTCAAAATTGTGTTTTAAATTTTTTAAATTTGCTTATTGAAAATAATAGATTTATTATCCTACCTGAAATTGTAAAATGCCTGCAAGATGATATTAATGAAAGTAAAAATGCTCTAAGAGCAAGTATAACAAGTGTTATAGAACTTAGTGAAAATGAAAAATTTGCGCTTTTAGATAAATTAAAACAAAAGACGGGAAAAGAAATTTTGCCCGAATTTTCCATTGATAAAAATATTTTGGGCGGAATAGTAATAAAGATAAATGATACAGTGATAGATTTAAGTGTGAAAAAAAGAATTGAAAATCTAAAAACCCTAAAAGATAGATATGAAAGGTAAAAACTATGCAGGAAATTTGCGCAAGTGAAATTTCAAATATAATAAAATCAAGGATTGAAAATTATAATAGCGGCCTTGAAGTTTCAAATACAGGAGTTGTAATTGAGGTAGGAGATGGTATTTCAAGGATATACGGCCTAAAAAATGTTATGTCATCTGAGCTTGTGGAATTTGAAGATGGCAAAGGCACTCTGGGTATAGCTTTAAACCTTGAAGAAGACAATGTGGGTGTTGTAATTTTAGGAGATTACACCCAAATTAAAGAAGGAATGAACGTTAAAGCCACAGGAAGGATAGCATCCGTTCCTGTGGGGGATAATTTAATCGGAAGAATAGTTGACCCCACAGGGAAACCTCTTGATGGTAAAGATGAAATAAAGTTTGATAAAACCCGCCCGATAGAGCGTATTGCGCCAGGTATTATCTCTAGAAAATCCGTGCATCAGCCGCTTCAAACAGGGCTTACTGCAATTGATGCCCTAACCCCTATTGGCCGCGGACAAAGGGAATTAATCATTGGGGATAGGCAAACAGGAAAAACTGCAATTGCACTTGATACAATTATTAATCAAAAAAATGAAGATGTAATCTGTATCTATGTTGCAATAGGGCAGAAAAAATCCACAGTAGCACAACTTGCAAAAACTTTGGAAGAAAATGGCGCAATGGATTATACTATCATTGTTTCAGCCTCTGCGGATGATTCAGCCCCGCTTCAATACATAGCGCCTTATGCAGGATGCGCTATGGCAGAAGAATTTTTAGAACAGGGCCGCCACTGTCTTATTATCTATGATGATTTGACAAAACACGCTCAGGCCTATCGTTCTATGAGTTTATTATTAAAGCGCCCATCTGGCCGTGAAGCGTACCCTGGGGATGTTTTCTATCTCCATTCAAGGCTTTTAGAGCGCGCATGTAAATTATCTGATGAACTTGGCGGAGGCTCTATCACTGCTCTTCCAATCATTGAAACTCAGGCAGGAGACGTTTCAGCCTATATCCCGACAAACGTTATCTCAATTACAGACGGACAGATATTTTTAGAAACAAACCTCTTTAATTCGGGGCAAAGACCTGCAATTAATGCTGGTATTTCAGTTTCACGTGTAGGGGGTGCTGCACAAACTAAAGGTGTAAAGCAGGTGGCAGGCCAATTAAGGCTGGATTTAGCACAATATCGTGAACTTGAAGCCTTTGCACAATTTGCATCAGATTTAGATGCTGCAACAAAAGCACAGCTATTAAAGGGTGAAAAATTAACCCAAATTTTAATTCAGCCCCAATATAAACCACTAAGTGCTGCAAAACAGGTTTCAATATTATTTGCAGGAAATGAGGGATTTTTGGATAATATTGAAAATTCAAAAATACAAGAATATAAAAATCAATGGTTTGAATATTTTTCATCCAATCTGCCTGAATTAGAAACAAAACTAAATCAGGGTGCAAAACTTGAGGATGAAGATAAAAAACTTTTATGCGAACATCTTGAAACCTTTACAAATACTATATTTAAAAAGTAAAAAATTATGGCAAATTTAAGAAACATCAAAGATAGAATATCAAGTATCAAAAATACGCAAAAAATCACACGTGCAATGAAGATGGTGGCGGCTGCAAAGGTAAAAAAGGCCGAAAATATGGTAAAAATGTCCCGTCCATTTACGTATGAACTTTATCGTATGTTTATAAAAGTGTACGATGAAATCGGCAAAAAAACTTTTGATGAAATTAAAACCAAATATGCTATTGATAATTATCCCGCCCTTTTAAATGCAAGAGAAGTTGATACTGTGGCGCTTGTAGTTATTTCATCAAATAAAGGCCTTGCTGGTGCCTATAGCGCTAATATTGTAAGGTTTACTTTAAACAGAATTAAAGAATTGAATACCGAAAATAAAAAGGTGGTTTTATATCTTGTGGGGCAAAAAACCGTCGCACCATTGAAAAATGCAAAGAAAAATCTTGATTTTGAAATTAAAGAAATCTATACTGGCATTTTGGATGATTTAAATGTAAGTTCAGCTAAAATTGTGGCTGAAGATTTAGCAAGCGATTATGTTGAAGATAGGATAGATAGGATTGAACTTATTACAACAAGATATATAAACACAATGACCTATAAGGTGGAAGATTGGACACTTTTACCTGCGATTATTCACAGCGATGATGAAATGAATGAAATAGGCGTGAAAGCGGGTACAAGGTCAAGTGCTAAGGTAAAAAAATTCCACAGGGAAGAATTTGACAAAGAACATAATGTCAGCTATGAGCACCATGTGAAAATTGATTCTATTATGGAATTTTTACCATGTTCTGAATGTGTTTTGCAAAAGATTGTTCCTATGTATATAACAAATATTATCTATCAAACTATGCTTGAAGCACAGGCAAGTGAATTATCTTCAAGGATGACAGCTATGAGTGCTGCCACAAACAATGCAGAAGATATGATAAAAACACTTACTGTCCAATACAATAAGGTTCGCCAAGAGAGTATTACCCAGGAATTAACTGAAGTTATCGGCGCAAGTATGAGTAAATAATTATTTTATGAATTATAAAAAATAAAAAAGGCAAATGATAATTCAACCTTATCCAATAAACCTTGAAAATACTTTGTAATATAGGAATATGGCGGATAATATTAAAAGTACGCCTGAAATTTTAAGTAAAATTTCCCCCATTATGCTAAAGCGTTTTGCATTTTTTAAAAATGAAGCTGAAAGCCCTATTAATACTATAATCACCCCTTGTCCTAATGCAAAAATAAAAAGCATCAAGGCCGCATAAAATAAATTCTGCGATAATGCGGCAAAACCCATAATGCCTGCTAAAATTGGTGTAGAGCAAGGGCTTGAAGCCAATGCAAAAAGTGCTCCAACTAAAAGTGGGTATAAAAATAGGCTATTTCCCTTTGATTTTGGCATTTTCTTTACAATTACGGGCATTTGTAATTCAAGCACACCTATTAAATTTAAGCCCATCACTAAAATTAAAGATGCCATAATTAATACAAAATATGATGTTGCGTTAAATGATGCGAAAGCTTTTCCTGTAAGGGCGCAAATGATGCCAATTGCAGTTAAAACTAAAGAAAGACCAAACACAAAGGATAATAATTGCAGGAATGTTTTAAAGTTTGCAGAAAATTTTCCTTCATTTTCTGTTTCTCCATATCCACCCACATAAGCTGCTATGATTGGCAATACGCCAAGAGAACATGGGCTGAGCGATGCTATTATGCCACCTAAAAATGATGCGAATAAAAATATCATTGAAAATTCGCCCGTTTGCATTTTTGTGGATAGTTCTTGAATAAATTCCTGCATTTTTATATCCTTTAAATTATTACTTTAAACTATTTAAGCTTGTTCTGATTTCTTTTTCGGTTAAAAAGCCTTCACTTTTTTGTATTACTTCACCATTTTTTGAAACAAAAATAAGTGTTGGCACTACTGTTACATTGTATGTTTTAACAGCTTCGTTGCTTGCTTTTGAACCATCAGATACATTGATTTCCTCAAAAACTACAACATCTTCATAGTCTGATGGAATGTTTGCCATTTCTTTAGAGATTTTTTTGCAATCAGAACACATTGGGGAGAAGAATTTTAGCATTCTTGGTTTTGAATTAGTTTTTGTCATAGTGTTTGCCACAGTGCTAATGGTATTTGTGGCTTCTTTTGCAATGGTTTTTCCTGCATTGCTTTCTAAATAGATAAATACACCCAATGGGACTACAAATATTAAAAGTACAATAATCCAATTTTTCATAAAAAAAGTTACCTCGTTTCCTTAAAAATTATAAAAACCTTAAAATCATAAAGAAATTATAAGTAATTTTCATAAATCTTCACATTCCCCATACGGAATCATAAGACGGCCTATGCTAAAAATTAATACCCTGAATACCCCCGAAATTGCAGCGCTTGTGATATGTGCAAGGCAGAAATTTCTTTTGCATTATCTAAATCTGCTATTGTCCTTGAAATCTTTAAAATCCTGTCGAAACCGCGTGCTGAAAGATTAAAAGCTTTTGCTGCATTTTTTAACATATCTTTGATTTCTGGAGTTATTTTACAATATTTTCTTATTAATTTTGGTGTCAATTCTGAATTTGTAAAAATTCCCTCGTTTTTGTATCTTTCATTTTGAATTTGTCTTGCTTTTGCCACTCTTTTTCTTATTTCAACAGAAGATTCTGCAATTGCATTTTGTTCTAAAAGTTCATCCTCATCCAGCCTTACTACATCTATATGAATGTCAATTCTATCTAAAAGAGGGCCGGATAATTTTGCTCTGTATCTATTAATTTGAAAATCAGAACATTTACACTCTATTTTTTTATCTCCTAAATATCCGCAGGGGCAAGGATTCATTGCTCCAAGCAAAATAAAATTTGCAGGGTATTTTATACTTGTTTGTGCTCTTGAAATTGTAACTTCGTTATCTTCCACAGGCTGTCTTAAAACTTCAAGCACTGCGCGAGGAAATTCAGGCATTTCATCTAAAAATAGAACTCCTCTGTGTGCAAGGGTAATTTCTCCTGGTTTTGGATTAGACCCTCCGCCTATGATTCCAACTGAAGATGCACTATGATGCGGTGCTCTTATTGGTCTTTCTGATATTAAAGGATTATTATGGTCTAAAAGCCCTGCTATAGAATAAATTTTTGTGATTTCAATAGCTTCATCTTTAGTGAGCGGCGGCAAAATTGATGGAAAAGCTTTTGCAAGAAGGGTTTTGCCAGAGCCTGGACTTCCTGACATAAGCACATTGTGCGCCCCTGCGGCTGCTATTTCAAGTGCACGTTTTGCAAATTTTTGTCCTTTGACATATTTAAAATCGGCGCTATATTCTTTGTCGCATTTTATAAAATCAGATATTTTCTGCCTAATAGTATTTAACGGCTCGTTATCATTTAGATGCATTACAACTTCATTTAAATTTTTTGCCCCCAAAACCTCAATATCATCTGCAAAACTGGCCTCTTTTAAATTATCAAAAGGGATTATAACTTTTTTAATTCCTAAATTTTTTAATCCAAAAACAATAGGAAGCACGCCATAAACAGGTTTTATGCTGCCATCTAGAGAAAGTTCCCCTAAAAATGCGGTATTGGTGTTTTGCCAAGTGCAGCTGCTATCTAAAGATGTGAAATTTTCTTTTATTATTCCTTCTTTTTCAAGGATGCCTACTGCCATTGCAAGGTCGTATGCAGCACCTTCTTTTTTTAAATCAGCAGGGGCAAGGTTTATAACCACTTTTGTTTGCGGAAAGGTGTATCCTGAATTTTTTATGGCAAGCTTTAATCTTTCCTTTGCTTCAGAAATTGCAGCATCCCCAAGACCTATGATTGAAATTTGAGGCAGAGAATTTGTAATATCAATCTCTACCTCTATTTTAAATACATCAAGGCCGATTGTTGCGGCGCTTAAAATTTTTACTACCATAAAAAATTAATTAATTCCTATATGCCTATAAAACTTATTGATTTTATCAAATCTTCAGTAATATTAAATTTGTAATTATTAAAGATTTTTGCAGAAAGCACAATTTTTGTTGATGTATCTTCTTTGGTTTGCATAATTTTTTTGCCAATTTTTGTTACAATTCCATCATCTGCATTTTTAGTGTTATAGGCTGCAATTGTACCATTTACCTTAATTAAAGGGAAAATTTTTAATTTTGCACTGAAATTTACATAAGGCACAATTTTTCCTTTTGCAAGAATAGTGCCTCTTTGGGTGATTTCAATATCTTTTATTCCCGCAGAATAATTTTTTACAGTATCCATAATTTGATATAATTTAAGATCAATTTTTGTGCTGTAAAAATCTGCCTGATTTATCGTTGTAGTGTTTCCTATATCAATAAGGCTGATTTTTTGGCTGCTTGGGATGTGGGTGATTAAAAGTTTTCTTTTTCCGCCCATTGTAATTGATCTTTGAATTTTATAATCATCAGAAGTGTAGGCTAAATTTCCAAAATCTTTTTCATCTTGTACCAAGACTTCTTTTGCAGGGCTTCTGTATTCATCAATTCTTTCTTTTATGAACCCTGGACCATCAAAATAGAAAAAGCCCATAATAACAAGAATTATAACAATTAAGCGGATTATTCCCTTTAAACAGCCCATAAAATCCTCCTACACATTCTTAAAAGTTTTGCCAATGCTACTATACTTATTCTATTATAAAAGATATGGAATATCAAAACTTTATTAAATCAAAAGATGTTGATATCAACAAAGCATCAAAAATTTTAAAACAATATCTTAAATTAAAAAGTGCAAACGCTGATTCTATTGTATTTTTTAGACTGGGTGATTTTTATGAAACCTATTTTGAAGATGCATATATTCTGTCTAAAACTTGTGGTGTGATATTGACCAAAAGAAAATTTACAGAAATTGGCGAGATTTTAATGGCAGGTGTGCCAAAGACAAGCGCTACTGTGTATATTGCAAAACTTGTGGCAGAAAAATATAAAGTTGCAATTGTAGAACAAATTCAAAATAAAAGCGAGGTCAAAAAAGGCGATATTATTGAAAGAGAAGTGGTGAGAACATATTCACCTGGTACCTTGATTGATGAAGATTTTCTTGATTCAAATAAAAATAATTTTATAGCATCTATTCTAAAAAGCAATGATAGATATGGTTTCAGCTATGCCGATATTTCAACTGGAGAATTTTTTATAACGGAAGGAAATTTGGATGAAATTCTTTGTGAATTATCTAAAATAAATCCTTCAGAATTACTATTAAGTATAAAAGCAAGAGAAATAGAGCCATTAAAAGCTGTACCTGAAAAAGAGGCCGATATTGATGAAAAAATTTGGAAAAACTATCCATATACTTTAATAAATAGAAGTTTTTATAATGCTGATTTTAATTCAGAATTGCAAAATGAAAACTTGCTTGAATATGAAATAGGCTTGAAATGTGCAGGTTCTATAGTAAATTATGCAAAACTAACCCAAAAGAATTTTATGCCAAAGCTTGATATTATAAAAAAATATTCTATATCAAATCATTTAATAATGAATGCCAAAACAAGAGAGGCTTTGGAACTAAATAAAAATTCATCTGATGGGAAAAAATATGGTTCAATTTTTTGGGCGGTAGATAGATGTAAAACCCCTATGGGTAAAAGGCTTTTGGCTTATTTTTTAAATGAACCTTTATACAATATTTCAGAAATTGAAAAAAGACTAGATGGGGTGGAGGAATTAATTAAAAATGAAACTGGGCGTAAAAAATTAGCAGTTTTATTTGAAAATTTAGCTGATATTTCAAGATTATCCAGTAAATTATCGAATGGTACAGTTACCCCAAAAGAGCTTGTGGCAATAAAAAGCACATTAATGGTGATGGAAGAATTTATCAATATATGCAAAAACTTTAATTCAGAAATATTAAAAATCTCTGTATTAGATGAAAATTTAATAAATTTTAGAGAAATTATAGAAAGGTCCATAAATGAAGAGCCTGCTAATAATTTAAGAACCGGAGGCATTATAAAAGATGGTGCGAATGGTTTGCTGGATAATATAAGAGTAGAGATTTTAAATACTGAGGATGAAATAAAAAAATATGAAAAAGATTTAATTTTAAAAAGCGGTGTTAAAAATTTAAAAATTAATTATGCTAAAAATACTGGATATTCAATAGATGTACCAGTTTTAGGGGTGAAGGATTTTACATCTAATATTGATAATTATGCAAGAAAACAAAAACTATCATCAGTTGAAAAATTTTCTACAGATATTCTAAAATCGTTTGAAGATAAGGTTTTAAGCTTACGTTTAAAAGCTTATGAATTAGAATATGATATATTTACAAAATTAAGAGAATATGCAAAAGAATTAACACAAGGCTTGAGAGATTTTTCTAATGAGGTTGCAGCAAAAGATGTTCTTTTATCTTTTGCCGATGTTGCTTTTGAATATGATTATGTGCGGCCAAAATTTGTGAAGGAATACAGATATAACCTGAAAGAAGGCATGCATCCTGTATTAATGCAGCTTTTAACGTCTAAAGGAGGGCATTATGACAGCCTGGATGCGGAATTTGACCATAATAAAAAATGTATGATATTGACTGGTGCTAATATGTCTGGTAAATCTACATATTTAAGGCAGATTGCAGCTTTAAACATAATGGCACAGACCGGGTCTTTTGTTCCTGCAAATAGTTTTGAGCTTAATATTACAGATAAAATTTTTCTTCGTATGGGAAGTTATGATGATATGCTGAACAATTGTTCTGCATTTATGTGTGAAATGCTTGATGTGGCTGAGATTTTAAGAAATGCTACGTCTGATAGCCTCATATTGCTTGATGAAACAGGAAAAAGCACTACATATTTTGAAGGTATATCTGTTTCTTACGGGATTATAAAATATATAATGAAGTACATAGGGGCTAAAACTGTTCTTGCAACACACTTTTCAGGTTTATCAAAACTATCTGATGAGGATGAAAACATTAAAAATTACAGGCTTGTTATAGATAAAAATGAAAATATCCTAAAAAGGTGTATAGAAAAAGGGGTTTCAGCTTATGGTGATGCCTTTAACGTAGGCGCAGAGGCAAAATTACCTGCTTTTGTATTGGAGCGCGCCAGAGATTTTTATGCAAAATTTTAAAAAAATAAAACACGATAAAATATTTAGTATGCAAATAAATATAATACAAATTCAAAAGATAATCTTTTTGTAGGATAAACAAAAAAATGAATAAATAGTATATTAAATACTATGGAAAAGAAATCTTTAATTTTTAATATTTGGAATAATATTCACCCAATTGCCCATTTTTGGCTTGTAATCAGTGCTTTTGGCATCTTGTGCATGTATGGTGCATTAAGCATGATTGGCTAATTTATTTTTAATTTTTGAGCTTGGTTTTTTTGTCATTGTTGCCTGATAGTATTGTAAGGCAAGGATTTTGAGAAATTTTTTAGGGAATTCCGGCTGTATATTGACAATTATTTTTTGTTATGATATAGTATTAAAAATTTAAGAAAAAGTTCAAAAACTAGGTTAGATAGTGAATAGGACTGATTTTCCATGCTAAATTTTTTTTGACTGTTTAGCATGGGATTAATTGTGTTAATAGGATAAAATATGAGAGTATCTGAAACCCATAGCGAAAATAGAAATTTTAGCGTGCCAAAAGCAGGTGCAATTGGTGCTGCGCTTGGTTATGCAGGTACCTATATTGTGCCTTTAACAACAGAAGAACATGCCCATTATTTTACCGATTCTGTGAAAAAGGGTATTGAAAAAAAAGCGTTATCTGCAAGAAAAAATGAAATTGCAACCATAACAGAAGAGCTGAAAGACGCTAGCATAAAGCCTCTTGTAAAAGATGTTTTTGAAAAAAATAAAAAAGCTCTTGAAAATAATCCAGCTGGGGTTTTAAAAAAATTATCAAAAAATACCACTATGGAAACTGGATCCAAAAAGACATTGCATTCATTGTATAAAAGGGTTCAAAATACAGGCAAAATGACTGAAATGATAGAAAATGCAATGACAAGTTTTGCTGCAAAAAAGGATTCTAGAGCCGGCCTTTATTATGCATTAATAGGCGGGCTTGCTCTTATGAGTTTTGCTGTTTTAAAAAATGGTTTGGATGCACTTTTGCCGCCTAAAAAAGAGCAAAAACCTGAAAAAGCTCATGAAATGACAACTTTTGATTATATAATTGATTCAGCTGAAGTGCCCGGTGAAATCTATATTTTTGGCTTTGGCAAAGGTAAAAAATAGCTAAGATTTGGTGCAAAAACTAATTATTTTTCAAAAATTCTTTCTGTGCTTTATTAAGGCCCAGTTTTGCATGCATGTCTTTTGTAATCATAGAGGCAATTTCAAGATTTTCTTCATTGCAAAACATCATCATTTTATTTTCACCATCATTTGTATAGCTGCCATCTGCTTTTTTAATATCGAGCCCTTTTGAATTTATACCTTTATCTTTGCTTAAAACATCAGCTATGACTGTACTTACAGCTTCTTCTGAAGCATCAATTTTGCCGTCATCATTTACATCGAATGCTTTTGTGGTGAGTTTTGCGCCTATATCCTTAAATGCCTCATCCTTAAATGGTGCATCTGCTTCTTCTATAGTCATAGCTTGTTTATTACCCATGGCAGCACAGGAAAAACCTAATAGTGCTTGAGTATCAATGTTGTGGCCTTTAAATAAACGGTTGAAAAATACACTTATAGCATTCTTTTTAGGGGCATATCTTAAAATAAAATTTAATGGCGGAGTTGTTTCGCTTTCAAGCCTTTTTAATTCAGCTTCCATATCCTCAGGAGTACTGTTTTTAGTGAATACATCAGGCTTTGGGGTTTTTGTATCGCATTTTAGCGAATTTATATACCCTAAATGATTATATGCTGCGTTTATGCCATAATTTATCCCTTTGGCTTTTGGGCCTTTTGGGCCTGTTTTGCCGTTAATTTGCGCTGTATTGTTAGCTACATTGTATGACATAATTTTCCTTCCTGTCTTATAGATTTAAAAACGAGAACAAAAGAAAAATTGCCCAAATTTTTATAAATATTTTAAAGGCAGTCAGATTTTTAGTTTAAATGCATTAATTTAACAATATCTTTAATATCTGCACTTGTTTTTTGAACTTGTGAAATTGCATTTTTAATAGCGCAATCAGGGTCTTTCAGGCCGTTTCCTGTTAATGTGCAGACGATTTTTGAATTTGGTTTAATTGTATCTTTTAATTTTATAACACCTGCAACAGAAGCTGCCGATGCTGGTTCACAGAATACGCCTTCTAAACTTGCAAGCAATTTATATGCTTCAATAATTTTTTCATCATTTGCCATATCAATTGTGCCATTGGATTCATCCCTTGCGGCTTCTGCTTGTTTCCAGCTTGCAGGGTTTCCTATTCTAATTGCAGTTGCAATGGTTTCAGGGTGTAAAATTCTTTCTCCTTTTACAATCGCAGCGCTTCCTTCTGCTTGCATACCCATCATCTTTGGCAAATGTGAAGATTTATGAAGATTGTAAAATTCTTTGTAACCTTTCCAATAAGCTGTAATATTACCTGCATTTCCAACAGGAATAAAATGATAGTCAGGTGCATCCTCAAGTGCTTCAATAATTTCAAAAGCAGCCGTTTTTTGGCCTTCAATTCTATATGGATTTACTGAATTTACAAGTGTTATAGGATAATTTGCAGAAATTTCCCTAACAGCTTCAAGTGCTTCGTCAAAATTTCCGTTTATTGCGATAACTTCTGCCCCATACATCATAGCCTGAGATAATTTTCCAAGGGCAATGTAGCCGTCAGGAATTAAAACATAGCATTTTAAACCTGCTCTAGCACCATAAGCTGCTGCTGCTGCTGATGTATTTCCTGTAGAAGCACAAATTATGGCTTTTGAACCTTCTTCTTTTGCCTTTGATACAGCCATTGTCATACCGCGGTCTTTAAAGCTGCCTGTAGGGTTTGAACCTTCATATTTTAAATAAATTTCACAACCATCTAAGCCTAAATGTTTTACAAGATTTTCAGCTTTAATTAATGGAGTGTTTCCTTCGCAAAGTGTTATGAATGGTGTCTTTTCGCTAACAGGAAGGTATTTTTTATATTTATCTATTAAACCGTTGTATCTTGCCATAATTACATTACCCTTATTAAATTATTTATTTTAATATTCTGTTTATTCATTGCATCTATTGCATTTTGGATGTCAAATTCATTGCACTCTTCTGTGATTACGATAATTTGTGCAGTATTGTCTTCATTTGTGCCTTTTTGCAGAATACTTGATAAATTTATGTTATTATTTCCGCAAACTGTACCAATGATACCGATTGTGCCCTTTGAATTTGGCGCTGTGATTGAAATATAGTATTTATTTTTTGTATGTTTAATATCAATTTGTTCAGCCTGTTCTTTGTGCGGACAGCGATGAAGCGGTAAAACAGTATCTGTGTGGCCTATTTCGCCTGCAATTTGTAAAATATCACCCACAACAGAGCTTGCTGTTGGAAATTCGCCTGCACCAGGGCCTGTAAACATAACCTTATCTACAGGAAAACCTTCTAAAAGTACAGCATTCATTGCATTATTTATGCCTGAAATCATATTAGAAACAGGCACAAGCATAGGATGCACCCTTATATCTAATTCATTATTTTCGGTTTTTTGGGCAAGGCCTATTAATTTTATTTTATACCCTAGTTCATTTGCAAATTTTATATCTGTTGCAGAAATTTTTGTGATTCCTTCTCTGTAAATTTTATTTACATCAATTCTTTTATGAAAGGTAATGTTTGCAAGGGTTGCTATTTTATACATAGCATCATATCCTTCAACATCGCCTGTTGGATCAGCTTCCGCATAACCAAGCGCCTGTGCGTCTTTCAGACATTCTTCGTAGGATATATTTTTTTCTTCCATCTTGGTTAAAATATAATTTGTGGTGCCATTTAAAATACCTGCAACTTTTGTGAAAATATTTCCTCTTAATGTGGTTTTAATTGGCCCTATGATTGGAATGCCACCTGCAACAGCAGCTTCGTATAAAACTGCGACATTATTTTCATTTGCAAGGTCAAAAATTTTAGCTCCAAATTTTGCTAAAAGTTCTTTATTTGCAGTAACAACGTGTTTTTTATTTTTAATAGCTGTTGTAATAAGGTCATAAGCTGGATTGCATCCGCCAGCAACCTCTACCACAACATCAATTTCAGGATTGTTTACAATTTCAAACGGGTCATCAGTTATATTTTTAACTTCAACCGTTCTTTTTTTGTTTAAATTTCTAACCGCAGCTGATACAATTTCTACGTTTTTAAAATTTTCTAACGTTTTAACAACGCCGCTGCCTACTGTTCCAAGGCCTATAATGCCTATTTTTAAAATATTCTTTTCCATATATGAATTATACAATAAAAATTTTTTTAGCTATAAAAATCGTACTAAAATAATAATTTTGATGTATGATTTTTGTATAAATATTAGGGAAAAATTTGGAGATACTGAAAAAATGGAAGATATTAGAGTAAGGATTGCACCCTCCCCAAGCGGAAATTTACATATTGGAACCGCAAGAACCGCCCTTTTTAATTATTTATATGCTAAAAAAACTGGTGGTAAGTTTGTCCTTAGGATTGAAGATACTGATTTAGAAAGAAGTAATCAGGAATATACTCAAAATATTTTTGATAGCTTAAAAGCTCTTGGCCTGCAATGGGATGAAGGGCCTGATGTGGGCGGAAACTATGGCCCATATTATCAATCAGAAAGGTTTGATATCTATCCAAAATACGCTCAAATTTTAATAGATAAAGGGTATGCTTATGAATGTTTTTGCACCCCTGAAGAACTTGAGGCTGAAAAAGAAGAAGCTGTAAAAAACCATAAAGCTTATGTATATTCAAGAAAATGTATAAATTTAACTGAAGAAGAAAAGGCAGAACTTCGTGCAAAAGGGGTTAAGCCATCTATAAGATTTAAGGTGGAACATAAAGAATTAATCTTTAATGACCTTGTTAAAGGGGAATTAAAATTTGATACAAATTTAATTGGTGATTTTGTAATTATGAAATCAAACGGCACACCAACATATAATTTTGCCGTTGTAATTGATGATATGTTGATGAAAATATCCCACATCATAAGAGGCGAAGACCATATTTCAAACACACCAAAACAGATTTTAATCTATGAAGCACTTGGTGCTGAGGTGCCAAAATTTGGGCATTTGGGGATGATACTTGCACCTGATAGAAGCAAATTATCAAAACGCCATGGTGCAACTGCTGTTTCAGATTTTGTAAAACAAGGGTATTTAACAGATGCCTTGATAAATTTTGTGGCACTTTTAGGCTGGGCACCATCTGATGGGGCTGAAATAAAGCCTGTGGATGAAATAGCGGCAGATTTTAGAATCCATGATGTTTCAAGCAGCAATTCAATATTTGAATATGATAAATTAAACTGGATGAATGGCCAATATATAAAGAAAATGGACATTTCAAAATTAACCGATATGGTTCTTCCTTTCTTATCAAAATATAATTCAAATGAATATGGTGAATATAGCCTTTCAAAGATGAGCCGTGAAAATCTTGAAAAAATGATAGAAATTACACGTGAACCAATCACTGTTCTTTCAGAATTAGAAAATGACTGTGCTTATTTCTTTGGATATGATGTGGATTATACAGAAGGCAGGGAAACCCTTATTAAACCTGAAGCTAAAACTGTTTTAAACAGAGTGATGGAATTAATCGATGGGTGGAATTTTGATTCTGATGAAAATATTCATGATGTTTTAGCAGATTTAAGAACAGAATTTAAAGAAAAACACAATATGAAACCTAAAGAAACAATGTGGGCTGTGCGCGCTGCTGTTACAGGAAGAACTAAAGGGGCAGATATGGCAAAAACAATGACAATTTTAGGCAAAGATGTCTGCATCCATAGAATTGAAAAAGCATTGGAATTTTAGGAATTAAAATTATATTTATACAGGGCCGGTGAAGTTTTCTCCACCGGCTTTTTGGTTATTGATTTTAGTGATGTTTTGCGGGTTTGATGATTGATTTTAAAGTTTTATACAACTGATAACTTTTAAAAAGTCATCCATTCTTTTTTACAACAAGTTCTGGGTATTTTTCTGCCATCCTTTTGCCGATTTCTTTTGCTTCTTGCGTTTCATATTTATTTGCAGTGTAAAATACAATTTTTGTGCTGAATGCGCAGTTTGATAAATCTGGTTTATTTTTTAAATTTTTTCCGCTAAATTCGGAAGCGAATCTTTGGCGCAGATTATAATTAATTTTCTCCATCTTTTTGTCGTTTAAAAATATTTTTTTATATTTTTCCCTTAATTGCGAAACGCTTCCGCTGCAATTAAGCCAAGGGTCTATGATTATTAAATCATCCACATGTTTTCTTTTTTCATTATTCATATTTGTAATTACACAAGCGTGATCGATCGGTTCGCAGAATGACCATACGGTTTTGCCGGTATTTTTATTTATGTAACCAACTTCGCACTCTAGGCCAACACATTGAGATTTATAATATCCGTTTGCAAAAAGGCCCAAAAGTGCTATATCTGCTGCTTCTGTGCAATTTCCAGTTTTCTGTTCTTTAATTAATTTTGTAATAGTTTCGGCAAAATCTGTATCATATAAAGCCTCGTCTCTTTTTGTTCTTACATTTTCATGATTTTTCTTTGCAATGCCGTAATAAAATTTTTCCCTTGAATCAGAATCTTTTAGGGTTTTATAAAAAGTGGATGCGTATGTAGGCTTAAACATTAAAAAGGCGTTTGATGATGTTCTCATAATATCATCTGCTTTTCTTGTATCCTTATTTTAGCGCCAAAGGAGCTTTTAGCCGGTCTTGTATTGTATGAATTTACAAATGGAATTTTCATAGGCTTCTTTTTAAAACTGCATTTTTTAAAAACTGCAAAATTTTGGATTTTAATACTAAATTAATAAAAATTTACAATACTTATTTATGGGGCGGGGGGAACTATGGTGAAATTATTTTTTAAAAGATATCATCATTCCTGTATCTAGTGGAATTAATTGGCTTTGATAGTTTGGATGAGTGGTGATAGCTTTTACATAAGGTTCCACTTTTTTATAATGTGATAAAATATTATCTGCCACAATCATCCCGCCTTTTTTTAACATTGGGTCTATAAGTTTAAAATATTTTATGTATTCTGATTTGTTTGCATCAATAAACACAAAATCAAAAAGCTTTTCTTCTGTTTTATTAAAATCTAAATTACTGATATTATCGGTATTTTTGCCTGGGTAAAAATCCATAAACATTTCTTCTAATATCATAACTGCCTGGCCCAAGCGTGTTTCTATGATATCATCCACCCCTGCCTTTTTAAAATTTTCTATTGCAACATTTAGTCTATTGTCCCAAAATTCAATTGTAGTCAGCTTTCCACCAGTTTCTTTAAGTGCATTGGCAAGCCAAATAGCGCTATAGCCGTTTGATGTACCTATTTCAAGCGCATTTTTTGCTCCTTTTGTTTTTATTAAAAGGGATAAAAAATTTGCACTTTCATTATCTACATTCCAAAAATCTTCTCTTGTTTTATCTAGTATAGATAATGTTTCAAGTGCAGCTGCATCAAAAAGAGCAGTGTCTGCACTTTTTTTAATTATATCTATACCTTCAAGATTTTCTTTGAATTTCATTTTTAAACCTTAAAATCTGTAAATTACAGAGCATCTTTATTGGTTTCTTCTCTTGCAGGTGCTGCATTATCGACAATTATTATATTTGAAACATCGATGTTTGCATTTTGTTTTTTAGAAATAACCATTTTATCTAAATTTAAAAGCAGGAATTTTTTTGTTTGAATGCCTGTAATTAATGCATTTGGCTGATTTGGAATAATTGTAATTTTTGAATAAAATCCTGTATTATCAAGAATAACATTTTCTGCCATTTTTTGGTTTTTAGTATCATAAACATCTACGATATTATCTTCTGCGCATAAAATATAAATTTTATTCTGATAATAAATTGCATCTACCGGTTTAGCGTGCAGTTTTATTTCAGCTGTCAAAACAGCTTCATCTTCATTGTATACGGATAATTTATCTTCGGTTCTTGAAATTGCGTAAATTTTATTATCCTTGTATAGAATTCTAGATAAATTTTTTCCTTCTGCAATGTATTTTGCGATGTAATTATCATCTTCAAGTTTCAGACTGTAGATTTTTTGAGTGTTTCTATCGGTAAAGGCTACCGCTTCGCCATAGTTTGAAACAGCAATTTTATCAGGTGCCTGTTCTAGTTTTATAGCTTTTATTAATTTTGCAGAATTAAGGTCTATCATATAGATGGTAGAAGCGTTTGCAGATGCAACGTATGCAATATTATTTACTATATCTAAATCTGCATCTTTTGGCATATTGTCCAGATTTATTTGCGAAACCATTCTTTCATTTGTTAAATCTACAATTTCAAGAGTTTTAGAGCCAAAATACATAACAAGTGCAAATTTTGATTTATTTGAGGCTAAAATCTTTGATGGCAGACCGTTTAGTTTCATTTCGTATAGTGAATTTTTATTTTCACCATTATAAATAAGCACAAATTTTGATTTATCGGTTGAAATTAATGTTTTTTTGTTTCTAAGCTCATTTAGGGGGGCAATTGTGTTTTTTTTGCCTTTTGTATCATTGGTATCTTCTGTAAATTTTGTATCAGTTGCAGCAATTATAAGATTATCGCCTTTTTGAGGAATAACTAAATTTCCAAGAATAAGTTTCATACTTTCAGGCACCTGTAACCCTACTGGCACAAGCATATCTTGCGGCATAACGCCAAGTTTTACCTTCAAGGGCAAATCTTCATTTTTTGTGATGGAGAAATTGCCGTTTTTATCTTTCATAAGTTTTAATAGTACGAAATTATTATTAAATATTATAACTTCAGGTTTTAAAGCCAAATTTTTTCCAGCAGGATATGTATATTCTATCTGGATTGCATTATTTTCTTCTGCATTTTGCGCAGGATAAAGAGGGATGTATGTTGTGCCGTCTGCTAAAACTACCAAAGAGTCAAATCTTTGGGTGGAATTTGGAAACTGTTTTTTTAAATATGTCCAAAAATCATCAGGAAGCCTTGATGCCATTGCAGTTTGATTTATTAAAATCATACAAAATGCTATTAATAATAGTTTAAATTTCATCAAAACTCTCCTTTTATTTTATCTATGAAGTGCTGTCTTCACTTTTTCCATTATACCATCTTTATTATTTTTTTCTTTTTCAAGAGCATATAAGGTTTTGTATAGCTTTTCTTCTTCCTTGGATAGTTTTTTTGGAATTACAATTTTTATGGTTACATAATGATTTCCTCTTTGATTGTCACTTCCAATGAAAGGCACACCTCCGCTTTTTAATAGAAGTTTGTCCAAATTTTGTATGCCTGATGGTATATTCATTTCTATTATTCCATCAATAGTTTCAACAAAAACTTTATCGCCAAGTGCTGCTTGCGATGGAGATATTTCCAATATAGTGTGGATATCAGCACCTTCTCTTATAAATTTTTCGCTTTCTTTAACATGTAATACTACATATAAATCCCCGGGTTGGCCGCCATTTTTTCCTGCATTACCTTCGCTTGAAAGACGGATTTTAGAACCTGTATCTACCCCTTTTGGGATTTTAATTTTTATTGTTTTTTCAGCTCGAACCCCGCCTTCTCCTTTGCAAATTTTGCAGAAAGATTCAGGGCTTTTTCCTGTGCCATTACATTTTGGGCATGTAGTAACGGATGTAAAACTTCCTAAAATTGTTCTTGTGTTTTGCTGAACTCGGCCATGGCCTCCGCAAGTTTTGCATACGGTTTCTTTTGCATTTTTATCAAATCCTGTTCCATTGCAGGCTTCACAGTGTTCTGTATGTTCAATTTTGATTTCTTTTTCAATGCCATTCATTGCATCCATAAAATCAATTTGAATGTCCATCCTAAGGTCAGCACCACGTCTTGGAGCGTTGGGGTTTTCTCTGTATCCGCCGCCAAAGCCTCCGCCCATGCCGCCAAAGAACGATGCAAAAATATCATTAATATCGCCAAAGCCAAAATCAAAAGGCCCTTGGGATGAATATCCGGCATTTTTCAAGCCGTCTTCGCCATATTGGTCATACAATGCGCGTTTTTCATCATCCATTAATGTTTCATAAGCACGGCCAAGTTCTTTGAATTTTTCTTCTGCATCAGGCTCTTTATTTACATCAGGGTGAAGTTTTCTTGCTTTTTGCCTGAAAGCTTTTTTAATTTCATCTTTTGATGCATTTTTTTCTACTTCTAATATTTGATAGTAATCCATTTTTCCAAGCTTATTCCTGTTTTTCTATTTGGTTATTCTTCCGTAGTTTCTTCGTTTTTGCTGTTATCTTCATTATTTTCTGCTGCAACGTTTACAAATGTAGGCCTTAAAACTTTATCGTAAAGTTTATATCCTGTTTGCAATTCATCAATAACAGTGTCTGCGGGGTGTTCGTTTGTGGGTGTGCGCATAACTGCTTCATGCAGATTTGGGTCAAATTCTGCACCTTTTGCTTCAATTTTTTTTAGACCTATTTTATCAAGTGTGTCATAAAGCTGTTTTATACCTACCTCATAGCTTTCTTTTACTTTTTCACATTCAGTTAGATCAAGAACTGATTTTCTTGCGCGTTCAAAGGTATCTAAAACCGTGATAATTTTTTTCAAAGTATCTTCTGCGCCATATTTTAAAAGATTTTCACGTTCTTGTGCCTGACGTTTTCTAAAATTATCAAAATCAGCAGCAAGTCTTAAATATTTATTATTTAAATTTTCAAGTTCTTCCTTTAGTGTTTCTGAATCAGTTTCTTTTACAGTATTTTCTATAGTTTTATCATCATTTTCTTCTGCATTTTCCTCTTTGTTTTCAGAAACTTTATTTTCTTCATTATCATTTTCACTGTTGTTGAAATTGTTTTCTTCAAAAGGATTATTCTTTTGTTCTTCATCTTTTTTGAACATATTTTTCCCCTTATAAATAATCTTTCTTAATGGTGTTTACTAATATTATATTGTATCAATATTTGTTGTCTAATTATATTAATTATTTATTAACATTTACTATTATCATGGTTGGCAATTTTAGGGTTCTGTATAGTTTTATTTTTACTGGAAAAAAAATTCAAATCCATTCACAGCGCACTTATGATATATAGCAAGAAGGCACTGACTGTCAATGTAGAACAAGTACCTAGAAGCGCACCGAAAAGGCACGTGTATACGGGCAAAAACCGTTACCGTCGCAATCTGTGGACATATATGTGCCATTCTCAAGCTTAAAAGCCTTATAATAACTGTCAGAACTGCGCTTAATACCTCCCCAAACAACGTTCGGCTCGCAGTTGTCAGCGTTTGAGATACCCCTGGCAGCGCCCTTGCAGTATGCTGCATTTTTATTAGGTTCTTTTTTGCATTACAATTTTAAAAGCTTTTGCAACAGGATTTATGCACTGTGAAAATAATAGGCAGTTTTTTTGGTGAAAATAGTGTAAACTCTATTTAAACGGTATTTTCTTTTATAAAATCCCGAGATGGTTTGAAGTGTTAGGATTTTGATTTGAAAAACTTAATCATATTTAAAATATCTTTATGATAATTAAAAATGATTTGCCTTAACGATTTGAATATTGCTGATGATTTTAATTATCATCTTGCAAACCTTTGGGTTTTTCTGCCAAAATCACGTAAATTTTAACACTCTTAAACTAAACAAAGGCCAATATAGATTTTATCAAAATAATTCAAAACACTGGGATTTTATATCAAAAAAGAATTGCTTAAAGCTTTAAGAATTTACCTTCTTCAAGGTATGGTATCATTTTCGGGTGTTTTTCATAGTTATGATTCATTGATATCATTTCATAAATTGCCTGTTTTGTATCAGCTAAACCGTATTTTATTTTATACATAGCGGAAAAAAGACCTGTTCTATCTTTTCCATAAGTGCAGTGGATATAAACTTTTTCTTTATTTTTCTTTGCATTTTCAAGTGTTTTAAAGAATTTTTTCACATTTTTATCTGATGGCAGGTCATTGCAATCCATTGAAAGGTCTATAAATTTTATACCGTTTGCTTTTGCCACATCTTTTTCAAGTTTTGTGCCGGCCTTTATTGTTTGTTCTGTATTGAATGCTACTACTGTTTTTATACCTAATTTTTTAAGTTCTTTGTATTGGGCTTCTGTTGGTTTTGCGCCGCGATAGAGAGTGTCGTCAATTTGCTTGAACCTTTTAATTTTATTTGTGGTTGTTTGAATATTTGTTGCAACATTTTGCGGTTTTCTTTTTAAAAGAGCACAAAGTCCGGCCCCAAAGCCTGCTGCTGCAATTAAACCAAGGCAATACAATAATTTATTGTTTTTATTGGTGTTTTTTATTTCTTTGCTTGATGATACAAATTCATCTTGTTTTTGTTCGAGAGCGGGAATTGCGTTTGTTTGAGTATTATTTTGTTGTACCGCATTTGTTTGTGTGGTATTTGTTGCAATATGCTGCGAATTTAAAGCAGGGGAAAAATTATACGCAGTATTGTTGTTTGCGCTTATTAAATAATTTTGAAAATTTGTATTGGTGTCCATATTAAAATAAAAACTCAAAGAGAATAGAAATTGCGCTTAAAGATTATATTTTTGCAAACTCAATAAGTGAAACATCTTCTTTAATATCAAAAAATATAGAGCCTGATTTTTTAAAATTTTCAGGATTATCAGATACGTAGAATTTAAATGTGGAATTCATTTTTTCTTTTTGGGTGAAATTTTTTAAGGATTGGATTAAAAAATTTGCAGGGTCTATAAAATCAATTTTAGGTGCAAATTTCTTAAAAATCGGCACTAAATATGGAAAATGCGTACAGCCAAGAATTACTTTTTTGCATTTTGCATTTTTTAAATATTCCATCTTTTCTTTTATGTATTCAACTGATGAAATATCATCATACAGCCTTTTTTCAACTATTTGAACAAAATCCTGGCAAGGTAGTTCTACAATTTTTGCATCTTTGTTTAGTTTCATAATTTCTTTTGTATAGGTTTGACTTTTTGCTGTTGCATTTGTTGAAATTACACCTATAACGTCTTTTTCATTTTTAAAATAAGGTGCTGCATGTTGAATTAGCGGGAATAGCTTAATTTTGTTTGAAAATTCGCTGTTTAATTCTTTATAAACAAGGGCTGAGCTTGTGTTGCAAGCCATAATTGCAACATCAACATGTTTTTTGATGAAAAATTCAATAATTTCTTTTGTATAGGTTAGAATTTCTTCCTTTGTCTTTGTGCCATAAGGCATATTTTTTGTATCGCCAAAATATACAAAATCATCATTAATATTATTTTGAACCAATGCCTTTAAAACACTAAGGCCTCCAACTCCAGAATCAAACAGCCCTATCATTATTTTTTCTGTCCTTTGTTTTTTAAATAATTCATAATGCCTTCACTGATTGCTTTTGCAATTTCTTGTTGTCTTTTTTGTGTAATTATTAATTTTCTTTCATTTTCATTTGAAATGAAGCCTATTTCAACTAAAATTGCAGGTGCTTCAGTATGATTTATAACATAAAACTGAGACTTGAACAAACCTCTGTCTTTTGTTTTCCATTTAGTAAAATTTTTAGCCAAAGAAGAATGAACGGTATCAGCGTATTCTTTACTATTTGCTTTCCACCAGTGTGTTTCAACGCCATAAATTGCATCGTTTACACTTGAGTTTACATGTACGCTTACAAATAAATCCGGCTCAAAATTGTTAGAAATGTCGCACCTTTCCTGTAGCGATACAGTTTTATCTTTATCCAGCGTCATTTCTGTTTTAACACCTTTATCATTTAAATTATCTTCAAGCATTTTTGCAATTGATAATGTGATATTTTTTTCATAAATTCCATCTCTTGTAGCGCCAACATCGCTCCCGCCATGTCCTGCATCTATGACAACTTTATAAAGATTTGAAATTGAAGGTTCTTTATTTATGATTTTTGATATTAAACCTTCTTTTTTGGGTTTATCGCCTTCGTCATTTTCATTTTCTTCTGTTTTATTTTGTTTCATAACGGCTTGAATGGTTTTTGCATCAGGCGAAATTTTTACCTGAATATTGTATATTTCTTTGTTTGTAGGGAAAACTATTCTCAATTTATCTAATGCAAGTTTTACTGTCTGCACGTTTTCATAATGTTTTGCAAGTTCATCAAAAACACCAGGCGCCATTGATGTTACGTTGTTGAAATCAAGGTATAGATTATTATTTTCTTCAAATGTTGAAAAGGCAGCAGGATTTGTAAGGTTGAATTCTACGGTATTTATTAAAGTATTGTTGTCCTTATCTCCTTCTTTTGTTGTTGTGATTGATTTTATAACACTTTCAGTTTCTGTGATTTTAGTATTTATAACCTCGCTTCTTTTTGCAATATAAACATTTTGTAAATCAGGCGATATTACAACCCTGTAATTTTTGGCTTCATTTCCTTGTATTACAAGGCGCACAACGCTTGCTGCATTTTGTCCCATCCTTAAAGTTTCTTTTTGTTTAATATTTCCTGCACTGTCAAGAGCTGCTTCTCCTATTGGAAAACTTTTATTTCTTAAATTTTTATTTAATACAGCATCATCAAAATCTATCACCATTCTATTTGGATTATCAAGGAAAAATGCAGGTTTTAAACTCAAAAAACCTGTTCCCTTTATCATAATTCCGTTTTGAGTTTGGTTTATGGATGATATGTAAAATTTTGATTGCAGTTTATAGTTATCAGATGCAGTCATTTTTTCATTGTTTTTTTCAAACATTAAATTTAATTCGCCGCCTTTGTCTTGATTTTTACTTTCAGCATTTACCGGAACAACAGTATTGTCGACAAGGTGGGATGTCATATTTTCAAAAAACATTACTCTGTTTTTATCATCTGTATTTGAATATATTATTTGATTTTTTACTGTTTTATTAAAATGAACACTTAATGGCTTTGAATATCTGATGATAATAGCTTTATTGTTTGCCATAACGTTAAAATTATTAATATTAACATATTCAGTGTTATATGTAAAAACAAGCCTTACAATATTAGGATTAACGGAAAATTGGGAAATTCTTATATTTTTAAATACAGAATTTTTTAATTCATAATTTTTAGATGCACCTGAAAGTGTTGCATTTGCAATATCAACGTATGCGCGGTTTGGTTCTTTTAAAAATCCTTTTGTAATTTTATTGTATGCAATTTCTTCTGGCATTTCATCTTTGGCATTATTCTGCTTTTCGCCTTCTTTATTTTCTGTAGTTTGGCTTGCAGAAGTTTGCGTTTTTATAGATGAAGCATCAAGACTTATTTTGCCTTCTGATTTTATTAAAATAATGTTATCTGAATTATCAAATTCAAGCCCCTTTATTTTTAAAGGCACGTCGGCTTTTGCACTTAATATATTGAAAAAAAGTGCCCAAATAACTAAAAATGCTGTCAGTGTATGCTTTAGATTATTAAACATAACAAAAAAATAATACACCGTAATTGTTTCGGGGTCTAGTTTATGAATTTATAGAAATATTAAGTTAATAATTGTAAATGCAATTTTTTTCTTTTTTAACAAGGGGCATGGTCATTTGTAAAAAAAATTTAACCAAATTTCGCTTGCATGGCATGCATGCTTAAACTATCCTTAGACCAAGTCAAGGAAATAAGATTAAACAAGAGAAGTTTAAAAGGAATTATGAAAGGAGTGATGGCTATAATACAGCCGTTTTACAAAGAGGAATATAGAGGAACCATCTAAAGTTTTACGGAAAAATAAAAAAAGAGGAATAAGAAAAAGATTATTAACAAATTTAAGAAAATTAAAGAAAAGTAAAGCAAAGGCTGCTAGACTTTGCGGAGTGGGAGAAAAAGAGGATAAGCTCTTTATAATTTTAAATTAAGACACCTTATAGTTTAACTAAATAGGGTGTCTTTTAATTTTTATTAATATTTTGTATTCTTCTTGGGATTAGGCTTACAGGGTGATTTTAATATTTACTTGAACCTGTTTTTGTTTTTTTGTTAAAATATGAAGATAAGAATGAGACAATATAACAAATAGGAAATAAAATGAAAAACAAGATTATTCTTTTTTGGGCAATTATTGCGATAGTGATAGTATCTGTTGTTACAATATATAAAAAGCCCGCATCGCTTGGTTTAGATTTAGTTGGCGGTTCAAGATTAATGCTTGAAGCACAAACTTCTGAAGCTGTGAAAAAAATTACACCTGAAGTTATGGATAGCCTTCAATATGCTATTGAAAACCGTGTAAATGCAATGGGTGTTGGTGAAACTGTTGTACAAAAAGTAGGTGAAAACAGACTTTTAATTGAAATACCAAATATTTCAGATACAGAAAAAGCAAAAACATTTTTGGGTGAAACCGCAGAACTTGAATTTAAAGAACCTGTAGGCCTTACAAAAGATGGCGCCCAAATTTGGAAATCAACTGGTCTTTCAGGAAAAGATTTAAAAAGGTCATCGGTTTCTACATCCCCAAGCGGAGAATGGATTGTTTCATTAGAGTTTAATATGGATGGTGCTAAAAAGTTTGGTGAACTTACAAGAAGGCTTGTAGGGAAACAAATGGCAATTTTCTTTAATGGAAAATTGTATTCTGCACCAAGAATAAATGAAGAAATTACAGGCGGAAACGCACAAATTACAGGCGGCGGAAACACTGGTTTTGAATATAAAGAAGCAAAAGAAATGGTAGATTTATTAAATGCTGGTGCTTTGCCTGTGGGTGCAGAAATTATTGAAGAAAATTCAATAGGGCCTACGCTTGGTGCAGATAGTATCCAAAAATCTAAAGTAGCAGGGCTTATTGGGCTTTCTTTGGTTATGGTATTTATGATTTTATATTATAGATTACCAGGTGTTATAGCTTGTATCGCACTTTGTATTTATAGCGCAATCTTATTTGCAATCTTTAAAATCATTCCTGTAACGCTAACACTGGCAGGTATTGCAGGCTTTATTTTGAGTATAGGTATGGCAGTGGATGCAAATATTTTGATATTTGAACGTACAAAAGAAGAATTGAAGGCTGGAAGAAGCCTATTTACCGCTATTAATTCAGGTTTTGACCGTGCTTTTACAAGTATCTTTGATTCAAATATGACAACAATAATTACTTGTATTATCCTATATATTCTTGGCACGAGTATTGTAAAAGGCTTTGCGCTAACTCTTGCACTTGGTGTTTTGGTTAGTATGTTTTCTGCAATTACAGTTACTAAAAACTTTATGCATTTAATGTTTGGTACAGGTGAATTAAAGCATCCTGCATTATTTGGATTAAAACAATCAGATATTCAACATGCTTATGTTGCATCTGAAACAAAGAAAGAAAAAGCAAAATTTGGAGTATTAGACTAAAAGTCCTGCCTTAAAATAAGGCATAAAAAGAAATCTAAAAGGAGATATTTATAAAAATGGCAAATCCTAATTTAATGAATCAAAAACAAATAATAGATGTGGTAAAATTCAGATGGCTATGGCTTTCAATAAGCGCTTTACTTTTAATCCCATGTCTTGCTGCGATTATATATTTAATGGCAACGCAGCCTAACCATGCACCTGTTAAATTAGGGATAGATTTTACAGGCGGCACAATTCTTCAATATGCCGTAAAGAATGATGTTACTGTTGATGAAATAGGTAAAATTCGTGATGATATGACAGCAGCAGGTTTTACCACTCCTATTGTCCAAAATATTAATAATACTGGCATTGAAGGTGATAAAGAAGGTATTAAAAATATAATTTCTGTTAAAACAGGTTTTATTGATGATAAAACAGGAGAAACACAAAATAAAATTACAGAAATTGTATCTCAATCTGTTGATTCTCCAGAACTTGTTCAAACGACATCTGTTGGACCTTCTTTAGGGTCAGAATTGTTGAAAAATTCAATTGTAGCGCTTTTACTTGCCTTTCTTGGAATTGTTATTTATATTTCATTGAGGTTTAAGGCTGATTATGCTGTTATTACATTATTATCTTTGATACATGATGCCTTATTTGTAATTGGTGTATTTGCAATAATGTCAATCTTTTCAAATGTATATGTAGATGCACTTTTTATAACAGCAGTGCTTACTGTGGTAGGGTTTTCCGTGCATGATACAATTGTTGTGTTTGACAGAGTTCGTGAAAACAACAGATTTTTGGCTAAAAAATACACATTCAATGAAATTGTAAATGCTAGTGTTAATCAAACTCTTGCAAGAAGTTTGAATACATCAATCACAACCCTTTTAACTCTTGGCGCGCTATATTTCTTTGGCGGTTCCACGACAAAAGAATTCATCCTTGCTATGATTTTGGGTATTGCAGTTGGTACTTATTCAAGTATTTTCTTTGCAAGTGTGCTTTTAGCGTGGGATAAAGAAATCAGAGATAAAAATGCCGCAAAAAAAGTGACTGCATAAGTTTTTTAAGGTAAGGACTTTTTAGACGTGCAAAAGGAAGTAAAAAAATATTCAACTTTAGCGCAATTTGTGTCTGAAACGCGTGAAAAGCTTGGTTTGTCGCAAATTGGTCTTGCAAAAAGGTGCAATCTGACAATTGATGAAATTCAAAATATAGAATCAGGCATAGAATTATTTTTATCTTCAACCATTAGGCAGAAGCTTTCAAAGGGCTTGAAAACAACACTTTCAGAGATTAAACTTTATGAAAAGCAGGAAGATTTTCATTTTGGCGCTGGGAATTTACAAAACATTGATGAATTAAAGAATTTAATCATTGAAAATGAAGGAAATAAAGGCTTTGCACCACTTTGTCCTGTATGTGGGAATAAACTTATCACGCGTGTTGCAAAAATGTATGATCTTGAAGATAATTTAATGCTGCATCCAAAGGCAAGATGCAGCAGGTGTCCTTTTCAAATAACATAGTATTTGAAATTTTTAGTATTTATAGCATTATTTGTGTCATAAAATAAACTGAATTTTGATTTTCTCTAAGCAGTGAGTTGTCTGTGTATGTATAATTTAGACCAAATCTTAATTTTTGGTCTATTACATAGTAATTTAAGCCAACAGTATATTTTTGTAATATATCATCTGATTTTTTAGTATTTGTATCAAAAACATCATACCTAACGGCAGCCTGTAATTTATCGGTGATATTATATGCAAAGGTCGTATAAAATCCTTGCTGTTTATTGGAATTGTATTTAGATGAGTTTGAACCATCTGCGTATGCATATTCTGCATTAATTAGAAATTTTTCATATTTCCATTCGCCGCCAAAGCCTGCAACTGTATAATTTTCATCCCTGCGGCCAGTGTTTACTCCTGTGCCTATTTTAAAATCTTCAAAAACGTGTCCTTTTTTATCATAAAATGGTTTAAAATCTATCCAGCCTGCAAATTCTATTCCATCATCAAAATCTTGAAGGTATCTTGTGCTTGAATATCCGCCCAAATCATAGTTTATTCTATCAAATTTCCCTCTAAAGCGTACGCCGGGTGCTCTTGCATCTCCAAAGTTTTTTGCAATTTGCGCCCTTTTTGCAAATAATAGGCTGTATAAACCTGTTGAACCTTCCATTCCTATTGGTATTCTTGAATTTCCAATTAAAATTTTATGATTTTTATTTAATGTGCGCTCATAATAGACATCTGAAAATTTTCCAAAAAATTTTTTATCAAATTCATCTACATTTCTTGTAAAATTTGTCGTAATTTTTAATTTATTTTTTGATTCGCCAAATTGTACCTCTCCCCCTCCTTCTAGTGTAAAAGGGTAGGTAAAATTTGACCCATCTTTTGAGGTTTCAACTTCATATACGCCTCGAAAATCAAGTGATGGAGTAAATTTGATTTCATCAAAAGTTTTTGTTTCATAGGTGATATCATAGGCCTTTGCTTGGCCAAAACTAAGTAATATCAATAAAAATATGCAAAAACTATTCTTCATTTTTTGTTAAAATTCGATACAAAGTTTAATAATTTTATCATAAAGATTCAATGAATGACAAATTTTAATACTTTATGTTATACTAATTTTGTACCTGATATTTAGGTATAAAGACAATTTGCACTTTTAGAAAAAAGAGCGGCCGTTAAACCGCTCTTTTTTAAGGATATATAAAGGATAAAAATGCAACAGTTTAAAAAATCGGAAGTTTTGGAAAAAATTATGCCTGTCATTGAAAACACAGCCATGCGGCATAATCTTATTCCTTTGGAAGTTTCTTTTGAAAAGGAAAACGGCCACTGGTTTTTAAGGATTTTTATTTATTCAAATGATCATCCTGTAAATCATAATGATTGCGAGCATATCACCCGCGGGCTTGGGGATTTATTGGATGAAATTATTCCTTTTAAATATTATCTAGAAGTATCTTCCCCCGGGCTTGAGCGGCGTTTGAAATCTAATAAAGAATATATAATATTTAAGGGTCATAACGTAATAGTTAAAGTAAAAGAACCTATTGAAGATAATTATCCTAAAAAATTCAGTGCAAAAATTCTAGATTTTAATGAGGGTATTGGCCTTAAAATAATAACAAATGATGCAAATAAAGAATATACAATAAAATCAGACAATATTTTTTCAGTAAGATTGGATGATATTAATTTTAAAGGAGAAAAGATATGATAAAGATTGGAACGGCACTATTTGAAGCAGCAGAACAATTAGAACGCGAAAAAGGTATATCAAAAGATGTTTTAGTATCTTCCCTTTGCGATGCTTTAGTTGCTGGATATAAAAAACATATTAAAGATAAAGATGCTGAAAATGTGGAAGCAATTTTGGATGAAACCGCAGGCGAAATTGGTGTTTTTAGGACAAAACTTGTTGTAGAAGATGTTGAAAATCCTGATACACAAATTTCACTTGAAGATGCAAAAGAAATTGATGAAGAAGTTGAAATTGATGATGAGGTTAAAATTGAAGTAACCCCTGAAAACTTTGGCCGTATTGCAGCACAAAGTGCAAAACAAGTTATCACTCAAAGAATTAGAGAAGCTGAACGTAAAATGGTTTTGGATGAATTTTTATCCAAAAAAGGCACCCTTATTACAGGGATTGTTCAAAGAAAAGATGAGCGCAACAATGTAATTGTAAATATTGGTAAAACTGATGCTGTTATGCCAATGCGCGAACAAATTCCTGGTGAATATTATAAACCCGGAAACAGAATAAGAGTCTTTGTTTTAAACGTTAAAGAAACAACAAGGCTTCCTCAGGTTATAGTTTCTCAGGCGCATAGTGAAATTGTACGTGAATTATTTGAACTTGAAGTGCCTGAAATTGAAGATGGAATTGTTGAAATTAAATCTATTGCACGTGAAGCAGGATATAGAACAAAGCTTGCAGTATGGTCTAATGATCCTTCTGTTGATAGCGTTGGTGCTTGTATAGGGCCAAGGGGTTCTAGAATTCAAACCATTGTTGGTGAATTAAAGAATGAAAAAATTGATATTGTAAGATATTCACTAGACCCTGTAGAATATATTGTGAATGCGCTTTCGCCTGCAAGGATTATCTCTGTTGATATTTTAGCAGATGATGATACAAGAAAAGAAGCTTTTGTTATTGTTCCTGATGATCAATTATCACTTGCAATAGGCAGAGAAGGCCAAAATGTTCGCCTTGCACACAGATTAACTGGTTGGAAGATAGATATAAAGAGTGAATCTCAGGCAGCACAGATGGAAAGAGCACAGAAAGATGTTCAAACAGAAGAAGCTGCTATTGAAGAAGAAACAACAGAAGAAATCATTGAAAATGTTGAAGATGCAGCAGAAACCGTAGAAAATGCGGAAGAAGCTATTGAAGAAATAGAAGCAACTGAAACAGAAGAATAATGCGGATTATTGTTGTTGGATACGATAAGATGCTTGCAGCCTTAATATCAGGTGCTAAATTAAAAGGGCATGATATTATTGGTGCGCTTAGAATTGACAGGGTAAAATATTCAAATTTTGCCCTGTTTTTTAAAGATATTTTCAACCCATCTTCTGATTTTTCATTTCTAAAAAGTCACAAAATCTATGATATAAAAACAAATAGTGTTAAATGTAAAAAATTTGAAGATGAAATAAAACGCTTGAAACCTGATATTATTCTTGTTGGTAGCTGGTCTGAAAAATTTCCTAAAAATATTTTGAACTTGCCAAAACATGGAATTATAAACTGCCATCCTTCACTTCTTCCAAAACATAGAGGCGCAAATCCTTATTTTTGGGCGATTTATTCAGGGGAAGAAAAAACAGGTGTTACATTTCACAGAATGAATGAAAATTTTGATACAGGGGATATTCTTATGCAGGCAGCATTTCGGGTGGAACCTTATATGACAGGCGGAATGCTGAAAAATAAGGCTACAAAGGTTGCAGAGCTTATGGTTGGGGAATTATTGGATGATATTGAAAAAAATACAATTATTCCTGTTCATCAAGATGAAACCAAGGCCACTTATGATAAATATCCGTATGATGGTATAGATTTTGTGGACTTTTTGGAAGATGCTGTAAAAATTTATAATAAAATACGAGGATTGCGTCCTTGGGCATATTGTTCCTGTGTTTTAGAAGATAGGGTTTATCGTATAAAATCTGCAAAATTATTAAATAATACAGATATTTTGGCGTTAAATGCAGATATTTCTGAATTTTGTCCAGGTGAAATTATAAAAGCAGATATGAGCCAAGGCAAGAAAATTTTTATTGTAAAATGTGCTTTTGATACTGTTTGCGGTATTGATACCCGTGCAGAAAAAAGTATTTGTACTGATGATATTTCGTATTCTGTAATTGAAATTAAGGTGTTTTAGTTTCTCAAATATATAAAGGATTCAAAAATATATCCGCTGATTTAAAATTATTTATGTGGTAAGCCCTAATGGCTCAGCTTCTTCACAAAACAACGTCTTGTTAAGACAGATAGTTTGCGAAAGGAGGTGAGAAATAGATGAAAATCAGTATTACTGAAAAAGCACTAGTGCTTATCTTACTAATAATACTAGTGCTCAAACTCATCTAGGGCTTTTAAAGAGGGTGCTTGAACGCCCTAGCCCTTTATATCTTTATTATAAAACTTTTGATTGATTTTTCAAGTGCTTATCTTGGTTTAATAATAATAATATTGATTTACGGTCAGTTTTAAAATTTCTATAGTTCTGCAATTTTATAGCAAGAAAAATTATTTACAAACATTTATAAAATTGCTATGAAAATAAATTCTGTTTGTACATATCCTCTAAAACCCAATTATAATCAGTCTTTTGGTAAAACATACCTTAGAGACGATACTGTGAATACAAAAGATGGTATGGGCGCAAATGTTTTCTTTGTGGAATATAATCTTGATGATTCAAAAGACTGGAAACAGATAAAAAATCTAAAAACCCTATGGAGTGAAAGTTCTGATTATACTGACAGAATTGTGAATTCTTTTAAAGTTTTAAGGGAATGTGCTGATAAAGCAGTGGATTGGCAGCATTTTTATGCCCTCGAGGATGAAGATGGTAATACTCTTGCAATAGCAAAGGTTTTAGATGACGATAAAAATAGCGATAAAACTGAAGAAAGCTGCGTTAAAATAAGTTTTATTCAGGTGGATCCTGATGAAATGTATCTATCAAGCCGCAGACGTTATTTTGGTCTTGGGGAAACTTTAGTTTCAAATATTGTTCAAAAGGCAAAAGCTGAATATGCTGATTCTATTGAACTAACGTCTGCGAATGAAGATTTTTGGAAGAAAAATGGGTATTTTAAGAAAGTTTCATCAAACGCAAAGGCTTTTCCTATCAGGCGTTTAGTTAAGAAAGATTTTGATAAATATACAAATTATATAGAATCTAAAAAAAGTGGTGTAAATTATTTAGCATAGATTTAATTTGTGTCATTAATATATAGCAATATAATTTTACAATTCTTAAAATAATGCAGTAAAATTTAAACATTTATAAAAAAATTTTCTTTACACGGTTTTGTATAAATGTCTGCTTGCAGAGATTTATCTAATTTGTATAAACTAGAGATATTCTGTTTGTTGACAAGAATGATTGTTTCTATTACAATCGTAGGGCTTTATTAGGAAGCTATAAGGGAGGTTTTATATGATACAACCTATCTCCTCATACCAGGCCATAGCAGGCACTACAAGGGTTAGCCGTCCTGTTGCTTTTGGTAACAAAACCCAAGCCTATGAAAATCAAATGAACAGATTTGAAAAAGGCGAAAAACTAAATATCAATTGCTGTGGCACGAGAGAATACAGTGTTTGCGGGCAAAAGTTGAATTATCTTGCCTAGAAATTCAGTATTTTATGGGAAATCAGGCGTTTTTGCAATTTTCGTTGCAAGACGCCTTTTTTAATGCTAGATTTTACTTATGTTTACAGGATTAATTCAACATATTGGTAAAATTTCTGATATAAAATCTTCAACACAGGGCAATATA
Source organism: Candidatus Gastranaerophilales bacterium (assembly GCA_910587815.1). Classification (GTDB taxonomy): domain Bacteria; phylum Cyanobacteriota; class Vampirovibrionia; order Gastranaerophilales; family Gastranaerophilaceae; genus MGBC122484. The sequence goes on along the minus strand of CAJUNK010000006.1, from coordinate 35,708 downwards.
TTTGCTATAAGTATTGAGCCGGCTGAATTTGAAGGGTTTAAACATGTTAAAATGGGCGATTCTATAGCTATTAATGGCTTGTGTACAACAGTGATATCTTTGCAGGAAAAGGGTTTTAGTGTAAATTTAATGAATGAAAGCCTAAAACGCAGTATATTTAAGGATTTTACGCGTAATAATCTTGTAAATCTAGAGCTTGCAATGAGTGTGGGGGATAGGTTTGACGGGCATATTGTCACAGGGCATATTGACACCGTTGGTATGGTTTCAAACATAGTAACAGATGGATTTTCAAAGGTTTTTTCAATAGAGTGTGATACAAAATATGTTGTTGAAAAGGGTTCAATTACCCTTAATGGTGTAAGTTTAACCGTATCGAATGTCCAAAATGGTTTTGTAGAGGTTAGTTTAATTCCGCATACGCTTCAAAATACCACTTTTCAATATCTGAAAAAAGGAGATTTTTTGAACGTGGAATTTGATATTTTGGCAAAATATATTGAAAAGTTTACATTTTTAAAAGATAATAAAGAAAAATCCAAAATTGATGAAAATTTTTTGATTGAAAATGGATTTTAAAATGCTAAAAGTCTTTATTTACAAGAGTTTTAGTTTGTTTCAAGGGAGGATTTATGGCAAAATTTAATACAATTGAAGAAGCTATAGAAGATTTTAAAGCTGGAAAGCCTGTCATAGTGGCTGATGACGAGGATAGAGAGAACGAAGGGGATTTGGTTTTACCAGCTGATTTTGTAACGCCAGAGTGGATAAATTTTATGGCAACTAATTGCAAGGGGCTGATTTGCCATGCTATAACATCTGAAATTGCAGATAGGGTGGGCATTTCGCCTATGGTTGAAAATAATACTGATGTAAAAGGTACAAATTTTACAGTTTCTGTGGATGCGGACCCGAAATTCGGCACCACAACCGGGATTTCAGCATTTGATAGAGCAAAAACAATTCAGGTAATTATAGATAAATCCACTGTTGGTGCAGATTTAAGGCGTCCCGGGCATATTTTTCCATTAATTGCAAAGCAAGGCGGTGTTTTAAAAAGAGCTGGACACACTGAAACTGCGGTGGATTTGGCCCATTTGGCGGGGCTTACGCCGTCTGGGGTAATTTGTGAAATTATGAACCCTGATGGCACAATGGCAAGGCGTGATGAGCTTTTTAAATTTGCTGAAACTTATGGTATCAGGCTGATTACGGTGGCTGATTTAATTAAATATCGTATGAAATTTGAACGTCATGTTAAAAGAATGGTGGAAACCCATTTGCCTACTGAATTTGGGGAGTTTGAAATTTATGGTTATTTGGATGAATTAACTGGTGTAGAACATGTTGCTCTTGTGAAAGATGATGGTTCAAACAAAACTCCAATAGTCAGAATGCACTCCCAATGCCTTACTGGGGATATTTTTCACAGTTTAAAATGTGATTGCAATCAGCAGCTTTTGGATTCTTTAAAATTAATTAATGAATATGGAAAAGGTGCTCTAGTCTATATTACAGACCATGAAGGCCGCGGAATTGGTCTTATAAATAAGCTTAGAGCCTATAAATTGCAGGATATTGGGCAGGATACGATTGAGGCTAATATTTCTCTTGGCTTTAAAAGTGATTTGAGAGATTACGGTACTGGGGCGCAAATCCTTGTAGATATTGGTTATCGGGAATTTAAGCTTATCACAAATAATCCTACAAAAATAATAGGTCTTGAAGGTTATGGGCTGAAAATTATTGATAGAGTAGGATTGGCACCTAAAATTAATGAATTTAACAAACGATATATTGAAACAAAAAAAGAGAAAATGCACCATCTTTACGCAGTTTCAGGGGCTTTGGGAGCTTAAATCCGGCAAAATGTTTGTTAAAATATATAAATTTATGTTATAATTAGTTAAGTTATTTGACCAAAAGGAAAAAATACACAGCAAATATGTATCAGGCGCAGGTTTTAGACGAAAAATATTTTAAAATATTTGGCGGGGTTTACAATGATTTTCGTAAACGCTGTCATATTGATTATAAATTTGAGCTTGATCCTCTTGATTATAATGATTTTATTGAATACTTTACAAAGGGCCTTTTAAGCTGTATTTTGCTTTTGGAAGACGATATTCCGACAGGCTTTTTGGCCTATTCTGCGGCTTTAGAAGATGCAATTGAACTTTATGTAGTTCATTGTCTTGGGGCTGAAAATATTTTTGAAAAGAAAAATTGCCTTGTACAGAAATTTTTGGAATTAACTGCCCAAAAACGTGAAAAGGCGCTTGTCAGCTATCCTATGCTTGGCATACAGGCACAATATAAGGATATGATGGCAAATTACGGCTTTAAATTTATTGATTTAGGGGTTGTAGTTTTTGATATTAATAACAAAAAAGTTTTAAAAGATTTTTACGAAATAAAATTTACTGACCTTCCTATAGGTTATAAAATTACGCCATATCGGGATGTATATTTTGATGAACTTGTAGAAGTTGTATTTGAAGCCTTTAAAAATTCTTCAGATGTAAATTTTGACCCCAGATTTAAAACTATTGAAGGGGTTCGGGATATTTTAGAAAAAATTACAAATTCTATCTATGGAAAATTTTTACCGCAATGTTCCAAAGTTCTTCTTGCAGAAAGTAAAGTGGCAGGTTTTGCATTTGCAAATGTTACAGGCGATTATATAGGAAATATTCCGCTTGTGGGTATTATTCCTGAACATCGTGGATTGAATTTGTCTGAAGTTATGCTGAAAGCTGTTCTTGAAGATATTGCAAAACTAAATAAATCAGGCTTTATAAGATTAAAAGAAGTAAATGCAAGTGTGGATATACAAAATGAAAGTGCCAGCAGAATGTATGCCCAGATTGGGTTTAAGGAATCGTACACATATCCGCAAGGGTATTTGCCAAAATCGGGCAGCGATGAATTTTAAGGAAGTGTTTAGTTTTATTAAGAAATATTGAGTCATAAATTGGCGGTTAAAGTTATAATATAGGGTTTAAAAAACAGTAAAATTAAATTATAAAACCTTATAATTATAAGCTTTTTTAGGAGAGGAGACAAAATGAAGGTATTGATTACAGATAAAATAAATGATATGGCATCAGATATTGTAAAAGATGTAGCCGAGGCTGATAATTTGCCTACAATGAGCGAAGATGAACTTTGTGAAATTATTGGAAATTATGATGCACTTTTAGTTCGCAGCCAAACCAAAGTGACAAAAAAGATAATTGAAGCTGGTAAAAACCTCAAAATTATTGGCCGTGCAGGTGTTGGGGTGGATAATATAGATTTAAATGCTGCAACTGAACACGGTATCATTGTTGTAAATTCTCCTGATGGTAATACCCATGCAGCAGCTGAACATACTGTTGCTCTTATGCTTTCTATGGCAAGAAATATTCCCGAAGCTGTTAGTTCTACTAAGGCAGGAAATTGGGAAAGGTCAAAATTTACAGGGGTTGAAGTATTTGGTAAAACACTTGGTGTAATTGGTTTTGGTAAAATTGGCCAACATGTCGCACATGTTGCACTTGCACTGGGCATGAATTTGGTTGTACACGATCCTTATACTACAAAAGAATTTGTTGAAAAATTCGGCGGAAAGTATGCAGAAAATTTGGATGATTTTTGGGCAATGCCTGATTTTATTACTATTCACACCCCAAAAACTCCTGAAACTACTCATTTAATTAACAAAAATACTATTGCAAAAATGAAAGATGGTGTCAGGATTGTTAATTGCGCGCGCGGCGGGATAATTGATGAAAATGACCTAAAAGATGCAATTGAATCAGGCAAAGTAGCTTCTTGTGCGATTGATGTTTTTGAAGATGAAAAAAATATTCAAGGATGTGTTTTAAGAGAATTTGGTAAAAATGTACTTTTGACGCCGCATTTAGGGGCAAGTACATCAGAGGCTCAAATTAATGTTGCGCTTGATGTGGCTCAGCAAGTGAAAGATGTATTATCTGGCGGAAATGCAACATCTGCTGTGAATATTCCATCATTAAAACCTCAAAAGCTAGAGCCTGTGCGTGATTATATGTCTATAGCAGAAAACATTGCACAAATGGCAGCGCAAATTTGCAAGGGAAATTTAAAAAATATTGAAATTGAAGTAAAAGGCACGCTTGCAGATTTAGATGTTTCTCCGCTTGAGGTGGCTGTTTTAAAAGGGGTTTTATCCACAAATTTGGTTGGTGTAAATTATGTTAATGCACCTATTATTGCAAAGAATAGGGAAATTAATGTTACTGTGAAAAAATCTCATCAGACAACGGATTATATTGGTTCTATTTCTGTAAAACTGGATTGTGATAAAGGCGGGGCTGAAGTTTCAGGTGCTATGATAGCAGAAGATATTAAAAGAATTGTAAAATTGAATGATTACAATACATCTATAAAGCCTGAAAAATTTATGCTTTTAGTTCCTCATGTTAATAAACCTGGTATGATAGCACAAGTTGCAACCGTTTTAGGTACAGATAATGTGAATATTTCAAGGATGCAGGTTGTTCAAAAATCTGGAAAACAAGCATCCCTTGATGAAAAGAGTATGATGATAATTAATACTGATAATGAAGTAAATGAAGAAACTTTGTCTAAAATCAGTAAAATTGATGGCATTTATGAAGCACAGTTTGTAAAATTAAATATTTAAGGGCCTTTTGATGATTGATGTGAAGGATAGCCTTGTTTTTAAAAGTGCATTATTGCTTCAAAGGGAAGCAAAATCGTTTCTAATTACTCTTGGTATGATTGGGAAAGATTTTGTAAAAGTAATGTATTATATTTTGCGCCTTAGAGTCAATTTAATGGCCTTGATTGAGCAATCATCCAGGTTTGCTGTGGATAGTCTGCCTATTACCCTTGCAATTGTTGGCATGACGAGCATTATTATTTCAATGCAAATATCTCCCGAGCTTGCAAAGCAGGGGGCGGAAAATTATATCGGGATGCTTTCTGCGCTTGTTATGGTAAGGGAACTTGCTGCTATTATGGCAGGTTTTGCAATAATTTCTATGATAGGTTCATCCTTTGCATCAGAACTTGCTTCAATGTCAGTGGGTGATCAAATTAGCGCAATGAGGGTATTGAAGGTAAACCCCGTTGAATATTTAATTGTGCCAAGGTTTTTGGCTGGTGTTATTATGATGCCGTTTGTATTTGTGCTTTCATCTTTTGTAGGTCTTTTGTGTGCGGGATATGTTGCAAAAATAACAGCAGATTTAAGCATGCTGAACTATGTAGATTCTCTTTGGCGGGGCCTTTATGTAAGAGATATTATGATTGCTCTTTTAAAATCTTCGTTTTTTGGGGGTACGATAGCACTTATCAGCTGTTCATCAGGTTTTGGTGCCAGAGGTGGTGCAAAAGAGGTGGGTGAAGCCACAACGCGTGCTGTTGTGTGGTCTTTTCTTGCAATTGCAATTTGGGATTATATTTTTGCTGCAATGTTTTATTTATAAGGATGAGTAAATGACAATCAAGGTTCAAAATCTGACAAAAATATTTAATAATAAAAAGGTCTTAGATAATATTTCATTTTCTGTGGAAGATGGGGAGACACTTGGTGTAGTAGGGTTTTCTGGAAGCGGCAAATCCACTCTTTTAAAGATTATAAGCAAATTATTAAATTCTGACAGTGGAAATATTGAAACCACAAAAAATTCTGATATTGCAATGACTTTTCAATATTCAGCTTTGTTTGATTTTTTAGATGTATATCATAATATTGCATTTCCTCTTTTAGAAAGAAAAGAATTTAAGGGTAAATATACAAAAGAAGAGCTGAAAAAAATTGTAGCCCAAAAATTAAAAATAGTTGGTTTAGAGGGGATAGAAAATAAATTTCCATCTGAGCTTTCTGGCGGCATGCAAAAAAGGGTGGGGTTTGCACGTGCAATTGTCACAAATCCAAAGATTATTCTTTATGATGAACCAACAGCTGGGTTGGATCCTGTATCATCTACATTAATTGAAGATTATATTAACGAATTAAAGGTAGAATTGAACGCCAGCTGCATTGTTGTGACCCATCAAATGTCTACAATTACAAGAGCATGCGATAAGGTTATACTTTTATATGAAGGCAAAATTGTATTTAAAGGCAGTATTTCTGAATTTTTAGATGGGAATAATCCTTATACAAGGCAGTTTATCACAGCTTCTATTGAAGGGCCGATGGAGATAAAATCTACGACGTAATTAAAATATATGATTTGGGCATAATTTGGGTAATATAATTTTTTTTCGTGTATAATTGATTTATAATTAAATTTAGGATTAGAGTTTGGAAAATTCGGATAGAAAAACTTCATCATCTTTAAAAGTCGGTATTTTAACGGTTGTAGCCTTAATGATACTTATTTTTACTGTGCTGTGGATAAAGGGGAGAACTTTATCAGCAGGGGAGAGGATTGAGGTTGTTTTTCATGACGTAAATGGTATTCGTCCTGGTTCAGGCGTTCAGATGATGGGGCTTAGAATTGGGCAAATTGAAGAAATTACCCCTGTGATAAACGGTAAAGATAGTTATGTTAAGGTGAAATTTGTAATAACTGAATCCAATGTTGAAATTCCTCCTGCATCAACTATTTCTATTCAGCAATCAGGTCTTATTGGTGAACAATTTTTAGAGGTTATGCCGCCAAAGACAAAAACCACATATCTTGAAACTTCAAAATCCATAACTGCTTTAAGGGAAGGCCAGTTGATTTTTATGAAGATAGAAGGGGATGTAAAAACAATTGGCAAGGTAGAACATGCTGAAGTTTTGCCTCTTTCATCTGCCCCTATTGAATATCGTGCAAGGTTTAAAACCCCGCATGCCCTAAAGCTTGATTATATAATTGAATTACCAGGGCTTACTTTGGATAATTCGAATATAAATGCAAAATTTGTAAATAATCAAATATTTTTCTACAACAGAAATGGGGAAGAAATTATAATTCCAAAAACAGGTTCTCCATATACTGTAATAGAACCTATGAGAATTAGTGATTTTCTTGAATTGCAATATAAATCAGCGCAAGGGCTTGCTGAGACAAATGAAAAAATTACGCAGATTTTATCAGATGAATTTATCTATCAGATAAAAGGTTCTGTTGAAAATATTAATAAATTAACTGCAAAAGCAAGCGGCACAATGGATAAAGCTGATGCGCTTTTAAATTCTTCAAAGGATGAATTGACAACGGTTTTAGCCCAATCAAATATATTAATTAAAAAATTATCTGTGCTTTCAGATAATATAAATGGTATTGTTTCAAATAAAGAATTGCAGCAAAATTTGCCAGCAACTGTGGCATCTGTTGGAAAATTATCTGATAATCTAAACACTTTGATTGAAGATAAAAACACAAAAGAAATCATGACAAACCTTAATGAAATTTCTAAAAATTTAGCAGATATTTCAGTTTATGTGAATGAATTTACTGATGATGAAAATGTGAAAAAAGATTTAAAATCCACATTATCCGGCCTAAGCCAGGCTATTGCAAGCGTTAATCAAAGCTTAACAAAAGCAGGCAAAATGCCAAAAGAAGAACAATTATCTGTTTCATCGGCACTTTCTGATACTGTTGTGACGGCAAGGAATTTGAAGAAATTTTCAGAAAAATTAAACAAAAGATTTTTACTTTTTAGGTTGATGTTCTAGTTTGTTTTTTGTTTTTAGGTTTATGGCGCCGTTTTAAGCTTGGTTTTTTGTGGCAGATTTTAAGACAAACAAAGGCATTATATGAAAAATTTCAGACAACTTGTAACAGAATTTCACTATAATAAATGCGGCATTTTGTTGAGTATAATATTTTTTATTTTGTTCTTTGTGCCTGCGGTTTTTTATTCTTTTGTAATAAAACTTAAAAATTTCTTATACAAATTAAAAATTTTATCTGAAAAATCTATCTGTGTGTCTTTTAGTAGTAATAGCATAGCTTTTGATGATGAGAGTGCTTATAAAAACAATTCAAAAATTATTTGTATTGGAAATTTAACCACAGGTGGTGTAGGTAAAACACCTGTAACTATTGAATTTTGTAAATATTTGTCAAAATATAAAAAAGTTTTATCTTTAAGCCGTGGCTATGGTGGAAAATTAAAGGGTGTAAATATTATTAGAGATTATGAAAAAATTTTAATTGATGACGCAGCACTTTCCGGGGATGAAGTTAATTTAATTGCAAAAAATGCTGAAAATTTTGCTGTGGTTTCATCAAGTGACAGGCTTTTAGGCGCAAATTTTGCTGTGAAAAATCTTGATGCGGAAATTATTGTGATGGATGACGGGTTTTCAAACAGGAAGATTAAAAAAGATTTAACACTTTTGCTTTTTGATATTAATAAATTTATTGGAAACGGTTTTCTTTTGCCGCTTGGCCCTTTAAGGGAACCTTTAGGGGAAATTAAAAGAGCTGATGGAATTATTTTAATTGATAAAGAAAATACTGAAAATGTACAAATAGAACGCATTTCAAAGTTTTTAGAAGAAAAATTTAAAAAACCCGTTTTTATATCTAAATTTAGGGCAGATTATTTTTATGATATAAAAACAGGTGAAACCATTAATACATCTGAAATCCAGGATGTTTTTGCATTTTCTGCTATTGGACAGCCAAAGCAGTTTTATCATTATCTAAAGCCTTATAACCTTCTTGATACAAGAAGCTTTGATGATCATTATGTTTATAATGATGAAGATATTGAAAACATTAAAGCTTTAGCAAAAAAATATGGCGCAAAATATATTATTACAACAGAGAAAGATGCTGTAAAAATTGTATCTTTGCCAGTTATTAAAGATGGGCAAAAAAATAGTGCAGTGTCTGAAACTAAAATTTTAGCGATGAAATTAAAGCCTGAAATTGATATAGAAAAAATTCTTGCTGAAACTGGTTTTAAGATATAGGATAGCGAAAAATGAAACTTAGCGAACTTTATAATAAAAATATAGACAAGAATGCAGACATCATAGCCACAGATGCAAATGCTATGCATGAAAATAAATGCATGTGTAAAAAACCTGTAATTTCAATAGAAATTTTTCCACCAAAAGCAGATGCACCAAAGGAAAATGTGTTAAGTGATAGTTTTGAATACAAACAAAAAGCACTTTTTGAAGAATTAAAATTTTTGAATGAAAATTTTCAACCATCTCTTGTTTCTGTAACTTACGGGGCTGGCGGTAAAAACCGTGAAAATTCAAATATAATTACAAAAAGTTTGATGGAAAATTTTAATTTTGATATTGTAATGCCACATTTTACCTGTGTTTGTTCAAATAAAGAATTTATAGAAAACTATCTAAAAGAAATTGAAAGTTACAAAATTCAAAATATTTTAGCACTTCGCGGGGATGAACCTGAAGATATTGAAATTTGCTATCGTGATTTTAAGTTTGCATATCAGCTTGTGGAATTTATAAAACAGAAAACAGAGCTTGAAATTGCGGTTGCGGGATATCCTGAAGGGCATATTTTAGCCGAAAGCAAAGATATTGATATTAAAAATTTGAAAACAAAGCTAAATGCCGGTGGCGGTGCCATTTTTACACAGTTTTTCTTTGAAAATGAAAAATTTTATAACTATTTAGAATGTCTTAATAAGCATAAGATAAATGTGCCTGTATGCGCAGGGCTTTTACCTGTTATAAGCTATAGTGGGCTTATGAAGATGGTAAATTTATCCGGTATTAAATTATCAAAAAAGGCGCAGAATCATTTTGAAAGATGGCAAAATTCAAAGGAAGATACTATAAAGGCTGGGATTGAATGGACATCTTATCAGGTTGAGGATTTAATAAAAAACGGTGTGGATGGAATTCATTTTTATACCTTGAATAAGGCGCATTCAACAGTTGAGATATTGAAAAATACAGGGTTTGCGCGGGTGTTGCCGTAGTGTCAGGGGCACCGGCTGACGCGGGGTTATTCTTCTTCTTCGCCAAATTCCACATCTATAAAATCTGAATTTTTAAGGTTTGATTTTCTTATATCAACATCCCCTTTTATGTAGGTTAGGCCCTTAATATCAGTAATTTTAGATTCTCTAAAATCTGCATTTCCGTCAATTCTTGTTATGTGTTCAAAAATTTCGTCAGGTTCTATACCATATTCTATAAGGGCTTTTTCCAGTTTTTTATCAAATTTTTTAACCGTAATTCCGTTTTCATCGGAATCTATGAAATAACCGCTATTTTTTGCAATAAGTTCAATTCCTTCTTTTTTGTTTTCACTCACTTTTTTTGAAATATAGAGTTCTGATGCACTATAATCTTTAATTTCACCGCCAATATTTTTTATGCTGCCAATGTTTTTTATGCGGTCTGTTAAAAAATAGAATTTCCCTTTAATTTCTGATACATTTTTTAATAAATCTTCAACATTTACGCCAATTTCAGAATATCTAAAGCCCCAGGGTTCATAAAATTCATCTAAAACCATAAGGCCGTCTTCATCATATTCAAAATTTATGTCAAAATATCTTAAAATGGCGGCGTAGTCTTTATTTTCTACAGCATCTTTTAATTCATTTGCTATGGTTTTCAGATTTTCTTCTTTTAAACTATAGTGTAAATCGCTGTTTGCATCATTATAGCCTGTTTTTTGTTTATTGTATGCACTTATCAGCCTTGGCATAGCCTGAATTTTAGAGTTTGCAAGCACAACGCTGCCTTCAATATGCTTTAGGTTTCCTGTGTTTCTTACGGCTGTGCCGCTGAAATTGGCGTCTCCTTTTATTCTTACAATATTTTTAAATAAATCATCTTCATTCACCCCAATATCAGCGAGGTTAAAGGATTTAGCAGGTTTTTTGTATTCATCTAAAATCATAAGGTCATTTTCATCAAATTCCACATTGAACCCAAAATGTTTTAAAATTGTTTCATAGTCTTTATTTTGGATGGCTTCTTTCAATTCTTTCTTTGCAGTTTTTATGGCCTCAAATTTTTCTTTTGTATTTTGCATTTCTGTCTTTAAATTTTTGGAAGGTTTTAAATTATTTTCCCTTGCATAGGCTAAAAAGGTATTATAGTATTCAAAAGGGATGATAGAATCGTTCTTTTCGCCCTGCACTTCTTCAATTCTATCCCCGATAAACCTCACCCCAAGCTTTGGTTTTCCATTTTCATAAAAAACGTGGAAATCTCCCTTTTCAAGATATGGCCTTGCATTAAAGGATTTTGTGCACCAGGCTGGGTGGGATAGAGTTTTTAATTTATTTACGTTATCTTCAAAATTTTTTTCATCATTTATTTTGGATTTAATTTCTATCCAGCCTGTAAAATCCTTTAAATCCTCAGGTTTTTCATCACCGTTTGTTTTATCTAAATAAAAATTTTTCAAATTATTTTGATAAAGTTTATTAAAATTGCACTGATAATTTTTATTTGCTGATACTGCATCTAATATTTGGGCCAAAGTATCTGCCAGCACCCCTTTATTTAAAGCAGGCGGGATGGTATCGTTATTTTCATTCGTTTCCTTTAAGATTGAATCTAAAACTAAAAGCTGGATTGTTTTTGTGTAGGCATCATTTTCTTTTTGAACATAATTTGTCCATTCTTCAATAGTCTTTTCTCTTTCTTCTCTTGTTTCTTCCCATCTGCCGTCTAATTGTGTTTCATTTAATAAAGTTTTTATTGTTTTATCTGCCCAGTTTTGCAAATCTTCATCAGAATTAAATTTTGATATCGGAGCCTTAAATTTATTTACGACAAATAAATCTAAACCTGTAAATTGACTCTTTTTCATTGCACCAAAATTTAAATAATACCCTGAAGGGTAGCATGCAAGCTTATTATTTGTAGGGGTTTTTGCAGGGTCTATATTATTTGGCCGGGTTTGAGTGTTTTTATTTTTTTGAATTTTATAGTTTTGGTTTAAGTTTATGCTTTGTAATTTCATATCTTTTTTCCTTGTATTTAAATAAACGAAACGTTTAAAATAATTTACAAAATTATAAGAAATGTAAATTTTAATTTTTCCATGCTAGAATGAAAAAGCTATGAAAAAGAGTAAAATTGTGGCTGTTGTGGGCAGGCCGAATGTTGGAAAATCCACCCTTATTAATAGAATTTTAGGCCAAAGGCGTTCCATTGTGGATGATATGCCTGGTGTTACGCGTGATAGGATTTATTTTGATGCTGAATGGCAAGATAGAGAATTTATCCTGATTGATACAGGCGGCATTGTTACAAATGATGATGATGAATTTGTGAATAATATCTTTAATCAGGCGCGTCTTGCTGTGGATGAAGCAGATACTATTCTTTTTGTGGTGGATGCAAAGGCAGGCTTATCCCCTTATGATACTGATATTGCAAATATTTTAAGACAATCAGGCAAAGAGATTGTTTTGGTGGCAAATAAGATGGATAGCATGTCTGAAATTGGCAATGTGTCTGATTTTTATGCGCTTGGAATGGGTGAACCTTTAGGTTTATCAGCACTTCATGGTTCTGGTGGTGTTGGAGATTTACTTGATTTAATCACAAAAGATTTAGAGAAAAAATCTGATGAAGATGTTGATGAAGGGGTTATTAAGATTGCAATTGTAGGCAAACCTAATGCTGGTAAAAGTTCCATATTAAATAACCTTTTGAATGAAAACAGGGCTATAGTATCGCCAGTTTCTGGCACTACACGTGATTCCATTAATTCTGAAGTTATCTATAAAGATAGAGATTTTATTTTAGTGGATACAGCAGGTATTAGGAAAAAATCCAAGGTAGATTACGGGGTAGAAGCATTTGCTGTGGATAGAGCTATCCGTGCTATCAGGGAGGCTGATGTTGCACTTTTAGTAATAGATGCGGTTGAAGGCCTTACGGATCAGGATAAAAAGATAGCACAAACCGTGGAAGAAGCAGGGTGCGGGCTTATTGTGGCGTTTAATAAATGGGATTTAATTAAAAATGTACAAACCCATAAACTTGAAAAACAGATAGAAGAAGAAGCGCCATTTTTAAACTATGCAAAGAAAATTTTTATAAGTGCAAAGACAGGCCAAAGGCTAAATCAGATTTTCGATACAGCAATTGAAGTTGCAGCTGAACGTGATAAACGTGTTCAAACGGGGCTTTTAAATAAGGTTGTAAATGAGGCTGTAGCGTTAAATCCGCCAAATTCTATAAAAGGTAAATTTGCAAAAATTTATTATTCGACACAGGTGAAAAATAAACCGCCTACATTTGTATTATTTGTAAACAATAAAGATTTAATAAAAGATTCTTATAAAAGGTATTTATTAAAGAAATTAAGGGATGCATTCGGATTTTTTGGCACGCCAATCCGGATGTCATTTAGGGAAAGAAAAGAGAAGGAAAAATAATGGATATTAATACTTTTAATACAGCCATGAAAATTTCATATTTATTGCAGGCAGCTGCTTTAAGTTATATCATAGGTTCAATTCCAACAGGATATTTAATAGTAAAAGCTAAAACTGGTAAAGATATAAGAGAAATCGGTTCTGGTTCCACAGGGGCAACAAATGTAAAGCGTGTTTTAGGAAAAAAATGGTTTTTCATTGTGATGCTTTTAGATGCTATAAAAGGAGCACTGCCTGTTATTGCAGCTAAATTATTGTATCCAGACATACCTTTAGCTGCTGTTATTGCTGCAATATTTGTGATTATTGGGCATTCAAAACCGATATTTTTAAAATTTAAGGGCGGAAAGTCCGTTGCATCAGGCGTGGGTACGATACTGGCGCTAAATTGGCAGATAGGGCTTATTTTGGCGGTTGTTTGGAGTATTATTACATACATTACAAAGTATGTTTCTGTGGGTTCTATTATTGCACTTATTTTATCGCCATTTTTGATGTTTTTATTTAAGGCACCTTTTGCATACGTAGTGTACTGTGTGGTTGCTGCGGTTTATGTAACTTATTTACACCGCGAAAACATTAAACGTTTGATTAAGGGCGAAGAAAATAAGGTAAGATAATTATGAAATCAATTGAAATTGTGCCGAAAATTAAGGTTGAAAACAAAAAAATGCTTGCGCTCATTTATACCCCTGGGGTTGCAAAAAGCTCCACTGCTATATATGAAGATTACGACAAGGTTTTTGACCTTACAAACAGGTCAAATTCAGTTGGGGTACTGTCTTTTAACTATAATGACAGTCTGAAACGTGCAGTATATTTGAAAGAAGCGTATGGTGTTGACGCGTATCCTTTTGAAATTAAGCGTTCTGCACTATCTGATGATGAAACTGTGCGTAATGATGAGATTGATTTTTTGATAAAAAATATTATGCCGAATTTTATCGGGGTGGATGCGGCTTTAATAAAGGGACTGCCTTATGATGCTGAATTCGATACGCCTAAAATGAGTAAGGGGTGTGTGTTTAGCGAAAATATAAATCCTGAAACACTTGAACCTGTTGAGCTTAGACGCCTTCTAGGCGGTGTGATTGAAACAAGAGTGGTTGACATTTTACCTGATGAAATTAAAAAGCCTGTGGCAATAGTTTCTGACGGCTCTGCCGTGCTTGGATTAGGTAATATTGGCGCAGAAGCAGGAATTCCTGTTATGGAAGGAAAAGCGGTATTATTTAAGGAATTGGGCGGAGTGGATGCTATGCCATTGTGCCTGAAAACGCAGGTACCAAGCGAAATTGAACGCATTGTTTATCTTTTGGAAGGTTCTTTTTCAGGGGTAAATTTAGAAGATATCAGTGCGCCAAGGTGTTTTGAGGTTGAAGAAAATCTTATAAATTCGCTTTCTATCCCTGTTTTTCATGATGACCAGCATGGCACGGCAATTGTAGTATTGGCAGGACTTTTGAATGCATTAAAGGTTGTAGATAAAGATTTAGCTGATGTTAAGATTGTTTTTTCAGGTGCAGGTGCAGCAGGGCAGGCAATTTGCCGACTTTTAATAAAAATGCGGGAGATATTAAACCCTAAAAAGTCCGGCGGAGATGGTATTTTAATGTTTGATAAGGCAGGATGCGTGTATAAAGGCCGTGATTGCAACGATGAAAGCCTTGATAAAATAGCTGAAATTACAAATTATGAAAATTTTAAGGGAAATTTAACCGAAGGCATTAAAGGCGCAGATATTTTTATAGGTGTAAGTGCAAAAGGCGTATTAACACAGGATATGGTGCGTACAATGGCACAAAATGCGGTTATTTTTGCAATTGCAAATCCTGAGCCTGAAATATTGCCAAATCTAGCATTGGATGCTGGCGCAAAGATTGCAGCATCAGGCAGAAGTGATTTTTGCAATCAAATAAATAATTCACTAGTTTTCCCAGGTTTATTTAAAGGTGTGTTAGACAATGGGCTTAAAAAAATTGATGATGATGTAAAAATTAAAGCCGCTCTTGCACTTGCTGAGATTGTGAATGAAGATGAACTTTGTTCTGATTTTATAATTCCTGATGCACTTGATGGACGAGTGTCATTAAAAATTGCTGCATCATTTTGATATTATACTTTTGCTGGTTTTTGATTTAATTTTTGTTGCTTGCAAAAAATAATTTAGCATGTATTATTAAAATGTCAGAAATGCCATTAGTTTGGCGCCCAACATCTCAAATATCTAAAATAGCCTTAAATCAAGGTTATTTGGTGTTTTTAAAATTTTATTGGGTAAAGAATAATATAAAAAGCGAAAGGTAATAAAAACGTGAGCGAAGAAAAAGAAATTCAAGCTGGTGAAGTTGAAAATACAGAAGCTGTGGAAGAAACAACAGAAACAGTGGAAACAGTTGAAGTTGAAGAAAACGTTGAAGTTCAACAATTAAAACCACAAAGAAAAGGGCAAAGAAGAAGAAAAATCGAAACAGTTGAACCTGTTGAATCAGAATGGAAAGAACAAGTTGTTCAAATCCGTCGTGTTACAAAGGTTGTTAAGGGCGGTAAAAAACTTTCCTTCCGTGCAATTGTTATCGTTGGTAATAAAAAAGGACAAGTTGGAATGGGCGTTGCAAAGGCTGCTGAAGTTATTGTTGCAATACAAAAAGCAGTTGCAGACGGTAGAAAGAATTTAATCACTGTTCCTATCTTTAAAACCACAATTCCACACATGATAACAGGCCGCAGCGGTGCAGGCAGTGTTGTTTTAAAACCTGCTTCTCAAGGTACTGGTGTTATTGCAGGTGGTGCAGTTCGTGCAGTGCTTGAATTATCAGGAATTGAAAACATTTTATCTAAATCTTTAGGTTCAAAATCTCCTTTAAATGCTGCTAATGCTACATTAAATGCTCTAAAATCTTTAAGAACATTTAAAGAGGTTGCAGCCCAAAGGGGAATTTCAATGAATCAACTTTTAGGTTCAAAATAGTTTAGATTTAAAAAAGAAAAAGGTATATAAAAATGGCAAAGACAGAAACAATAAAAATAATTTTAAAGAAAAGCACAATTGGTGCTCCAGAAAAACATACAAAAATTGTGAAAGCTCTTGGCTTAACAAAGACAAATCAGGTTGTAGAACACAATAAAACCGATATTATTATGGGTATGGTAAATAAAATCCCCCATCTTGTTGAAGTAGTAAAATAGTTAAAAAATTATAAGGAATAAAATAAAATGATAACATTAGAAGATTTAAAACCTGCCGAAGGAGCTGTTAAAAAATCTAAAAGAGTAGGCAGAGGAAGATCATCAGGCCATGGTAAAACATCTTGTCGCGGTCATAACGGTGAAGGCCAAAGAAGCGGCAGAACTGCAAAACGCGGTTTTGAAGGCGGCCAAATGCCAGCATTTAGACGTTTACCTAAATTAAAAGGGTTTAATAATATTCATGCTTTAAATGTGGCTGAAATTAATGTTTCTGCATTAGAAAAACTTAATGTTGCAGAAATTGATTTAAATTATTTGAAAGAAAACAAGCTTGCTCACTCATCTGCTGAAGTTTTGAGAGTATTGGGCAATGGTGAAATTTCAAAGTCAATTACTGTGAAAGCCAGCTATGCAACCGAATCTGCTAAAGAAAAAATTGAAAAAGCAGGCGGTAAAGTAGAATTAGTATAGTTTTTATATAAATTGAAAGTTTCTAAACCGGTGAAAATTCTATTTTGTGCCGGTTTAGGCTTTCGTTTTAAAAAATAAAGAAAGGTCAATTACCAAGATGCAACAGGCAAATAACGAGCAAATGCTTCAAAGTTTGGTTTCAAATATTCAAGCAAGCGGCTTAAAGCAAAAGCTTATTTTTACGTTTATAATTATCGCTCTATTCAGATTTGGTGCCCAGCTTCCAATATTTGGGATAAACAATGAAGTGTTCCAAGCTCTTGCTGCGGGAAATAATATGATAGGCTTTTTGGATTTATTTTCTGGCGGTGCTTTGGGAAAAGTTTCAATCTTTGCATTGGGTATCGGGCCTTATATCACAGCTTCAATTATTATGCAGCTTTTGGCTGTAATTATTCCATATCTTGAAAATCTTCAAAAAGAAGAAGGAGAAGCAGGCAGACGTAAAATTCAGCAATTAACAAGGCAGTTTACGGTTATTTTGGCCTTTTTCCAGTCTTTTGTGTTTGTAACAATTTTATCAAAATTGCAGGGTTCTGTGATGAGCACCGTTAATCCGTTTATGTTTTATATGGGCTCTATGATAGCTTTAACCGCAGGGGCTGTAATGGTGATGTGGCTTGCAGAATTAATCACTGAAAAAGGTATTGGAAATGGTGGTTCATTATTAATTTTTGTAGGTATTATTTCAGGTATTCCTTTGTATACATCAAGGACTGCAACCCTTGTATCACAAGACCCAAGGCTTCAATTGGGTATTATGGCATTATTATTAATATTTGTTGCAACAATTATTTTTATCATAATTTTGCATGATGCTGTAAGAAAGGTGCCCATAGTTTCTGCAAGACGTCAGGTAGGAAACAAAGTTTATGGCGGTCAAAATTCAAATATTCCGTTTAAATTAAACCCGGGCGGTGTTATGCCGATTATCTTTGCTGTTGCAATTTTATTATTCCCTGCAACAATTTTAGGGTTTGTTCATCAAATGAACATTTCAAACCCTGCTCTAAAAAATGTTTTAGAAACAATGAGTGCGTTTTTAAGCCCATCCAGTTTAAGTTATTATGTAATTTATTTCTTATTAATTGTGGCATTGACATTCTTCTATGCTTCAATTATTCCAAATATGCAGCCAAAAGAGATTGCAAATAATCTTAAAAAATATGGTTCTGCTATTCCTGGTGTGAAACCAGGCAAGCCTACAGCAGAAAAATTAGATGAAATCTTATCAAGATTAATGTTTATTGGTGCTATTGCACTTGGTATTATTGCACTTGTACCCACAATTGCTTCAAAGATTACAAATATTACAACACTTCAAGGGCTTGGTGCTACATCATTAATCATTATGGTTGGTGTTGCGCTTGATTTTATTAATCAAATCAAAACGCACATGCTTGCAAAAAATTATGAAAGTTTTTTAAAACAGGAATAAAAAAGAGGAGTTTATGAAAAAAGTTTTCATTTTTTTAGGGCCACCAGGATGCGGCAAAGGTACACAGACAGATGTGCTATCAAAAGAATTAAATATTCCGCATGTGGACACAGGGTCTCTTTTAAGAGAAAACATTAAAAATGAAACTGAATTTGGCAAAATAGCAAAAGGCTTTATTGATAAAGGCCAGCTTGTGCCGATTGAAGTTGTGCAATCTGTTATTAATGAAAGAATTTCAAGGCCTGATTGCAAGGATGGATATATTTTAGATGGTTTTCCAAGAAGCATTGAACAAGCGCAGGCGTTGAAAAATATGTGGGAAAATTCCCCATTTAAATTTTCAAAAGATGAAAAAGTGGCAATTTATTTTGATATTCCAACCGATGTTTTAGTGGAAAGGCTTGTAAATAGACGGTCTTGCCCAAAATGCGGCAAGATTTATAATTTAAAAAGTTCTGCACCAAAAAATGATGGCAAATGCGATATTTGCAATGTTGAACTTGTTCAAAGAAAAGACGATACGAAAGAAACAGCGGTTTTAAGGTTTGAAACTTATAATAATGAAACAAAACCTTTACTTGATTTTTATAAAAAAGATGGGATTTTGGTTCAAATTAATGCGAATCAAAGCATTGAAGCCGTTTATAATGAATTAAAGAATGCAATAAATGATTAATAGAAAATCTAGAGAAGAAATTAAACTTATGCGCCATGCAGGTGGTGTTGTGGCGCTTGTGCATCAGGCAATGAAGGGTGCTGTAAAGCCTGGGGTTTCAACTTTGGAATTGGATGAAATTGCAGCGCGTGTTATAAAAGAAAATAAATGCACCCCGACATTTTTAGGGTATAACGGTTTTCCAGGATGTATTTGTACATCAATTAATGAAGAAGTGGTGCATGGGATTCCATCGAAGAATCGTATTTTAAAAGAAGGCGATATTGTTTCAATTGATGTGGGGGCAACATATAGAGGTCTTGTGGGTGATTCAGCTTGGACATATCCTGTAGGTAAAATAAGCAAAGAATACGAAGATTTGTTGAAAATAACAGAGCTTGCCCTGTTTAATGGTATAGATAAAATGAGGCCTGATAATATTTTGGATGATATTTCAGGGGCAGTAGAAGATACAGCGCTTGGGATTGCACAAAATATACCTTTAGAATTAAAAAATTCTGATGGCACTGGTAGAAAATATGGCATAGTACGTCAATACGGCGGTCATGGCGTGGGGCGAAATATGCATGAAGACCCGTTTTTGTTCAATTATAGGGTGAACAATAAAACAAAAATTAAATCAGGATATGTTATTGCAATTGAACCTATGATAAATTTAGGCGTGGATGAGGTTGTTGTTTCAATGGATGATAACTGGTGTGTTTCTACAATTGATAACAAAGCTTCTGCGCATTTTGAACATACTGTTGCTGCAACTGATGATGGGCCTTTGATTTTAACTGCACTTGAATAGGGTTTGTCGCTTTTACATGCTTTTAAATGCCTTTAAATAGGGGCTTTGCGCGTTATATCAAAAATTCTTTTAAAATAATCAAAATCCTTATTATAAGGTATTCCAACACTTTCATTTTTTGTGAGTGAAATATATGTGATAGAAACGTTTTGCGTTTTATAAAGTTTTGATGCGCAATACAAATAAACTATTGTTTGGATGTCATTTTCAGGGTCTTTTGGCAGGTTTTGCGTTTTCCAATCATAGATTTTTATTTGCGTGTTTGCATCTGAAGTAGTATCTATATCTTTTAAAATCGCATCAAATCTGCCTGTAAGGTAAAAAGCACCATCAGCAAAATCCGCTGCGCCCTTTGTAAGAGCGTTTTGCGGGGTGCATTTTATTAAAAAAGGCTGCTCTATGTCTTTATTTTTAGCGCTTTTTAATTTTTCTACAGCATCAAAGGTTTTTATGTTGTTTAAAAAAGTTTTATCTACGTTAGATAATGAGGCCTCAAATTTTGTCATATCAAAGTTTTTCAGGTAATAACATAAAAAACTGTGCAATTTTTCACCAGCCTTTGTGCTTTCTTTAGCGGGGTTTAAAAAAAGGCCTTCTTTATATTTTAAGATATATTGCTGCGGGTCAAAATCCAGTAATTTTAAGGAATTTGCACTGTAGGTTTTTGTTAATTTTGGCATTTTTCCTCCAAAGCATTGTGCTGTGCGACATTTGGCTGAATTTTCGGGGTGATATCAGATAAAAGCTGATTTGGGCACTTTTCTTTCAATTTATTAAATATTTTATATTCTTTTGCACAGGTTAAGTAAAGCTTTCTTTTGGCGCGGGTTATACCGACATAGGCCAGTCTGAAATTTTCATCCAAAATTTCTTTTTTTAATTCTTCATCGTTTTTTGGTTCTGTTTTTATTGTTTCAATAAATTTTGAATTTTCCTTTAATTTGATATCATTAATATCCAAAGAAAGGCTGTCTGTGGACATTTTAGGGATAAAAACGTGGTCAAACTCATCCCCTTTTGATTTATGAAGGGTTAAAACCTGAATTTCTGCATCATTATTGGTTTTTACATCCGTAATGAGTTTGATGCCTGTTCTATTTGGCTTATTTGCCATATCGTTTAATTTTTTTACGGTATCTTCAAAGGTTTTATTTGCATTATAAACCTTTGATACTATACCTGAAACCAATGATATATTTGCCTTTCTGGCTTCATTTTCAAACGCTGAGCGTGAAAAATAAAATTCACCTATTTTATATGCTATTTCATAAATTGGCGCGTTCCACATTTGAATAAAATATTTTAAATCCCAAAAGATGCTGAAATATTCATTGTTTCCAAGGATGAAGGGTGTTTTTGCTGTGTCATTATTTTTATCTAGAAATTCAAAAATTTCACTGTCATCTTTATAAAAGCCAAGCCCCATCAATGTTTTAGCACATTCTTTAATTGTTAAATTATGCAAAGGGTTGTTTATAAAATTTAATATTGCAAGAACTGTCCTAAATACGGGATTTAAATTTAATGTGTCAGAATTTGTGGTGATTTTAAATCGTGTATTTTCAGATAAAAAGGTACTCCATTCGGCAACTTCTCTATTGCTTCTTAAAAGTATTGCTACACTATTTTGTTTTGTGCTTTGGATTTCTTTAATTTTATTTAATATAAAATCTTTTTCTTCATTTTCTTTTTCAAACGTTAAAATATTAACACTGTTTTTATCAACAATATTTTTTCCTTCCACAGGCATTGTTTTTACTGGCAAAAATGCGGTATCTGATACTTTTGTTCCATATTCAATGAGCGCATTTGCAAAATCTATTATGCCTGTTGCGTTTCTATTTGAATAATTCATTTTAACGTTATTGTTTTCTGATATGAATTTTCTAAAACCCTTTACATCTGCGTTTGAAAATGTTGTTGTGATAGCCTGATTCACATCTCCGCAGCGGATTAAATTATTATGGTAGCCTGATAAGATTTTTATTAATTCTTGCTGAATTTCGCTTGAATCTTGTGCTTCATCTTCAATTATATATTTCATCAGGTTTTGGTAATATTCTCTTATATTTTTATCCTTCCTTAAAAGTGTGAGTGAAAGGGATAATAAATCATCATAATCAATGTAATTGTTGCTTAGAAGGGTGGTTTTATAAGTTTCATAGATACGGCGAAACAAGGGGGATAATTTATCAAGATTTTGGTGTTTTTGGTTTTTATAGGCTGAAATTGCCCTATCATAAAGTTCTGCCTTAGATAAATCAAGCCCAAGGGTTGAAATTATATCCTTTATTATATTATTTCTTTTAATTTCATCTAAAATTTCAAAATCTACATCAAGGTTTAATTTTGTGTGATTGTTATTTTCTCTTAAAATTCTAAGGGCAAGGCCATGGATTGTTGAAATGTGCGGCAATTCCACAAGGTGCGGGAAATTTTCTTTAATTCTTTCTTTAAAATTCCTTGCAGCAGAATCCATAAATGTAAGTACAAATATGTTTTCAGGCAGAATTTTTTCATTTAAAAGCTTTAAAATAAGGGCAAGCATAATGGTTGTTTTGCCAGCGCCTGCAACAGCGCTGACTGCCATTTTGCCTTCTTTATATTCTAAAACAGGCGCTTGATCAGTTCTTGGGATGATTTTAAACTCTTTTTTTACTGGTTTTTCTTCTATGGCAAGGGTTTTAGGTTCTTTAAAAAAGTGGTTTATGCCCTTAAAATTTTCTACCCCTAAAAAATCATAGATGCTTGAATAAATATATATTTTATCTGAATTTAGAAGGTAGATTTTTCTTAAAATTCTTGCTGTTTTATCAAGGGCGCATTTTATATTGTCTTCAAGTTCAAAGGTTTTTTTCTTCCAGCTTTTTTGAAATACCCAGGCATTATAAAGAGGGCCAATATCTTGCTTTGTCCAGTTTGAGCTTGTGGTATCCAATAAAAATGTGTGTTTTGATGCGATAGAATTATCAATTAATTTTTGTGCGGTTGAAACCGTTATTGCATCTTCTTCAACAATGGCACTATTTAGCGGGTTTTCTGAAACTATGGTATTTTCTAATTGCAATATAAGATTTTTATTTAATTCTTTGTTTTGAGTATTTTCATTTGGGTTGAATATTTCTTCAAAATCCCTTATTTGTTTTAATAATTGGTTTATTTTATAGAGGGCATCTTTATTTTTGGGGGATAATTCAATGTATTCTTGTGCAAGGGTAAATAATTGTTCTGATAATTTTAAATCTTTTATTTCATTAAGTGTGGTTAAAAATTTTTCAATATCTGGGTTTTGGATGTGGTTTTTTAGGCAGTTAAATATATCATTATCTAAAACTTCATATTCATCTGCAATTTTTAAAATTGTATTAAAATCTAGCTTTAAAATGCTTGCAAGGATACCCCTTAAAACATAGGGTGAAATTTTTAAATTTTTATTATTAAGTGCTTTTAAAATTTCTAGAAAACCTGCAAGGATTGGGTTTTTAGATAATTTTTCACTGCCTGATAAATATTGAACAGGCGCTTTTATTTTATCTAATTGGATTTTAAGGTAATCATCAATATTTGGGGTAATTATTGCAATGTCAGAAGGTTTTAATTTATTTAAAGGGTTATTTAAAAGTTCATTTATCGTATTTACCGCATTTGCTATCATTTCATCTTGCCTAATGAAGCTTTTGATTTCAGAATTTTCAATTTCAACCGCTTTATCGTTTTTGATATTTTGAAATATTTCATCGGCTTTTTTTGTTTTTGGGTCATTATTATTTTGCAAAATGGCTTTTGTGTTTAGAAACCTTTCAAAGTCAAATTCTAAAGCGCCAAGAAAGCCTTTTCTTGTGCAGCCGTATTCATCATAGGCTATAAAAAATTCTTCTACATCATTTTTTATAAAATTTAAATATTCAAACAAGGCTGGTGTTATCTCATCGCCGTCATCTAAAAATACGTATTCATAAGGGTTTTTAGAATTTTTATAAACGTATTTAAAAATATCAGTTTGGCGAAGATAATCAAACGCGCGAAGATTTAAAGTTTTTAATTTATAAAGGTTCAGTGCATTTTTAATATCAGAATAAAAAGGGTCAGATAAAATTTTTGCTCTTTCTTTAATTTCATCAGGTGTCAGAGCATTTAAAACACACAAAGAATATCGCCTTAAAAGCTGGTGCAGAAGGTTTCCTTTTGAATTATAGCCCCTAAATTGTACCTCATCTATTGCTTTTTTAAAAATATATTGGCTAACTTCTAGTCCTGAAAGATGCGGAGTGATTTTAGCGTTTTTATCCCTTATTTCATTTTCAATTATGGGCCAATTATCAAGGATTTTATTATAAACAAGACCAAAGAACGTGTAGATATTGAAATTTGTGACAGCATCAATTTTTAAATTAGATTTTGTTTTTTCTATGAATTCATTTCTTTTTTTAAAATTTTGCACAATAACAAGGATATTTTCTGCATCCACTCCTTCATTTAAAAGGGATGTGTAAGAATTTATCAAAATATCTGTTTTATTTGAATTTAGGTGATTTTTAATTAGCATTGCCGGGCTTTGTGTTTTGTTTTTATAAAATATCCATTGGGTCTACATCTATGACCATTTTTATATCGTTTGGAAGGATAATTTTTCTTAAAAATGAAAGGATTGTATTATGGCCTTTTTCATCAAGTTTATTTTTCACTATTATATTAAACCGAAATTCGCCCCTTATTTTTTCTAAAACGCAAGGGGCAGGCCCCATAACTATTAATCTTTCAGATAGAGACAGTTTATCTATCCAATCCTTTAACCGCATTGAAATTTCCATTGCTGATTTTTCTGCACGGAAATTATTATCAGAGCTTAAAATTATTCTTATAATCTTTGAAAACGGGGGATAATCAAAGGCTTCCCTTATCTCTATTTCATTTTCATAAAAGCTTTCATAATCCTGTTCCCGTGCTTTATCAAGAAAAATATTTGTATTATTAAAGGTTTGGAAAATTACTTTTCCTTCCTTTTCTCCTCTGCCGCTTCTTCCTGCGACCTGGCACAACAATGAAAAACCGCGTTCAGAACTTCTAAAATCAGGCAGATTAAAGCTTAAATCTGCATTTATGACGCCAACAAGGGTGACATTTGGGTTATCCAGGCCTTTTGCAATCATTTGTGTGCCAATTAAAATGTCTATTTCACCCTTTGAAAAAGCTTCCAATATTTCAAAATGTTCATTTTTCTTTGTAAGACTGTCTGAATCCAGTCTTTGGATTTTCATATCGGGGAAAATTTTTCCTGCAATGTCTTCCACCCTTTGGGTGCCTGTGCCAAAGTTTTCAAGGGTGTCTTCATGTTCGCATTTTGGGCATTTTGTTAAATTTTTGATTTCATAATTACAATAATGGCAGCGGTGAGAATGCGTTGCACTGTGGTAAATCAAAGGGATTGCGCATTTTGGGCATTCAATGACAGTTGAACATTCAAGGCACTGGGTGTAGCTTGAAAAGCCGCGCCTATTTATTAAAAGGATTACCTGATTTTTATTTTTAACGGTTTTTTTGATTTCATCAATTAAATATTTTGAAAATATGCCGTTGTTGCCCATTCCGCGCTCCATTCGCATATCAATAATTTTTACCTTTGGAAGGGCTGCATTATTGTATCTTTGGTTTAAAACAAAGAGTGAATTTGAATTTTTAGCTTCATAATAGCTTTTAATATCTGGGGTGGCGCTTCCAAGGATGATTTTTGTGCCGCCGTTTTCATTGTTTAATTCTGCAAGTTTTTTAGCTACTTCAATAGCTGAATATCTTGGGGCTGGCATGGTTTGTTTATAGGCAGGGTCGTTTTCTTCATCAATTATTATGAGGCCAAGGTTTTGAATTGGTGCAAAAACGGATGAGCGTGCGCCAAAGAGGATTTTTATTTCATCGCATCTTAATTTTTGCCATACTTTATATTTTTCTGCTTCTGAAATTGAACTGTGCCAGATGCCCACGGAGTTTTTTCCGAAACGTTTTATTGTGCGGCTTGTAAGCTGGGAAACAAGGGCAATTTCAGGTGCCAAAAATAATACGTTTTTACCGTCATTTATAGTGTCTTCAATTAATTTAAAGTAAATTTCTGTTTTGCCAGAACCTGTAATGCCATATAGAAGGGAGGTTTTTGCGTTTACTTTCTTTATTTGTTCATAAATTTTTTGTTGTTCTTCTGTCAGTATATTTTGTTTTTTACTTTTTTTTGTGTTTAAAACCTTCAATTCCTTGTTTGGTTTTCTGTATTTTTTTAAATTCTTTTGGAAAAATTTTTCAGGAAGGGCAGTTTTTAGAACGGTTGGAAGGTCTGAAAAATAATAGTTTGCAACCCATTCAAGCATTTTTAAATACTCAAGGTCAAACATAGCATCGTTATCTAAAATTTCATCAATGTATTTTGCCTTTATTCCTTCTTCTAAATAGTTTGAAAACCCTACAATATAGGCCTTTATTTTTCTTCCCCTGCCAAACGGCACCATTACAGGCTGGCCTATTTTTATATCATTTTTCATATCATCTGGGATAAGGTATGAAAAAGTTCTTGTGCCAAGCACTTTAATATCAACAAGGCAAAGAGCATATTTATATTCCTGGTTTTTAGGGGTTTTTTGCATTTTTTACCCTTGCTTTTTTAAGATATTTAATTTGTTTAATTCAAGTTCATCAAAGATTGTTTTTTGAACAGATGTACCTGTAGAATATATGCTATTTGCAGGAAGGATTTTAATGTTTGATGTAACGGGTGTTAGCACTGTAATTGTCATAATGTAATCTTTTGCACCTGTTCTAAACAAGATATATCCGCTTTTAGATTGCATTTCTAAAATTTCGTAATTTAGAGAATTTAAAACAGATAAGGATGTGAGATACATATTATCAGCAGAAACACCAAAATTTTTAATGGAATCATCAAGATAAGAAGCATTTGCATTTGATGTTATAAAGAAAAATATTGCAAGAATTAATAAAAGTTTAAATTTCTTCATCATTTCATTTTCCTTATTTGCTGTCTTTCCAGGTTTTGCCTATTTTTACGTCTACTTTTAACGGCACTTTTAGGGGTTGGTCTAATTCCATTGCATCCAGTACTGTTTTTTGAACTTCATCAAGTGCATCATTTTTTACTTCAAGCACAAGTTCATCGTGCACCTGAAGGAGCATTTTTGCAGGCAGATTTTTATTTTTAAGCTCATAATAAAGCCTAATCATTGCCATTTTTATTAAATCTGCGGCAGAACCCTGGAGTGGTGCGTTTATTGCGGCGCGTTCTGCAAATTCTCTGATTTTAGCATTTCTTGAATTTAATTCTTCGCCCAAATATCTTTTTCTGCCATAGATTGTTTCTACGTAACCGCATTCATGGGCTTGAATTAGGGTGTTTGTAATATAAGTATTTATTTTTGGGTATTGCTTAAAATATTTATCAATGAATGTTTGTGCTTCAATTGGGGTGATATTGAGGGCTGATGCAAGACCATATCTTGTCTGCCCGTATATTAGGCCAAAGTTTACAGCTTTTGCCTTTCTTCGCATTTCTTTTGTGACATCATTTACGCTGACATCAAAGATTTTTGATGCAGTTGTTGTATGTACATCCACATCATCCATAAAAGCACTAATTAACGCCTCATCTTCTGAAACATGGGCTAGAAGCCTTAATTCTATTTGGGAATAATCTGCTGCAAGTATTGAATATTCATTGCTTGACGGGATAAAAGCCGCTCTTATTCTGTTTGAAAAATCTGTTTTAATTGGGATATTTTGTAAATTAGGGTCCGAACTTGATAATCTTCCTGTTGTAGTTACTATTTGATTAAAATGTGTGTGCAGTTTGTTATCTTTTGCTAAAAGCTTTGGTAGGTTATCCACGTATGTGGTTTTTAATTTCATTAATGTTCTGTGTTCTAAAATATCTTTTGCAATTTTATGTTCTAATGCCAAATCTTCCAGTATTTTTGCGTTTGTAGAATATCCTGTTTTATTTTTTTTGCCAGGTTTAATTTTTAGTGTATTAAATAAAATTTCACCCACCTGCTTTGGTGAATTTATGTTAAATATTGTGCCCGCTTCTTCATAGATATCTTTTTCAAAGTTTGAAATTTTTCCATTAATTTCTTTTGATAATCCTTCTAAATATTTTGTATCAAGGCTGATGCCTGTTTTTTCCATATCAGATAATACAAATGCAAGTGGCAGTTCAATATTTGCTAAAAGTTTTTTTTCATCCTCCAAAAAAGTTTCCATATAATGTTTGTGAAGTTTATAAATGTAGCCTGCAAGTTCATTTTTATTTTCTTCATTTGGGATGACATTTAAATAATTTTGAATTTGACTAATTAAATCATGCTTTCTGGATGAATCTTTTACATAGCTTGATAGCATAATATCATCAATTACGCCGTTTATTTCAATATTATGTTCAAGAATTTTTTTAATATCACAAGTGATTTTTTTAATATTTTCATCACACAAAAATTCTTTTGCATCCTTTAAAGTAGCTGATGTTGTGTTTTTATTATCTGCAAAATAAACATTATTTTGTTCAATCAAAAATGCCACGGGGTTGTTATTATCGAATACATTTTTTTGAAACTCTTGAAAGTTAACCACTGTAAGGCTTATAGTATCTTGAACGCTTTGAGGTGTTGAACCAAAAAGACTTCCTTGGATTGGGCCTGTTGAATACTCTATTATTTCTTGCTTTTGCGTGTTTTCAATTTTTTGTGTTTCAACCAGGCTGTCTGTTTCAGGCTTTGGTGTTGTATCAACTGTGGTTTTTAAAGGTTTTTGTGGTTCGTCTTTACACAAAAACGGTACCAAAAGATTATCAATGTTTTTTACAAAGCTAAAGAATTGAACTTTACTGAAAAATTCAACAACATTACCCTTTTTTTCAATTTCAAGACATGTATTTTCAAAATCAAAATCAAAATCCACATCCGTTTTTATTGTTGCAAGAAATTGGGAAAGATAGGCCATATCTTTATTTTCGGTTAATTTTTCTTTAACGGATTTTTTTGTTATGTTTTCAATATTTTCATATATATTCTCAAGCGTTTTATACTCTTCAAGCAGGCTGCATGCAGTTTTTGGGCCTATGCCTTTGACGCCTGGGATATTATCAGAAGTATCGCCGCAAAGTGCTTTATAATCTATTACCTGGTTTGGATAAACACCCATTTTTTCAAAAACTTTATCCCAATTGTATGTGATAATTTCACCTTTGCTTGGGATAAGAACACTGACGAAACCTTCTTTATCCACTAATTGCAGGCTGTCTCTATCGCCCGTTAGAATATATGTTTTATGGCCTAGGGCACTTGCTTTTTTAGAGATTGTGCCTATGATATCATCGCCTTCAAACCCATCTTTTGTGTGGATTGGGATGTTCATAGCATTTAGGCCTTCCATAATAAGACCAAGCTGGGGTCTTAGGTTATCTGGCATAGATTCCCTGTTTGCCTTATATCCTTCATATTTTTCAAGACGGAAAGTTTTTCTTGAAACATCAAATGCCACAGCAATTGAATCAGGCTTTATGTTATCGAGACCGTTATTTGGTCTTAAAAGGTCAAATATTGCTTTAAAGAAACCATAAACAGCCCAGGTGGGTGTATGGTCTGTGGTTTGCATATTTGTGCGCTCCAGCGCAAAATACATCCTAAATGCAAGGGCGTGCCCGTCAATTAATAGCAGGGTCTTGCTTTCTTGTGACATAATCTCTCTCCTCGCATTTTAAGATGCATCCTTTAATAATAATTTTACCTCAAAATATCTTTAAAATCTGTCCTTTTTAATTAATTTTACAGAATTTAGGATTGTAACAACAGGTTCACTTAAAGTTTCTTCTGCATCGGATGTATTAGGTGTTTCTGTATTTGATGCTGCGGTGTCATCGGGAGATGCGGTTTCTGTATCATCACATTTTGTTTTATATATTTTAATGTATTTTGCAAATCCTATTGATTTATTTGTATTTTTTGAAAAATCATAGGTGGCAGCATTGTCTTTATTTATGCAGTATGCATCATAATTTTTTCCGTTGCTTGAAATTTGAAATTTTGTTTTTTTGGCATCCGTTAAAGAGCCGATTTCTGCCCAATGAATATTTTTTTCATCATCTTCTATGCCTGCAAAAATAAAATAATCATTGTCGAAATTTATTTTTATATCATCCCCTTTTTTATCCGTGATAATGTTATTTGTTTTGTATGTATAAGAATTTTCGTCAGATTCAAAAAGTGGAATATTATATTCTTCAGATTTTGCATAAGAAGTTTGTAATACTTTAATGAGGCCAATTCCAGCGTATTTTAAAAACAATGTTGGTGTGTATGTAGTTGTTACTAGTTTAATTTTTGGATATGTATCTGTATCCTTTATAGTAATATTAGATATTTCAAAATTATAATATTCATCCAAATTTGAATAAAGATTTTCAAATTTTTCTTTTATATTGCTTAAAGTTTCCTGAGTTCTTTCTTCTTCAGGTAGGGATTTTAATGCTGAGACCATATAAAGGGCTAGTGTTTCTGTTATTTTTTGGGTTTTATAACGGGTTGTGATTGTATAGCCTGCATCTATGGCGCATATTGAAAAAAATACAAATGCAAAGATGAATAGTATTATTGTGATTGCAATATTTCCAGTGTATTTTTTTGCCTTGATTATACATTTATTCATATAATAGGGCTCCTGGTATAATTGAATTATTTATTGATGTTTCAGGTTTTTCTTCAACGACGTTTTCAAGATTTATTTTTTCAAAATCAGAATCAAAAAAATCATTATCAATATCAAACTTATTTTCTCTTAATATTGCACTGTTTAGAGGAATGATTGTTGAAAAATTATATGAGCTTCCAATTGGGTTAAGAATTGTAAATGCGGATGTATATTTGTAAGTTCCAATTAGAAAATCAATATCATTAGTTTCTATAAGTTTTATTTGGATAGAATTTTTATATGGAACAAAATTTTGCCCAAGGAGAATTTTTGTTGCTTCTTTGATATTTTCAACTGTTTCTTCTTTTTTAATATCAATTTTATTTTTAAAAGTGATGATATTAAGAGCTTTATATATGGCGGAATTAAATTTATAATTTGTATTAATAATAATAGCAAATTCGGCAATTATGCCAATAATGAATATAATAAAAGGTGCAATGAGAACAATTTCTACAATATGCTGAGCCCTTTTAAAATTAGTGCATATTTTTTTTTGAAATAAATTAGGCATTAGGTTCTTGTTTGCACCTTGTTATTTATTTTTTGTCATTCTTTTTCAGTGTGCCAAAAGAATAGTTTAAATCTTTATATGTTATATCAATTGGCAGAAAGTCAGGATCTTTTAAGAAAACATAAAAGAACTCTGAACTGTTTGGTTTTACAACACCGGCTGATGTTATTGTGTGGTCTGATATTCCGTTGGTAATCGTGCCGATTTGGCCAGATATTGCACTTGAAGATGCACTTTTAGTGGCTGCATTGTTTATGCCACTGTTTACATTGTGATATGCATTTTGAATATCTGCAAAGGCGCCTAGCGTTGGGGCGATATTTGAAAGACCGTTATAAGTTCCTGTTTCATAGCTTTGATATGCATTTAAATATGAAGAAGGCGAAATTGGTGTTAAGGTTTCATTTCCTGCCTTTATGCCTAAATCCTTTAAATAGAAGATATAATCTGCAATGGTAGAATTATTTTTGATGTTTACATAAACTACAAGTGCATCAGGCAAGGGGGTTTTTGAAACCCCCACCTTCATATTTATATTTTCTTCTTCAGATGTTTTAGCGTATGTTGAAAATGTGAATAACTCATTTGTCTGCACTGTAGATATATTTTTAGAATTATAATCATCTCCAACATAACTTAGACTTGTACAGCCTGAAAGAATTACTGTTGAGCCTAATAGAACCAAGCTTAAAAACAGCTTTTTAATTGAACTGGCTTTTTTCTTCATCGCTAACTCCCTTAATAGTCAGGTTAACTCTGCCTTTATCATCTATTTTTACAACTTTAACGATTACAGTATCGCCTATGTTTAGCTGCGATTCAATAGTGTCTATTCTTTCATTGCAAACCTGAGAGATATGAACCATACCATCTTTGCCTGGTGCTAATTCTACAAAAGCGCCGATTGGAATAATTCTTACTACTTTACCTTTGTAAATGCAGCCAACTTCTGCTTTGAAGGTTAATTCTTTAATCATTTTGATTGCGATATCTGCACCTTCTTTGTCGTTTGATGTAATTGTTACTGTGCCGTCATCTTTAATGTCAATTTCAGCGCCTGATGCGTCAATTATGCTTCTAATCATTTTGCCGCCAGGTCCAATTACTGTTCCGATATCTTCAACAGGAATTGACATTGAATACAATCTTGGTGCAAATTCTGACAAATCTTTATTTGGTTCAGAGATTGCTTCTCTCATTTTACTCATAATATAAAGTCTGCCATCTTTTGCTTGATATAATGCGCGTCTTAGAGTTTCATTTGAGATGCCCTTGATTTTCATATCCATTTGAAGAGCTGTAATACCTGTATCATTTCCTGTTACCTTGAAATCCATATCGCCAAGGAAATCTTCAATACCTTGAATATCAGTTAAAACAACATCAGTGTCTCCTTCTTTAATAAGACCCATTGCAACGCCGCCTATCATGCATTTAACAGGAACGCCTGCATTCATCAATGCCATAGAACTTGCACAAGTAGAACCCATTGATGTTGAACCGTTTGATTCCAATACATCAGATGTTACTCTTATTGTGTATGGAAAATCTTTTTCATCAGGAAGTGCAGGTACATTAGCACGTTCTGCCAAATTACCATGACCCACTTCGCGTCTGCCTGGACCCCTTAAAGGTTTTACTTCGCCAACAGAAAAACCGGGGAAAATGTATTTGTGCATATAATGCTTTCTTGTGAGTGGATCTACGCCATCTAGCTCTTGAGCCATTGCAGGACCAGCAAGTGTTGCGCAGGAAAGGATTTGGGTTTGTCCTCTTGTGAAAACAGCAGAACCATGAGCTCTTGGAATTACACCAACTTCGCACCAAATTGGTCTTACTTCAAATGTTTTTCTGCCATCTGCACGCACGCCTTCATTTGTAATCATTGCTCTCATAATTTTCTTTTCAAGAGCTTTAAATTCTTCAGCAACAAAATCAATACCTGTTTCTTCCATCATGGTTTTGATTGGATGAGTGTCATCAAGTGCTGTAATTTTATCTTTTACTATTTGTTTTGCTTCATCAAGCTTATTTTTTCTATAATCACGGTCAAAATTATGATAAGCATCGAATATCATATCATAGCAGTTGTCCTTAATGATTTGTGCTAATTCTGATGTATCATAAGGGTTTACAAAGTTTTCACGTTCAACGCCGCATTGCTTTGCAAATTCAATTTGTGCTTCGCATTGTTTTTTGATTTCAACTTGTGCAAATTCAACAGCAGCCATAATATCGTCTTCTGTTACAAATTTGCATCCAGCTTCAACCATAATAACAGAATCCATTGTTCCTGCTACAACGATATCCATATCTGATTTTTCAGCTTCTTGGTGTGTTGGATTTGCAACCATTTGACCATCTATTCTGCCAACGCGAACCGCACCAACAGGGCCTTCAAAAGGTGCGCCTGAAAGCATTAGGGCAGTTGACGCGCCCAATATTGCAAGTGTATCAGGTTGATTTTTTTGGTCGTAACTAAATAATTGAACAACAACTTGAACGTCGTTTCTATATCCTTTAGGCCACAAAGGGCGAATTGGACGGTCTATTAATCTTGAAACTAAAATTGCTTTTTCGCTTGATTTACCTTCTGTTCTTGTGAAACCGCCTGGAATTCTGCCTATTGCAGACATTCTTTCTTCATAATCAATTAATAATGGGAAAAAATCTATTCCAACACGCGGTTCTTTACTAACCACTGAATGTATAAATAACATTGTGTCTTCACATCTTACTGTAACAGATGAAGTTGCGCTTTGAGCGTATTTTCCTGTTTCGATTTCTACAGTCTTCCCGCCGACTGTAATTTGCATTTTTTTTGCTTCTGGTTTGTTTTCCATCTTTTCTTCTTTCTTAAATTTTCTATACACTTCTTTATTTTCTTAAATATTATAATAAAGACAGTTTAATGTACAGATTTTATTAGGTTTGTTTACAATTTGGCCAAAGAAAATATAGCAAAATGTCTTAATTCAAATCCAGGTTTTTTCCAGTCAAGACAATGGCAGTTGTAGTCTACTAATATGTAACTGCAAAGCGGCACCGAAAAGGCAAGTGTATCAGTCCAAAGTTCTGCAACATAGCTTCCTTCGTTCAAACGAGCGCTTCCGTAACCACCGCTGCCTAAAGTGCCCGCCCATATATAGTTCGGGTAGCAGTTGTCAGCGTCATACTGCGTACCCCTGGCGGCGCCCTTGCACTGGCCGTAGCCTGTTTGGCACCGCACAGAGCCTGTACTCTCTGGTGGCTGGTCGCTCCAGGTACAAAGCTGCAAGCAGTATTTGCTATTTTATGCTGGTGTCTATTGGAGTATTTGATAAGTGGGTTTAATTTGACAAAATTTACTTTATCAAATGGCAGTCTGTTTTTTTAATACAGACGCTGTATCATTAAAATGACCTTATCTTTTGACGATTTGAATTACTCTGCATTCTGCTAAAATCCTTGAATTTTAACACTCTTTGCAGACATTTTATTTAATGTTACCATGAAAATTTTCTGTTTTTTTGTATTTATTTTTATATTCTCTTCTTAAAATTTCAGAAACATTGTTTAAATTATTTTTTAATCCACATAAAGACATTGAAATGTTGTCAAGTTTTTTGTAAAGTTCATCAACCATATAATTCAGGTACTCATAAGTTTTCTTGTTCATAAGTACTCCTTATATTTTAACTGTACTCTACTAATAGTAGAGTATTCAGGATTTATTTTACATTACAATTTAAAAATGGACAAGGATTTTGTATCAAAAGTAGGCAAAAATATTAAAAAATATCGGAAAAAAAGGGGCTTGTCTCAGTTTAAACTTGCCATAGAAACAGATGTAACACCAGCTGCTATTGCAAACATTGAACATGTAAGAAGTGATGCAACATTAACAAAAATTAATGCCATAGCAAGAGCGCTTGGCATAAAACCGTATGAATTATTAAAATTTGATGAATAAGCTGTTTTCAAATCCAAAGACACAACGCGCAACCGAAAAGGCAAGAGTGCTGGGACAATATCCTTTGCCGCCGCAGCTCTTATAATTAAACTCGCCATTAGCCATAGCCTGACCGTGGTATAAACCGTCGCCATATCGTATACCCGTCCATAAGTCTTTCGGGTAGCAGTTGTCAGCGTTTCCGGTACCCCTGGCGGCGCCCTTGCAGTAACCAGCGGGGTAGCACCGCACAGAGCCTGGGGCATAGCTGGTGTCGTAGTTGCCATCACAAAGCTGCAAGCTAAAAAGCTGTAGTTTTGGGAATCTTGGCTTGTGCATACAAATCCAAAGACACAATGCGCAACCGAAAAGGCAAGCGTACTTGGCCATGAACTAGTGCCATATCCTCCATTGTTCAAATACCAAGCGTCATAATATCCGCTCGTACTTCCAGGTGTGTTTGCCCAAAGAATGTGTGGGTAGCAGTTGTCAGCCCAGTACTGTCCTGTAGCAGTATATCCCCTGGCGGCGCCCTTGCACTGGCCTCCGCCCCCGTTGCACCGCACAGAGCCTGAACCAGAGCTCTCGCCGCCATAGTTGTTACAAAGCTGCAAG
>CAJUNK010000005.1 GCA_910587815.1 Candidatus Gastranaerophilales bacterium | reverse complement strand
TATCTCCGAATATTTCATTTCCATTATCTATATATCCATTGTTGTTTTTATCTATTGCAAGTATTCCATCATTGGGGGAAACCCAGGCACTTGTTTCTGCAAAGCCATCATTTTGATGATCAAAATATGTACCATCATTTGTGGATGTGGTGGATATTATTCCATCATTGTTTAAATCGATTAGGATTGGGTCAATGTATGTGGTGGGGTAGGTGGATTGGGCTTGGTCGAAGCAAGGTGAAACATTTGCCGGAAGAGCACCAAGAGAAATAAGGGATATATCTTTGACTATACCTTTAATATCATTAATAATGACAGACGCATTTACCCTGCTATCATCTTCAGGATTTACTATTAAATAAGGCGGATCTTCTTTAAACGAACCACCAACTTTGCTAGGGTCTGCATCATATTGCTTTTCATACAAAGCTTTTGCAAGATCCGAAGCATTAGTGCATCCTTTTGCGGTTTCTATACCTCTGGAATTATTATACAAATCCCTTAAGGTATCTTTTGACCATTCCAAGGGTAGTAGTATTTCCTTGCCATATCCAAGCAACAAAGAAATTATCCCATTATTTGTTTTAATGCTAAGAAGGCCAGCCATGTATGCATGTTGCCAAGCATTCACTTCATTGCTTCCAACAAGGTGAACAAGATTCTCCTCTGTTATTATTTTCGAGTATGGATGCTCATCATGGGCTTGAATTTGTTTAACTAAGGCACTGTTTGCAACGCTCTTTAGATACTTTATTGCAAATTGTGTATCCATAATTTATTTGTCTCCTACTTTAGTTTTCTGATATTTAACATCTGCGTGTGTCGAGTTGGATGCGTATTTTTTTTTAAATAATTACCACCATATATCAAATATTTGCCATTACCGAGTCTTACAACATTTGATAATGAATCAGCTCCATACAACATCTTCACTCCGTCGAATCTCTTATTTTCATCTTTTAGGTACAAATTTGCTCTTGCTGAACAAAACAACAGGCAATTGTCATATATAAACATTTCTAAATTATCATCCAATTTTAAGACTTTATATTTTTTACTAGACTCATTAGCATATCTTCTCTTTATAAAAATATTTTGTTTTTCATTAAAAGAGTATTCATATTCGTTAGTTCTAAACGTCTTACCATTGGGTGATAGCTGTTGAACGATTGCAGAATCCAACTTAAAATTCTCTATTATATCAAATTTATTACTTATTGGATTATAGATTTCAGCGTTATCAAGGTATTTCCCTTTATCATTACACCCACCCGCGATAATTATCCTACCATTATTTAAAACTAAAATACCGTAGTCTTTTCTGTTAATATTAAATTTTGGAAGTTTTGTTTTATCGCCAGTAATATAGTTCCAAAAGTACAGTTGCATTGGAGTATAGTTTGAATATATTAAAAATTTATCGGCATTATATAAGTATGGAGTAAATAATGTGTATTTACCATATGTTTTACGCTCTTTGCATTTATCTTCTAAAATACACAAATCAGTCTTGATAAATTTATTTTTATCAATTAGATAGTATTCAAGTGGATTATTATCAAGCAATAAAATCTTGTTTCTGATTGCAAAAAGATATGTAATACCCAAATGTTCATAATTGGTATCCGGTAACTTCTCAAAAATATTGTCATGTATATTATATTTTTCAGGCTTATTGGCAATATTTTCAGATTTCGCTATACCATTCCAGCCCAATATAAATATATCGCCATTATTTAAAGCGATACTAGAACTAATATAGCGGTCGTAATTCATGTTTGGCCCTTTTGTAAAGTATGCATTGCTATCTCTATTAACAAAATAGTGTATCAACAAAAACACAAGTACAATTAGAAACAATACAGCCATTTTTTTATTATTAATTTTAGTCAAATTAAAGTTACTCATAAAGTCCTATCACTTGTGTATAATCCATTAACTAAATATCTTCCAGCAATTTTTCTTATTCTATACCTTTTCTACCCACAATTCAAACACTCATACAAATCTTAATAAACATCCAAATCTAACAAAATCCTAATTCTACGCCACATTCAAATTTAAATTATTTTTATATTTCATATTCCAAAAATTAATTGAAATAATATTGTAATTATCACCAAATATTTCATTTCCATTATCTATATATCCATTGTTATTCTTATCTATTGCAAGGATACCATCATTGGGGGAAACCCAAGATGAAGTTTCGGCAAAACCGTCATTTTGGTGGTCAAAGTATGTGCCATTTTCAATATTTGTTGTTGATAGTTTGCCATCATTGTTAAGGTCAATGATTATTGGATCAATGAAGGTGGTGGGGGAGGTGGATTGGGCTTGGGTGAAATGGTTTTTAACCCAAGTTAAAATAGAAACACGAATCCCATTTTCATTTTCCCATGTATCACTAGATACTGGAGCTTTATCTTGGAGCAAACTCAAATCCTGATGCGCATTAATTGGATTTTTTTCTGATGTTGGCACTATATATGTCAGACCAGGAGAAGTTTCGCTGCTTAATCCTCCTTGCAATAAGTATAAAACATCATTGGATGTTTTATAATTGGTAATATTGGGATATGGTACATCGTTTCTTAATCCTAATTTTGGCAATAAATCAGATACGCCCCAAGCATTTAGTGAAACACCATTACATCCTGTAGCTGCTGCAACTATTTGTGCCAAACTTCCACCTAGCGAACCCCCTGTAACAGTTATATTAGCATTAGGGAATTGTTGTTTAATACTTGTATACATATCAAGTGCATCAATACATTGTCTAGATAAATGTCCATTTGCAATAGCCACCATGTTGCCATAATCAGCCGGACTGGCAGAACCAGCATAAGCAATTATTACATCTTTGCCACCATTATCTACATAATAAGTTCCCTGAAAACCAGTAGATAGTTTATTAACTCTGCCGCCAAATGTATATCCATTTGGCGCCTCATTGGTTGTACCGAATGCTAAATTACTTGCATCGATATAAGTACCAAGTTTTTCATGCATATTGCTGATCTCCTATTTTAACTTCAATTTATATATTTTATTACTTTCTCTACATCCAAACCACCAAGAACACCTACTTGCATTAAAGGCAAAAAACGTAGAGTTATTGAAAGGCAAAAAACTCATCCCATCATTTTTATAAGGAAAATTAGTAATTTTTTTTAAAATATTTGTTGTTGGATTATAAATGTGGGTATCTTTTGAATAATTGGCTAAGCCTATTTTTCCATTAAAACCCCCGACAAACAACACAGCTTCAGGACTTAAAACTACATACGACCTTGGTACAAACTCTGTAAAAGTGTCAAATAATCCATGGTTTTCTACTTCTTTTGAACAAAGTTTTTCAATCTTATTTTTACTCGTGATTTTATAGGTGTTAATTCCTAGTCTGCCTTTTTCTCTTCCAGATTTATAATACTCATAGATAACCATAAATTTATTTTCGCCAAGCCATATAAAGGTTGGCATAGAAGCCTTAAAATCAAGTAGCGTGGATGATATTTTATTTTTTTCTAAATCGATAATGTCTATGGTATAGCTATTTGCTTTTGCATTGCAAGAATAGCTTAATATGCTGCCATTTTCTAATTGGGCAATAATTTTATCTGTATTGGTCTCTAAATCGAAAATTTTCCTAAATGTATTATTTTTTGGATTGTACAAAGTAAAATTATATACAGATTTTGTAATAATCTGCTCATGTGGTGGTATAAATTTAGCATTTTTATTTTTAATCTTTTTATCGGGCACTTCTTCGTTATGTTTTGCAAACAATATATAATCTTGTCCCCCTAGTTTAATTTTTACTTTTGCTTCACCAAACGAAGTGTTGCCAACTTTTATTTTTATAATTTTATCAGTTTTGTAATCAAACACGGCAAACACATATGTATGTTGATTTTCGTAATATCCAAGATAAATCTTATTACCCACAAGACTTGCAAAATGTATATAATTTGCATTGATAAAAGTAGTAAAATTTGAAATCTTTTTGGTTTTCAAATTTAAATTGATTATTTTATAAACTTTATTTCTTTGGCTTATAAAAAATATAATATTGTTGCTATCTATTTTTATTGCAGATACTTGCCGAACTGGCTTTAGTGCAAAATAAGAAGTTTTTTCTATTGGATACCTTGCTACTAATTTATAATCTCCATACAATAAAATATTATGGACCTGTTTTACTTCA
Source organism: Candidatus Gastranaerophilales bacterium (assembly GCA_910587815.1). Classification (GTDB taxonomy): domain Bacteria; phylum Cyanobacteriota; class Vampirovibrionia; order Gastranaerophilales; family Gastranaerophilaceae; genus MGBC122484. The sequence continues at coordinate 125,276 of CAJUNK010000005.1, read as the reverse complement.
TTTATGCAAAAATTAAAAAACATTAAACACAATATTAGAGCTATAACTTTGTTTTTTTTGCTCCAGATAAATATTGATAAACCAATATTTTTTATTGTTTCTTTTGTAAAACCTAAATTCTTTTTCACAAATACCTAGTCTGTTATCTAAAACAATAATAATCCTGCCAATATAATAATCCTATACCCTTTCAACCTACAATTCAAACACTCATACAAATCTTAATAAACATCCAAATCCAACAAAATTCGTATTCTACACCATATTCAAATAATTATTTTGATTTGAAAAATTAATTGAAATAACATTATCTACTTTTAAATTAAAATCACCTAAATTTCCTGTTGTACCGTCGGCTTTAGTGTATGTTCCTTGATTAATTAATGTATTTCCATTTTCATCTGTTGTATTTTTTGTTGTTGTGTTTAGATTAATAGATTCTATACCTGCTTCTTGGAGGGTTAGAATAGTACCATCACCTTTTAATATTTTTATTTGAGAAAAAGCTTCATCTTGTGAATTTATGATACCGTCGTTGTTTGAATCTAAATCAGCCAATGCATTAAAACCACTTGTTGCTTTTGAACCGTTTGATTTAATGTAATTATCTCCGAATATTTCATTTCCATTATCTATATATCCATTGTTGTTTTTATCTATTGCAAGTATTCCATCATTGGGGGAAACCCAGGCACTTGTTTCTGCAAAGCCATCATTTTGATGATCAAAATATGTACCATCATTTGTGGATGTGGTGGATATTATTCCATCATTGTTTAAATCGATTAGGATTGGGTCAATGTATGTGGTGGGGTAGGTGGATTGGGCTTGGGTGAAGTAATCATAAATATCATCTATTTTGTCTCCATGAAAATATCCCAATGTTCCTGCAACTATTGCACCTGTAACCGCCGTTAAAATTGCAGGAGCTCCAATTAATGTACCTGTGCCACATATAATCAGTCCTATAGTATATCCGGTTATTGTTTTAGCAGTTGCTGTAATTGTTGCTTTTTTAAGTCCTTCTTCTTCGTAAGTCATGGCTATCCCTAAAGCTGTAAAAGGGAGCATTGCTGAAGCATTTATCAAAATTTTACCCCCCATTGGTGCGTTTCCCCCCAATGTTTCTAAAGCACCATATACGGCATCCCTAAAGGTACCAACTGTTGATACTGCCATATTAGCTATATAGTCTTCATTTGAATTAGCATTGTATTGTTCAATAGTCATATTCATTTTTTATCCCCAATATTCTTCATAATTCCATTTAAAACAGTTTTTATTTCTTTATAATTTTTTACCACTATACTGCTTATTTCATATTTATTTCCGCCATTATATTTAATTGTAATTTTCTTAAAAATCAACCCAGTTTTTTTAATTGCACAAATATTATTATGTACATAATTAGAATTTTTTACCCTAAATAACGATTTAATAAAAAAATCATTCCAGATGATACATATACGTTTATTTGTAATATAGACATTTGCATTAGTAAAGAAAAATACAGGAATTGGAGTAAAAACTATAAGCATCACCAGTAAATATGGCGCAAAATCATTGTTTAGATGTCCCATGTTATTATATGTATAGCCGATAGCAAGTAAAGTTGCCCTGCTTGTAACCAATCCACATATAAAAATAAAAATATAACCAAAGATACCGTTTATTGTTATGTTATTTAAGATAATTTCGCCTTTATCTAATTCTTTATATGATAAAATTTTATTCTTTTTCTCTATATAACATTTATAAATAACATACATAAAAACAAAGAAAATTCCAGATAATATGCCTAGAATATCTTCCTGAACTTTTACCAAGTTGATACAATATATTCCCATAATAATATTGAACAAAATTATTATGGGAATAAAAAATAATATAATAAAATCAAAATTTATTAATCTTATTATATTTTTCTTCACATATTTCCAATCCATAGAACTAAATATTCTCCAGCGACCATTGTCTTATCTTGCACCCTTTTAAACATTTATTCAAACCAATATATAAATCTTAATGATGGTTAATATTACTTATTCTACACCACATTTAAATAACAATTTTCATTTGAAAAATATATTTTTCAAATTTTCCTTATTGTTTTACTATTTCCTTTATTATCTCAATATGTTCTGGTAAAAGCTTTTTTAAATCATAATTTTCAATTATAGTTTTCCTTGCGTTTTCTTTTATTTTTAAATTTTCATCACTATGAAATCCATTATTAATCGCCTTTGCATCCAGTATTTTATTAATCGTTTTAATAAATCCTTTAATATCATAAAAATCTGTTAAATATCCGTTTTCTTTATCTTTTATCACTTCTTCCACAGGCTGTGTTTTAGATGCAGCTATACAACATCCACAAGACATAGCCTCTAAAAAAGACCAAGATAATACGAAAGGATATGTTAAATAACAATGAACAGATGAAACCTGAAGAAGTTTTCTATACTCTTCATAAGGCAAGGTGCCTGTAAAGTGTATTCTTTTTAATTCTTCCTTGTTAAAATTTAATTTCTTTAGCATTAATTCTTTAAATGTTGTGCCTTCAAGCTTTGGTCCATAACATACCCTGTCTTCCCCCGCTATTATAATGCTTAAATTAGGACGTTTTTGAAGAAGAATTTTTGCGATTTGCATAAATTCAGGAAAACCTCTGTATTGTTCCATTCCACGTGTGGCATAGGTTAAAATTTCATCCTTACAATTTAATTTAATGTCTGAATTTGGAATTTTAAATTCCACATCTTTATCCGGTTTAAAATAATCTGTATCTATTCCATCATGAATTACTTTTATTTTATCTTGAAAGATTAAAGGAAATTGGCTTTTTTGCCAAAGCGTGGGGCATATTCCTAAATCACAGGATTCTAAATCTATAAGAAATTGAGCATTGTTGCATCTCATTTTTGCTTTTTTGTCATAATCCGGCAAAATACCATCAAAACCAATATCTGCCCCTTTTGAATTATAATACCATTCGCAATAATTAATTAGAGGCGTATCAGGAAAAATGTCTTTAAAAAACATTGAATTACCCCACCCATGGGCATATATAACATCGGGAATAAAACCTGAATTTTTAAGCGCTATAGCGCATTCTGCCGCAGCCTGCCCATGAATAATTGCTTCTTCAAATTGCTTTAAATACCTATGCGAATTTTCAGGCACCTTTCTTTTTAGTTTATAATATATTTTCTTTACACCTTTAATGTAATTATCATTTTTTGTTTCTGTTAAAAAAACAATATTATTTGAAGAATCTTTTAAGAGCTCAATCAAAATATGTCTGAATTGTGCAGGAAAATTCCTGTGAGAGAATAAAAAGTTCAAATTTTAATTCCTTGAATTTAAATTAAAAAATAATAAAGATATCTTACAATCAATACTTAGAGAATAAATGTATTTATTTTATTTTATTTACAATTCTTAGTGTTTTAAGGTGTATAAAAGCATAAAACAAGGCAGGATTATTTCTGTAACACCTGCCTTGTTTATAGTATTTATAATCAATTATGAAAAATATTTACCTATTGCTTTATTTGCAAGATTAGATGCCAAACTTAAAGCAGTATCCATAAAATTATTTGAAGATGAAGCAGAATTAGCGGCACTTTTGCCATTCAAATGCGCATTATTTGTATTCAAAAATTGGTTATTCAAAGAAAGTGTAGAAAGCATATTTTGATATACCTGATTTTGATAATTATTCAAGAAATTCAAATAATTATATCTATTTGAAAGTTCATTATTTACAAGTTCGCTTCTTTTAAGAGTAGCATCTTGCGCCAAATCACTAATAGCTAAAGCACGTTTTGATTCAATATCATTTAAATTATCCATAAAAATAGAATTATTAGTGTTGCCAAAACGTCGTGCTATGTCATTTTGCATTTGTCTAATTGTTGGAGCATAAGTAGAATTAATATTAGAAATACCTTGTTTCAAATAAGCATTAACTTCATTGTTTAAATTTTTCATAGTATTATCAGAAAACACATTGACGTTAGGTAAATTCTGATATAGCGACTGATTTGCATAATTATAAGCCATTTCTTCGTATGGATTCATATTATAACTAGCATTTGCACCTTTTTTAGTACTTGATGCAGTAGATTTTACCTGCCCATTAACAGTAAAAGTAGAAGATGGATTGTATACAGGTTTTGTTTGCACCTTTGATTTTTTTGACATAAAATTTCCTTTCATAAAACAAAAGGAAAACCAATAAAACAATTTAACAGCACTTATATTTTAACATATAATTAACATATTTGCCACACTAAAAAATGATAATATATAATTTAGAAAAAAACTCTAGAGTGTTAAAGTTTAAGGATTTTAACAGAACGAGAAATTCAAATCGTATTAAAGCAGGGTCATGTTTTAATGATGAAACTTACTTGATATTTCAATGCTAAGACACTTTTTGCAAGCGTTTATGCTTTAAAAATAAAAAACCTGCAAATTTTAATGGGATGGCTCAAATACTGTACATACTGCAAGGGCGCTTCGCCAGACAGAGCAGCAAGTGCTGACAACTGCTACCCGAACCATATTTGGACAGGCACACCACATTCAAGCGGTGTTTACTGGGGGCCGAACCTGAATAATGGTATTGTCAACCTTACAGGCGCCTGTGGCACAGGTTATTGCCCAGGCTCTCTTGCCTTTTCGGTGCGCTGTTTATATTAGTCTTTAGTGTAACACCAAAAAGCGCAGGCTGACACGGGTCCTGGATTTGAAATACAATAAAACCCGGGTTATCACCCGGGTTTTATGCGTTTAAAGCTATAGAGTACAATATGTACTATCACTATTCTTTAGTATATTCAGCGTCTATAACATCGTCATTTCCTGAATTTTCAGAATTTGAACCTGTTGAATTAGCACCATTATCTGCGTTTTGCACATCAGGTGTTTCCTGCTGTACTTGGGCATAAGCAGCTTGTGATATTGCATACATTGTTTGTTGTAACTCTTCAGAAAGTTTTTTAATTTCTTCATGTGCTTTATTTTCATCTAATGCTTTACGCAAAGCAGTTTTTTGCTCTTCAAGTTTTGTTTTATCAGCATCTGAAATTTTTCCTTCAAAATCTTTCACAATTCTATCAGCAGCTGAAATCATACTTTCAGCATTATTTTTGGCTTCAGCTTCTTCTTTTTTCTTCTTGTCTTCTGTAGCATTTGCTTCAGCTTCTTTCACCATTTTATCAATATCAGATTCAGAAAGATTTGAAGAGTTTGTAATTGTGATTTTTTGTTCTTTATTTGTTGCTTTATCTTTTGCTGTAACATTTACGATACCGTTAGCATCAATATCAAAGGTAACTTCAATTTGAGGCATACCCTTCATAGCTGGTGGAATACCATCTAAACGGAACATACCCAATGATTTATTATCCTTCGCCATTGGTCTTTCACCTTGCAGAACATGGATATCAACAGCAGTTTGATTATCATCTGCGGTTGAAAATACTTGCGATTTTGAAACAGGAATTGTTGTATTTCTTTGAACCAAAGCTGTCATCACACCGCCCAAGGTTTCAATACCAAGTGTTAATGGTGTTACATCCAAAAGAACAATGTCTTTTACTTCACCAGCCAAAACACCCGCCTGAACTGCTGCACCAACAGCAACAACTTCATCAGGGTTAACAGATTGGTTTGGTTCCTTTCCTGTATATTCTTTAACTAAAGCCTGAACAGCAGGAATACGTGTAGAACCACCAACAAGAACTACTTCGTTAATTTCATTTTTAGTAATGCCAGCATCTTTGATGGCTTGTTCTACAGGAGTTTTACATCTTTCTAATAAATCATGGGATAATTCTTCAAATTTAGCACGGCTTAATGTCATATCCAAATGTTTTGGACCATTTGCATCAGCCGTAATAAAAGGTAGATTAATATTTGTTTCTACAACAGACGATAATTCACATTTTGCTTTTTCGGCCGCTTCTTTTAATCTTTGCATTGCTTGCTTATCGTTTTTTAAATCTATGCCTTCTGTTTTTTTGAATTCTTCTGCAAGCCAATCCATAACTTTTTGGTCAAAATCATCACCACCAAGGTGTGTATCACCTGATGTTGACAATACTTCATGAACACCATCGCCAATTTCTAGTATAGAAACATCAAATGTACCACCACCAAGGTCAAATACTAAAACTTTTTCGGTTTTATCTTTTTCAAGACCATACGCAAGAGCAGCAGCGGTTGGTTCGTTTACAATACGGAGTACATCAAGCCCTGCAATTTTACCTGCATCTTTTGTTGCTTGTCTTTGAGCATCATTAAAATACGCAGGAACGGTAATAACTGCGCTTGTAACTTTTTCACCAAGATAATTTGAAGCATCATCAGCCAATTTTCTTAAAATCATAGCTGAAATTTCTTGCGGAGTGTAATCCTTGCCATCTATATTTTTCTTAAAATCCTCACCCATGTGACGTTTAATTGAAATAATAGTTCTATCAGGATTTAAAATAGCTTGACGCTTTGCAAGCTGCCCCACTAATCTTTCACCATTTTTTGAAAAACCAACGATTGAAGGGGTAGTTCTTGAACCTTCAGCGTTAGCAATAACGGTGGGCTTACCACCTTCCATAACCGCAACCACGGAATTTGTCGTTCCTAGGTCGATACCTATTGTTTTTGCCATATTTTTTTATCTCCTCATAATTAATAGCAATCTATATGTTATAAATTTATCACTATATTTAATAACTTTTAAAAAAATAAACAAAAAATTAATATTTTAAAAAATTAGTGTTAAAATTAGAATATGGAATATGATATTTCAAAAGAATATTGCAGAATTATTCAAAATAAAATAAACCTAAACGAGTTTGATGTAGCACTGGATAATGCACAAAAACTTATAGCTTATTGCCCTGATTCTGCTGAAGGATACTACTATGCAGGACTTTGTCATTTTGCATTAGGAAGTTTTGATGATTCAATCAATAATTATGAAAAATGTATCGAACTAGATCATAATTATGCAAAGGCATATTACAATCTTGGTGTTACAAAATATTATCTAAACAGTTACAAAGAAGCTTTAAACTATGTTGAATATGCTTACAAATTATTCAATAATGCCAAAAACAAAGAAGCCTGTGCCAAATGTCTAGAATCTATTGAATACATTAAAGAAGAACATGGGCTATGAGACCTGAAATTTTACTTTTGGTTTCAAGCGTACTGTTGATAAGCCTTTTGGGGTTATTTTGTTGTGCATTAATTGTAAAATATATAAATATTTCAACAAAATATCAAAATTTAAAATCCTACATTGCAAAAATCAAAAATATCATAAGCTCTGCAAGGTATGGAAATCTATATTCAAGAATAGAAGATGACAACAATGCGATAACAACTGAACTCTCTAAAAGTATAAACAATTTACTAGAAAGCATTTTAGATAGAGATGTGATGATAAATGAATATGTCGAAAAAGAAAAAGAAGATGCAAATTTAAAGGAAGATTTTATTGCAACCCTGACACATGATTTAAAGGTTCCTATTATTGCCCAAGATAATACTTTTGATCTTTTTTTAGACGAAAAATTCGGCACACTTTCAGATATTCAAAAAGAAGCAATGAACAAATTAAAAATATCTAATATGGATTTAAAATATTTAGTAGAAGCACTTCTTGAAACATATAAAGCAGAGCACCAAGGTGTGTCTATTAAAAAAGAAAAAAATGTTCATATAAATAAGTTCATCAAAGAAGTAATAGACCAATTTTCAAACATTTTTAAACTTCATAACAAAACAATACACTTTAAAACAAATCTTAATGATGATTTTTGCGCCGATATAGACATTTTTTTAATAAAAAGGGTTGTAAATAATTTAATCCTCAATGCTCTTTCATACAGTATAAAATCAGATAGAATTGATATAAATTTAGATGCAGATGACAACAGTTTTTCTATCAGCGTAAAAGATTATGGCATTGGTATCGAAAAAGAAGAAATTGACAAAATATTCAACAAATACTATTCAGGAAAATTAAAACTTACAAAATCATCAACAGGCCTTGGCTTATATCTTTCAAATAAAATAATTACAAGCTTGGATGGAAAAATTGTAGTTGAAAGCAGCAAAAATAAAGGTTCAACCTTTACAATAATTTTACCAAAGCACTAAAAAACGGCGTTAATGACGCGCCGCTTTGTTTTTAAAATGTAAGTATTTAGAATAAACTATTTTGCATTTTTTTGAGCAAGAAGTTTATTAATCGCAATTGTTAATCTTGATTTTTTTCTTGCAGCAGTATTTTTATGCAAAATACCTTTACTTACTGCCTTATCGCACAATTTATAAACATTTGAAAGAGCAGCTTTCAAAGCAGTTTCATCAGCTTCTACAGCAGCCAAAGCTTTTTTTACAGCAGTTTTGATAGATGTTTTAAAAGCTGTGTTTCTTTCATTGTTTCTAATTGCAACAAGTACTCTTTTTTTTGCAGATTTAATATTTGCCATTTTGTTTTCCTTTTTCTTTTCTAAACTGACGTCTATCTGCTTAGAGGTATAGTGAGTACTTAAATATTACAAAAAACTTACCTAAAACGCAATACCTAAATAATATTGATAAACTCTATCACCGAGTATAAAAAATGCAATAATCATAGATGTGACAGCCATTAAAAGCACAGAAGCCGCACTAATATCTTTTGCAAATTTAACAAGTCTTGAATATTTATTTTTATAATATGCATCCAAAACAAATTCAAAAACAGAATTTAATAGTTCTAATACAAGAACAAGTGAGTTTGTAAGCAATAAAAGACAAAACGATAGAATTGAAACCTTTAATAATACTGCAACTATAAGCACAACAGATGCAATATACAAATGCTTCCTGAAATTTCTTTGAGAACGAAAGGCTAAATAAAGCCCATCAAATGCATGGCTTGCGCTTTTCATAAAACTTTTGGATTGAAATTTTTTCATAAATATTTTATTTTCTAAATTTTTCTCTACTATGACAAAATGGCATTCAAAACATCATTTTGAATTTTTACAATAAAATTGTAATCCTCATTTGTAAGATGGTCAAATCCAAACAAATGCAAAACACCATGACAAATAAGTGTAAGAATTTCAGTCTCAAAACTATTGTTGTTATCTTTTGATTGTTTTATTGCAGTATCAACAGAAATTAAAATTTCCCCAAGATTTATTTCATTCTCAAAAATCATCTTAAAATCATCATCTGCAAAAAGCGCAAAGGTGATAACATCCGTCGGCCTGTCTTTTTGCCTATATTCTCTATTTATATCTTGTATTTTGTTGTCATCCACAAAAATTATATCAAACGACAAAGTATCAAATTTTAAATCAGCAAAACAAGTATTACTACATACTTCATCATAAGACAATAGTGTATTGAGGATTTTTGAAACATAGGATTTTATTTTATCAAATTCTAATCCAAATATAACATTGCAACCATCCTGATATTGCGAAATAACATTATAGGAATATTTAATTTTCTTCTTCATTTTTTGTCTCAATGCAACTATCAGATTCAGGTTTTTCAGATTCGCAAAGTGTTTTATCTACACTGTTTAAAATATCACCCATTTCAGATATTTTTTGCTGTTGTTTTTTTTGAATGCGTTTTTCAAGCTTTTCTTCTTTGCTTGGTCCAAGCTTAATCTTGTTTTTATCTTCTAAATCATTCAATTGCTGATACTTAATTCTATCATGCTGCATTCCCCTTAAAATCCGGTTAAATGTAACAGCAACAAGTTTGATATCCTTTAATGTTAATGGACTATCTGAAAGCTGCCCATCGTTTAATCTTTCGGTAATAATTCGATTTATCATATTTTCAATTTCATCCTGCCCAGGATTTTTTAAAGAACGCACAGCGCTTTCAACAGCATCTGCCAGCATTAAAATTGCCGTTTCTTTAATATTTGGCTTTGGCCCAGGGTATCTGAATTGTTCTTCTTGAACATTTTCTTTACCTTCTAGTGCCACTGCCTGTGTATAAAAATGCCCTGCAAGTGCTTCACCATGGTGCTGTTGTATAAAGTTAATCACAACTTGCGGCAAACCATGTTCACGTGCAAGTTCAACACCATCTTTGGTATGAGATGTAATAACCATTTTAGATAACCTTGGATTAAGTTTATTGTGCGGGTTTTCAATACCAAAATAAGACTGGTTCTCAATAAAAAATAACGGTCTTTTTAGCTTTCCTATATCATGATAAAAAGCTCCAACCCTGGCCAATATTGGATTTGCACCTATAGCTTCAGCCGCAGCCTCGCATAAATTTGCAACCATTAATGAATGATGATATGTACCAGGCGCCTTATATTGAAGATTGGAAAGCAAAGCCTGATTGTGATCTGCAAGCTCAATTAATCCGTATGGAGTAACTATTTTAAACATATTTTCAATCAAAGGAATTACACCAAGCGCAATTATGCCAGATAAAATACCATTAAAGAGCCCCACAAGCGCATAAGAAAATTCAATATGATTTTCAAGCATGGAAGATATAATTGCAGCACCAAATAAGACTAGACCGGTTTGAAATCCACATTTAATTAAATCAAATCTTTTTGTATAACATATATTTGAAACACAATACACACCAACAACCGATGCCAAAACAAAAGAAGTAAATAGTTGTGGCTCTAAAAACAGTACAGCACTAATTAGTGAAAGCAAAAGCACAGTCACCAAAAATCCCATAGCAGGGGTTGTAAACACAGCTATAATAAGTGTTAATGCCGTAAATGGCATAATGAAATTTGAGAGCGTTGAAGATGATATTATCATACATAAATACACCAAAATAATCGCAAACGATGCAATTATTGACATGTATTGATATGTTAAGTATTGTTTTTCAAACTTCTTAACATAAATTAAAAAACAACCTATGCAAAGACAAGTAAGAAAAAATATTCCTAAAACCCCGCCCTTATTCAATTCCAAGGGACTGTAACCTGATTTTTTAAGAGCATCTTTTTTAACCTGGGTTAAAGGCTCACCAGGTTTAATTATAGTTTCATCCTTTTTGAAAGTAACAACAATTGGCTTTACCATGCTTTTTGCATTTTTTCTTGCAATTTCAGTTGCATAATCATCAACAACTAAATTTGGCAACAGTACCTGCTCAATAACACCAGATATAGCCTTTGTTTGTAATGTGCTTGAAACTGTACCCAATATATTTAAAATACTCGTTTCATTTGAATAATATTCTATCTCGCTTTCAGTAACACCAGCTTTCAGATATGCATCAATTACAATACCTGCATCAAGGAAAACCGTCTCTATATTATGCGGATTTGTAGTTAAAAAATACTTAACAATAAACTTTTCTTTCTGTTTGTCTGGCATATCCAAAAGTTCAAGCATTTCTTTTTCTTTTGAAATAAAATCACTTGAAGAAGATTTTATTCTTAAAACATTATCTTTAAGAGAATTTAAGCTTGCTCTAATATAGCCTTCATCAACAGGCATGACAACAGGGCGTATTTTACTTGCAATATCTCTTTTTAAAACCTCTGTTTTTTGTGTATCTACAACCTCAATGGCTTTTTTTGCCTTAATTAATTTATTACTAACGCCATTTTCAACAATATTTTGATAATAAAAATACCTGGATGAAAGAATTATAGTGATAATCAGCGCAACCAAAAAAAATGCAAGTACAGATAAAATATTTGCTGAAGTTGCACTGTTTTGTTCTTTAATTAAAGAAGTTGTTTTTTTCATAACTTTAAAACTGCCTCTATACTAATTTTTTATTATTATACAATAAATCTTTGCCCATGGTTCAAATTTGTATTATACTTAAAATCATGATGAAAAAGATTAATATTATTTGGGGTTTATTACTTGCGCTTTCTATTGGCGCATCAGGCATTAATACAGCAAATGCCTATCCTTGGGTTAATAATCTAAGGACACAATTTATAAATAACAAAACAGTTATTTATGCAATCAACATCCGCACATTTGGTGCAGAAGACAAAAATGGTAACGACATTATTGAACCATGGCTTGGAGATACACCAGGAACTTTTGTAAATGCAAAAAATCGTTTGAATGATATTGTAATGGCAGGCGCAAACACAATTTATCTTTTACCAATTACAAAAACTGGTAAATTAAAAGCTTTAGGCACATCGGGTTCGCTTTATGCAATGGATAGTTTTAATGAAATCAGCCCACAATTAGATGATAAAAATGATTCAAGAGCTGTTTTTGCTGAAGCCAAAAGCTTTATACAAGAAGCACATAAAAAAAGATTGAGCGTAATACTAGATATGCCAAGCTGCGGCTCTTATGATATGTCGTTAGAAAAACCTGAACTTTTTATAAAGGATAAGCGTGGAAACACTGTTACTCCTGCTGATTGGACAGATGTAAGATTATTTAAAGCAACAAATGAAGATGGTACATTAAATCAGGAATTACTAGATAATTATAAAAAGTTTGCAGATATGGCACTTGCTCTTGGTGTAGATGGCATCAGGGCTGATGTGGCAGCAATAAAGCCTTATGAATTTTGGAAAGAATTCATAAATTATACAAGAAAACAAGACCCGCAATTCATGTTCTTAGCAGAAGCTTCTACCACTTGGGATAACCCTGCAAAAGATTATGTAACTTATACAAGTGTTGAAGACCTTTTAAAGGCAGGGTTTGACGGATATTATGGAGATTGGGCAAATTTCAGAAACATTACAAAAGCAAAAGATTTTCATAAAAAAATTGAAATTGATAGCAAAATAAGCAAAAAATTTGATGGCAAAAAAACAACTATAGCATCATTTGCAACCCACGATCAACAAAGCCCTATAATCACAGGCGGCGAAGATTATTGGAATATGATATTATGGCTTAATGCAACCTTACCGTTAAATAGCTATTTTCTTGATGGCTTTATGACAGGTGATACTTATAGCTACAAATACGAAAATCAAAAAGCCGAAAAAAGTCTGACTGATGATGACCAATATTTTGTACACAAAGGCAAGATGGATATTTTCAATGCTTCAAGAAGGCCTCAAGGAGAAAAAACAAAACTTGCAGAAAAATATTTAATGGCATTAAAAATTAAATACTGGGCAAAAAGAATGACAACAGAAGGTGCTTATGTACCATTAAACACAGGCCATCCAAGCGTTTTTGCTTATGCTAGAACAAATGAAAATGAAGCACTTGTTGTAATAGGCAATTTAGATACAAAACATGGTATTGAAACAAATGTTTATATACCAAAATTAAAAACAAACAGTTTTATATCGCCTGTTACAATGATAGAACCGCCAAATGTTAAAAAAGGTAAATTATCGGTTATTCTTCAGCCTTATGAAATTCAGGTATTTATGCTAAATAAGGTAACAATAAAATAAAACCAATAAAATCTATACAATTAAAAAGTCCGCTAGTTTAAAGCAAAAGCGGACTTTTTAATATTTATTTAAATGGCACAAGCGCCCTATTTAAAATTCCTAAGCATTTTGCTATTACAATTCCATAATTTGTAATGGGCACATTATTGCGCAATGAAATATTTATACGATTTAACACTTCGCGTCTATTTGTCATACAAGCACCACAATGAATTATAAGACTATATTCATCAATATTCTGCGGAAAATCATGACCTGAATAATGCTCAAAAACTAAATTGCGCCCTGTATATTTCCTTATTAAATTTGGAATTTTTACTCTGCCTATATCATCTTCAATAGGATGATGAGTACAGCTTTCAAGCATTAAAATTTTATCACCATTAGATAGGTTATCAACCTTTTCAGCACCATTACAAAAAATACTTAAATCTCCCTTTAAACGCGCAAAAAGAATGGAAAATGATGTTAAAAAAATATTCTTTGGTACAATTTCTGATACTTTTTTAAAAGCTTGGGAATCCGTTACAACAATTTTTGGAGGTGTTTTTAAATTATTCAACACCGTTTCAAGTTCATTTTCTTTAACCGCAATAGATATCGCCCCACAATCAAGCAAATCTCTTAAAACATTTACTTGAGGTAAAATTAACCTTCCTTTTGGCGCCTCTTTATCTATTGGTATAACAAGAACAGCTGTCTCTTTTGGCTTTACAATATCAGACAATAATGGAATATCTTTAACATATTCTTCAGGTAAAATTTTTATTAATGTCTCTTTAAATTCAGATGTCACATTAGAAGATATTACAGAAATCTTAATTGTAACATTAGAATATTGTTCAATTTTTCTAATTTCCGCTTCATTCATCATGCCAGCATCAATTTTATTTATTATTGAAAGCAGGGGAATTTTTTTTTGGGAAAGAAGCTTTAAAAATTCTAAATCATACTCATTTAATGGATTATTATCAAAAACCAACACTGCTACATCTGTTCTATCAAGCGCTTTATAGGTTTTTTCTATTCTTAGTTTTCCAAGTTCGCCAATATCATCATATCCTGCTGTATCCATTAAAACAACCGGCCCCACAGGCAAAAGTTCCATAGATTTTTGATTTACATCCGTTGTGGTGCCAGCATTACTTGAAACAATGGAAATATCCTGTCCAGTTATTTTATTTACAATTGATGATTTACCGACATTCCTTTTTCCAAAAAAACCTATATGCAGTCTATTTCCCTTTGTCGTTTGCAATTTTTTCTACCTATTACAAATATAGAACATGTTAATTATAAAACTTTACTGTATAATGTAAATATAATATCAATAAAATTTAGCTATGGAGGTATTAAAAATGGCAAGAATTCTTGTATCTATGCCTGATAAATTTTTAGAATCAATAGATAAACTTGCTGACATTGAACAAAGGACAAGAAGTGAACTTGTACGGGAAGCTCTAAGAAGCTATATCAAAAAAAGTAATTCAGCTGCACCAAAAACATCAAGCCTTGAAAATGCAAGAATTTTAGAAACACTTTTGGATTAACGCAGCTAAAATTCTAAGCATTCACAAAAAAGTTTATCTTATAGTGCTTTAATCTCATCTATAATTTCAGCAATATCAGGGCTTATAATATTTAAACTGTCTAAAATGTCATATTCAAGATAATTTTTCACCATCTTAGCAAATTCAGCCTTTTTATATTCACCAAATCCTTTATTTTTAAAAAGATTGTGAAGGTTTTTTGTCATTTTTAAATTTCTATCAAAATCTTCAATGCAACATTTTAAATTGTTTGAAAAATTATGGTTAATAGATTCTACTATTAAATGCAAAGGCAAAATATCTTCAAATTCACCATTTTTGATTAAATAAATCTTATCTTGTTTTCTTATTTTTGAAACTATAAGTTCTTTTGTCTCAGTTGCATCATAATCTAGCAGAATAAAAATAGGAAGCTTTACCTCATTTACCATTTTATAATATTTTCTTGCTACCTGATTTTTACCGCCAGCCCCTATTACTATAATTCCTTCTTTATTAAAATCATATCCAAGTTTATTTGCAAATCTTGAAAGCAAAATTTCTTCTGTAGCGCCTTCGGTCAAAACAATTTTTTCAACAGGATGCAAAAAATCATTTTTCTGCCTAAGCAGGGGCATTGGTACATTTTTATTTTCACAAAATTCAACAAGTCTTCTTAAATTACAAGGAAGATTTTCTTCATTTTTAATATACTGAATAGCACCTGTTAAATTAAGATTCATTAGACCAAAATCCAGATATTTCATTTGATTTTCATCTATAAAAAAAGTATTGAATTCTTCATTATAAAGCATTTTAGATACGGTTGAATCAAAATTAAACGGTATAGATTCATTTAAAATTTCAACCGCCATTGCGCAAAAATTTTCAATTGATAGATGACTTTTATCAGATAAATCATCAGGTGCACATATCAAAAATTTATTTAAAACATCACTAAAAACCCGTTCGTATTTTTCATAAACAGGCTTAAACCTTGTTAATCTATCTATACAGATTCTAATATAATCTTTTGGAATTTTTTTATATTTCATAAAAAGACAGTATTAACTTTACAAAAAATTAATAAAAAATGCAATTTTTTATTATGAATTTAAATATTTAAAATACATTTAAAAGCAGGCAATTTTTTCAATTCTTATGTTTTTACTATAGTATGGTGAAAGATTGAACTATGATTGAAAATTTAGGACTTAAACAGCTTAAACAATCAACCGAAAATATTAACAAAGACAATAGGATTAAAAACACTTCAGGTGTTCAAATCCCAAATTTTAGCACGCCAAGTTTTCAAGGTAAAATAATCAATTTTCATACCCCACAAGGTATTTCCAAAAGCGAATTAAACGTAAACACAAAATTAACATCTAAAAAAGATGTTGAGATGTATAATGTTATAAATCAGGCTTTAAGCACTTCTAAAACGGAACAAAAAAGCCCGCAAGACAATATATCAAGATTAAAAAAACTCAATACCCTTCTTAAAAACGGTACATTGTTAAATAATAATTCTAATGACAACACATCAGTTTTAGAAAATCTTTATAAAATTTTAACAACACAAAGAGCAAATGGCTTTGATAATATTAAAATTATGGGCCAAGTAATTGATGCACTATATAAACCTGAAATAATCACTCAGGTTTTTGGGGATATACCAAAAGAAGTGCAGAATAAAATACTTAAAAACCCAAATTTAGACCCAAGAATAAAGCAAAACCCCGAATTGCTTAATGTTGCAAGTTCAGGCACCTGTGTTTCTGCAAGTTTTGAATATCACATGGCAAGAAAGCATCCCGCAGAATTCTCTAGATGGACACAAGGCCTTACATCAAAGGATGAAGCTGTAACGCAAACTATAAAATCATCGTCATTAAATTCAAGCTATTTAGAAGCATATAATATTTTAAACAATATGTTTGAAATAAAACCAAAAAAAATTGATTTCAATTCAAAAGAATTTGAAATAGTACTAAAACCTGATAAAGATGCAAAAATACGCGCACAAGTGCAAAACAAATTTTGGGACAAAGGTGAGCGCAGCATAATAGATGTTTATATGCAGTCTACTTTTATGCAAATAGGTTCTGAACAAACATATAATTCATTAATAGACAAACGCGAAGGCAAATTTAATTCTAATCCCGAAGGCCTTGGTGAATTTGAAAAAATATTTATTGAAAGCATTGTAGAAAATAATGAAAGACTTTCTCTTGTATATCAAAAAGTAGATGAAAACCAAAATTTAAAAGGTTGGGGCTGTGATTTGAAAACAATACAAAATCACATAATAAATACTATTAATTCAAATGAGGATGTAATAATAGGATATGTCCTCACAAATGAAACCGCAGGAGATACAAAAGCACCAGGTTACATAAATACACCTAATAACAGACCAGAAAAAATAATAAATGGACATGAAATAACAATTGTAGATTACAAACAAGATAAAGATGGAAAAATAACATTTATCTGCAATGATACAGATGATGGCGCCAGTGAATTAATTGAATATTCGGCAGATTATCTTTTACCAAAAATTCACCATGCAGGCTATCCTGCAAAAATAGTTGAAAAAGACTATGATAAAATAATTAACGCGGTTTATGGTAACGCAACAGCCGCATAGAATATTATAAAGTAAATTCTTAAATTAAAAGGCGGCACCCAGATTCGAACTGGGGGTAAGAGCTTTGCAGGCTCCTGCCTTACCACTTGGCCATGCCGCCATTAGAACTTTCGTCTTTATAAATGTTATTAAAGACATAAAATATTGTCAAGGTGCACATGTGTAAAAAATTACACATTATTATTCAAAACCTATTGAAATTAAATATTTAGGCAATATAATAATATAACAAAGACACTTTTAACCAAGAGGTAATAAAATGAAAGAAAATACACATCCTGATTACAAAAAAACAACAATTAAATGTGTTTGTGGTAACGAAATAGAAACAGGTTCTGTTCAAGAAGATATCACGGTTGAAATTTGCAATGCGTGCCATCCATTCTACACAGGAAACCAAAAAATCCTAGACTCTGAAGGTAGGGTTGAAAGATTCAAAAAACGTTACGAACAAAAAAAATAAGTTTACACATAAAAGAGCGGGTTCAAAATACGGTTTCAATAGTATTGTACCCGCTTTTTTGTAGGCCTTTTAATTTTTTAAACTGGGGAGTATAAACAAAATGGCAGAACAAAAATTGCAAGTAAATTTAATATCAAAACCTGAAAATATTTTAAAAACTGTTTATACTGCCTGTAAAACTTGCTATAGTGCAAAGCTGCCGATAGAAATTTATAATGAAGCACCAGATGAAGAAAAAATGCTTTCATTAATTAAAAGAGTAGTTTCATCAGGTCACTATTCTACAATTGAACATATTCAGCTCACTTTTGCAATATCAAACGTATCTCGCGCTTGCACTCATCAGCTAGTACGCCACAGACATATGAGTTTTTCTCAAAAGTCTCAAAGATATGTAAAAGAAAAAGGCGAATTTGACTATATAATTCCAAACACCATTAGCAGTAATCCTATTTTAAAAGAAAAATTTGAAAGCTATATAAATAAAACTGCAAAACTATATCAAGAGTTTATAGAAAATGGAATACCAGCAGAAGATGCAAGAAGTATTCTGCCAAATGCAGCAGCAAGTTCACTTACTGCAAGTTTAAATTTAAGAGAACTTATCCACCTTGCAAATTTAAGATTATGCACTCGTGCCCAACTTGAAATAAGACAAATGGTAAAAGCTATGTGCGAAGAAACAATAAAAGCAGAACCTTGGCTAAAAGACTATCTTGTTCCAAAATGCAAAAGATTAGGATATTGCGACGAAGATAAATCCTGCGGAAGAATCAAAACAAAAGAAGAAACATTAAAAGAAAGGGTATAAACCTAAAATGAAAGATATGTTGGATAAAATCCAAAAGATTGAACAAAAATACAAAGAATTAGGGCTAACGCTTTCTAATCCTGATGTTATTGCCGATTATGAAAAATTTAGAGATTTATCCAAGCAAAGACATGCCATGGAAGAGACTGTTGCAACCTATAATGCATACAAAGCTGCAAAAGATGCTATAACAGAAGCAAAAGAACTTCTTCATGGCGAAAAAGACTCTTCAATGAAAGAATTTTTAAATAATGAAATAATTTCCAATGAAGCAAAAATTATTGAATACGAAGAAAAGATGAAAGTCCTGCTTCTGCCAAAAGACCCAATGGATGACAAAGACATCATGCTTGAAATAAGAGGTTCTGCTGGCGGAGATGAGGCCAATATTTTTGCAGGCGACCTTATGAGAATGTATTTAAAATTTGCAAATAATAAAGGTTGGCAAACAAAAATATTATCCATAAATGAATGTGAAGCAGGCGGTGTTTCAGAAGTTGTAATTTCTGTTAAAGGTGGAGATGATATTTACTCGCAATTAAAATATGAAAGCGGAGTACACAGAGTTCAAAGAGTACCGCAAACAGAATCTCAAGGCAGAGTACACACATCCACTGCAACTGTTGCTGTTATGCCTGAAGTTGATGATGTTGAAGTAGAATTAAACCCTAATGATTTAGAGATTTCAACCGCACGTTCAGGCGGTGCAGGCGGACAAAACGTAAACAAGGTAGAAACTGCCGTTCGCGTGGTACATAAACCTACAGGCTTAATGGTATTTTGCACAGAAGAACGTTCGCAATTACAAAACAAAGAAAGAGCGCTTCAAATTATAAAAGCAAAACTTTATGATATGGAAGTGCAAAAACAAATGCAAGAAGTTACAGATTTAAGACGCTCTCAAGTGGGCACAGGTGATAGGTCTGAGCGCATTAGAACATATAATTTCCCGCAAGGAAGACTTACAGATCATAGAATTGGCCAAAACCTCAATGTTTGGACAATAATTGAAGGCGAACTTGACGAATTAATAAAACTTTTAATGGAATACGACCAAAAATTAAAACTTGAAAAGCTTGCACAAGAGTAAAATAAATACTTATAGTAAATTATAAAAATATTATAAAACCTCTAAAAAATAGAGGTTTTATCTTTCATAAATATTTATATAATTCCAATAAGAAACATAGACTTTTTTAATATAATTTGCAGTTTCAGGATATGGAACATTTTCTACAAATTCATCAAAATCTTTTCCGTTAAATTTTGACAGCCACTTTTTAACAGAACCTGGACCTGAATTATATGCTAAAACACACAATGGCTCATTTCCATTGAAAATTTCCATCAAATGGGCAAAATATTTTATCCCAAGAGATATATTATACTCACCATTAAATAAATTTTTAGTGTTATAAAGTCTTGCATCCATAAGTTTTGCAGTGGAAGGCATTAACTGCATCAAACCCATAGCGCCTGTGGAACTTACTACTGTATTATCAAAAAAACTTTCTTCACGAATAAGCGCTAGCATTAGATAGGGACTAATATTGTATTTTGCAGCATAATTGTTTACAGACTCTCTATAATATAAAGGATATGCAAGTTTGTATTGCGCAGGAGAATGCGTTTTTTTAGCATCTAAAGAAAGTGCATTACGCGCAACAAGCACAGAGTATGCTTTTCTATCATTTTTTGCAGCAAGCCAAGACTGCAAAAATTCATTTTCAAGTTTAAAATTTTGTATCACAGAATAATCATTCAATGCAACAAACTTACCCAAAAGCCTATTTTCTTTATTGTCAAGCTCAAGTGGGAATTTTTCCAAAGAAAATTTGTCTTTTATTTGCAGCTTATTATCAGTGCTCCATGGGCGCTTTTGCTTTTTTAAAATTGCATTAGCGCGAAAAGCATAATAAGAGTCAGGAAAATTTATGGCTATATTATGCAAAATAGATTTTGCTATTTTTTTATGCCCCATATTTAAATGAATCTTTGCTGTCCAAAACATTATTTTTGGTTGAATGTTGTAATCAAAATAAATATTCGTATAAGATTTTGATAATTTAAGCGCACAAATATTATCACCAGCTTTATAATAATGCCAAAAAGCAAACCAAAGAGCATCTGGAGCTACCATGGAATTAGGGTAATCTTTAAATATTTTCTCATAATTTTTTATTGAAGAATCATAATCGATATACCTTGCATACAAAAATAAACTCAATGGATAAAGAGTATTATTTTTAGTATTCAACACCAGGTTGTATGCAGCTTGTTTTGATACAGCTGATTTTTTAACATAAAGTGCCATTGTATCAAGTATATCTTTTTCTTCAAATTTTTGATTTTTATATTTTAGGGAAACTCCCTTTAAAAGAGTATCAGCAAAAGAATTAAAATCAGAAAGCTTATCATAATTTTTAGCCAAAAGAAGCCAAGAATTTTCAAATGGAACTTCTGTTAAAATTTCAACAGAGCGCGAATATTTACCATTTTGATACAAAGCATCTGCAATATAATATTTATCAGAAACAGAAAGTTTGTTAAAATCATAATTTTGCAGCAAACTTAATACTTCAATTGCATATCTTCCTGTCGGAGCATATTCAATATACTCAATCAGATAATCTTTGGCTTTATTTGGTTCCTTATTATCAAGATAAAAAAGCCCAAGCTTATAGGAAGCAGCTTTTGCAAAATCACTTTTTGGATATTTTTCTACTAGTTTATTTAAATAAAAATTTGCTTTTTTCTTTTCACCAGCATCAATTTCAAGCAATGCAATTTTCCATAAAGCTTCTGGGGCAAGATTAGTATTTTTATATATTTTTGCAAATTTAGAATACTTTTTAATTGCAGTTTTTCTATCATTAAGTTCGTAAGCACAAGTTGCCTGACGATAAAGTGCAGGAATAGAATAAGAAGACAAAAAAGAAATCTTTTTAAAATTATAATATGCATTTTGATAGTCAGCCTTATTATAAAATTCTAATCCCTGTCTGTAAATTTTATCTGATTCAGTATCGGTCAAAAGCCAGAAAAGCTTTACGCAAATCAATGTAATAGAACAGATAAATAAGATGATTAATAAGATAAAAAAATTTCTATTTCTCATGACAACCCATAAACTATTATACCATAAAATAATAACCAAAATGCCCTATAAACATCAAGTTTAACAGGGCATTTTAATAGAAATTAATTATGGTTCTAAATTAAAACAAAGCAGGTTTTTTTACAGGTGCAGCACCAGGAATAGTTTCCCAATTTGCAGCCATAATTTTCTTGAATGATTTTAATGCTGTATCTTCTAATTCACCAAGTTCTTCAGCATCAATTATAAGTTTTCTTAATGGAAGCAATGCTCTTTGGTCACGTAAAACACCAAGCGCAGCAGCAGCTCCAGCTCTTACTAAATCATTTTCAGAAGCATTTTCCATAACTTCAATCAAAGCAGGAACAGCTTTTGTATCACCTAATTTTCCTAAAGATGTAACAGCATAAATTCTAACATTTACCCATTCATCTTTTAACATTTTAATAATTTTTTCAACAGATTTTTTGTTGCCAATTTCACCAAGCGCACGTGTAGCATCACATCTAACGTTAACTTTTTGATGATCTAGAGATTCAATTAAAGCATCAGTTGCAACATCACCAATTTCAATTAAAGCATCAGTTGCCGTAATGCATACCTGAGGATTTTCATCATTTAATGCTTCAACCAAAGGCTCTACAACAATTTTACCACCCAAACGACCTAAAGCACGAGCAGCGCGAACACGCACATCCACATTTCTGTCTTCTCTTAAAGATTCAATCAAAGGAACAGTTGCTTTCACATCGCCTAATTCACCAAGAGCACGAGCTGCATAAAGACGAACTGAGCCATTTTTATCGTTTTTAAGAACATCAATAAGAGGTTCTACAGCGCTGAAGTCTCCCATTTCACCAAGAATTCTTGCAGCATTATAACGAACTTTTTCAGAATTAGATGTTTGCAAATCCTTAATCAATTCATCAAAAGATTTTTTTGCTTGTTTTTTACGGTTGTTCACACTAATTGTCATTACTTAGGTTCCTCCAAATAACAATTTATCACTTCTATATTAATTAAAATTCACTTCCTATATCTTTAAAAACTTTATCTCTAAAAAAATTGACAAAATTTTATTATTTGCTTTAAAAAGATTTACATTTTCCTCAAACCCAAAAGGGTAAAAAGAACACTTTATATTATGAATATAGCATTTTTTTCAAGTTTTGTCCTACATTATTTATATTACTTAACAAAAAAAGTCAATTGTTTTTTTAAATATACGTAACATATAGTTAAAATCAATACGTAAAAGTTAACAAAACTTAACATAAATCTTAAACATAAAAATGGATATAAGGCAAATAAATACCTATATTAAAAAAAAATACTTTTACTAAAAAATAAAATTAAGCTTCTTTGCTTACATCATTGTTTTGAAGAGCAGCTCTTAAAATTATTAAATCTTCAGCTCTTTTAGCTGCAAAATCAGCTTTGTTACTTAAAACCTTATTGGCAACAGCCCCGGAAAAACCTGTCCAGCCAAATATTAACAATAAAGGTGAAAGATAATCATGCTTTCTTACAAAATTAGCAATTTTAGGATGTTTATTCATAAATTCGGCATTATTTGCACTTAATTTAGAAATATGACCAGCAAGCTTTGTAGAATCCATTTTTTCAGATGCTTTTGCAACAGATTCAGAAAGTTTTAATGCCGTAGGTTGAAATTTTTTTTGGAAATAGCTAGCACCCTTTGACAAACCAACCATAGCCCCAGCCAATAACAGCGCTTTGCCACCTATATTTAGGGCAAATGATGTGATAGGATATTTTCTTCTTTTTTCGTCAAACTTTGGAGAAGCATTTGCCACCCTATCTACTGCATTATCAAACTTGTCAAACAAAATATTGGAACCTGCAAATATTGCAGCAGTCGATAAAGCAGATTTTGTTTTATCAGAAAGTGTACCTTTTTGCATTGCACCAAACAATGCTGGCAACGCTACAAAAAACAACATTGGCAGAGCATTTGAAATCTTCCCTGCCAATGTTTCTTTACTTTTTTTCTCAGCATAATCAATACTATTCAGCACAATTTGATTATCGCTCATATTTGCAAGCATTTCTCTATTTAGCACTTGCTTTCGCTTGGCTGTACGCGCAGAATCATCCCCCGAAGCATAGCCTCTATTGATAAAGCGTATATTCGTTACCGAATATTCAGATGACATGACAGCCTTTCAAATTAGTAAAATCAATTACACATATATTATAAACACAAAAATAAAAAAAATTGCTAGTATTTTTTTAGATGTTACAATATTATTTAACAATAATTAATTTTTATACTGCAAACAAGCAGAAAAAAGCCGAAGCACAGACCAAAAGATAGGAAACAATATGGGCGAAAATTTTATTAAATTTGTTGATGTTACAAACAGGGATGGCGTACAAACTTCAAGATTAGGTCTTGCAAAATTACAAAAAACCATAATAAACATCATGCTAAATGACATGGGGGTTAACCAATCAGAATTTGGTTTCCCTACAACAGAGCATGAAAAAAATTATTTAAATGGAAACCTCATGCTTGTAGATAGAGGCGTTATCAATAAAACAAAACTATCAGGATGGTCTAGGGCACTTGCATCGGATGTAAAAAAATCTTTTGAAAATATACCAAAGTTAAAATATATAAATCTTTCCCAATCAACTTCAGAACAGATGATAAATGGAAAATATCAAGGCAAAAAAACACGAGATGATATTTTGCAGCAAACGCTGGAAGCTATAAATATGGCAATTGAATATGATGCAAAAATGATTGGCGTGAATGCTGAAGATGCATCAAGGTCCGATTTAGAATATTTAATCAAGTATGCAAATGAATGCAAAAGATATGGCGCCAAAAGATTCAGATATTGTGATACTTTAGGCTATGATGACCCAAAAACTGCCTACGATAGGATTTATGCCATTGCAAAAGAAACACAAATGGATATAGAAATGCATTTTCATAATGATCTTGGTATGGCGGTAGCATGTTCTGTTATGGGTGCAAAAGCTGCAATAGATGCAGGAGTAGACGCCTGGATAAACACTGCAATAAATGGTATGGGTGAACGCGCAGGAAATGCAGATTTAGTTTCTTGCATCCTTGCAATCTTAAAATCTAGCGGCTTTGAAGGAAAATACAAGATAGACCCTCAAATTGATATCACAAAAGCATGGAAGCTTGCAAAGTACACAGCATACGCCTTTGGTGTGCCAATTCCAATGAATCAGGTGGCTGTAGGCGATAACGCCTTCGCTCATGAATCAGGAATACATGCAGATGGTGCCCTTAAAGACAGAAGAAACTATGAATTATATGATTATGAAGAACTTGGCCGTGGCGAACCCGAAATCATTGAAACGGGCCGAATGATAACCGTTGGTGAATATGCAGGCATTAAGGGTTTCAGAAACGTGTATGAAAATCTTGAACTTGAATTTAAAGATGAACATGAAGCAAGAAATATTTTGGAACTTGCCCGCTATGCAAACGTTCACACTCAAAAACCATTAACAGACAGTGAATTGAAGTTTATTTATTTCTATCCAAATATTGCAGCAAAAATAATGACTGTAGAACCATACTATATGCCGCTTGGCGCCCTAAAAGAGCGTATGGAAAGACTGGAAGAAATACAATCCCACAGAATAGTGTAAAATTGATGAATACTCTAACAAAAAATGCTTTAAAAAACGTATATATAGAAACTTTGGGCTGCCAAATGAATAAATCTGATACAGAAAGAATTCTTGGCATTTTGTCCCATTTTGGCTATCAAAAATCAGAAGAAGAAAAGGCAGATTTAGTCATTGTAAATACATGCTCTATTAGAAAATTATCTGAAGATAAAGCATATTCAAAGCTTGGAGTTTGGGGAAAAATGAAAGAATCAAACCCTAATTTAAGGATTGGAATATGCGGGTGTGTGGCTCAGCAGGAAAAAGAAAATCTTTTAAAAAAATTTTCATACATAGATTTAGTTTTTGGAACACATAATATTTACGAGCTTCCCGAATTAATTAAAGACCTTGAAAAAGAAAATCCCGATGGCATAAAAAATAGAATTTGCGCCATAAGAGATATTGCAACCCCTGAAAAGGAATTTGACATAATACGTTCTAAAGGAATAAATGCCTGGCTTCCAATTATGGAAGGCTGCAATAATTTCTGCACATATTGTATAGTTCCATACACAAGAGGAAGAGAACGCAGCCGGGATATTGAAACAATATTAAATGAAGCAAAAAAAATAATAAAAGAAGGCTACAAAGAAATAACATTGCTGGGGCAAAATGTGGATAGTTATGGCAAAAATCTACCTGATGACCCAAAATATGGAAAACCAACATTTGCAAAACTTTTAGCAGAATTAGACAAGCTTGATGGAAATTTCAGAATAAGGTTTACAACATCATACCCAACTGACATTACAGATGAAGTTGTTGAAACCGTAAAAAATGCTAAAAAAATTTGTGAATGTTTTCATATTCCGATGCAAAGTGGAAACGACAGAATTTTAAAAACAATGAACAGAAGATACAATAGAGCCCAATATTCTGAAATTGTAAATAAAATCCGCAAAGAGATAAAAGATGTCACAATAACATCAGATTTTATTGCAGGTTTTCCATCAGAAACAGAAGATGAATTCAAGGATACAATAAGTGCTATAAAAGAACTTAATCTTGATTATTCAAACACAGCAAGCTATTCCCCGCGCCCAATAACCCCAGCAGGAAAAATGACAGATAAATTTATTGATAAAAACGAGAAAAAAAGGCGTCTTGCAATATTAAATGACACTGTAAAAGAAGCATCTAAAAAATCAAATATAAATTCAATCGGCAAAACTTATGAAGTTTTAGTTGAAAAAATTAAAGAAGATGATGAAAAAAATGAAAATAAAAGAATTGTAGAAGGCAGAAGCAGAAATAATAAAGTTGTCCATTTTGAATCTCAAACTGCACAAATAGGTGATTTTATAAACGTTCAAATTAAAGAAGCACTCACCTGGTGCCTTAAAGGCGAAGAAATAAAATGAAGGCATCAAATATTAGGCTGATAAAAACATTTAGAATTATTGCAGGGTTTTTAATTTTAATTGCACTTCAATTCATTTCAGAAAAAATTTTGCACATTTTAAACATAAATTTTCCACCCACAATTTTTGGAATGATAATTTTTGCCTTGCTTTTAAATTTTAAAATTATTCCAATGCATTTAGTGAAAGATATTTGCAGTATTATGATATCAATTTTGCCCGCTCTTTTTGTGCCATTATTGGTGGGCATTACCGTTTATTACAATTTAATAGAACAAAATTTGCTTGGAATTTTAGCTATTATCGTACTTGGCACTTTTATAACTATGATTATGACTGCAATTTTTGTAGACAAAGTAATGGAATGGACAGGTAAAAAAGATGTTTAGCATAATTAGCATTTGGGTGCATAAAATTTTATATTTTGCCTTAACATTTGTAATATTCTACATTTCGCGCACCATTACACGTTTTAAATATTTAAAAAAACTCCCGCCGATAATCTTAACAAGTCTTATAATAATTTTTCTTTTAAAAATATTCAATATAAGTTTTTTTGAATATAATTCAGGTGCAAAATACATAACATACCTTCTAGGGCCCGCAACCATAGCACTTGCCTACCCTTTAATTAAAAACAAAGAAATTCTAACCCAAAACAAACGTGCAATATATTTCGGCTTTTTATTTGCAACATGCATTGCAATAGTATCTGTGGCATTTCTTGGAAAATTTTTCCACACAAAATTATCCATTATAATTTCAATGCTTCCAAAATCAGTAACTACACCTATTGCAGTTGAAATTTCAAAAACAATCGGCGGCATACCGGAACTTACCGCCTGTGCAGTTATAATTACAGGAATTTTAGGAGCATTATTTGGCAGAAGAATTTTAAAACTATTCAAGATAGATAATGATGTTGCAATAGGCTTATCTATCGGCGCATCAAGCCATGTTATGGGCACATCAAGCCTTGCAGAACGCAAAGAATTCAGACAGGTTGCAATATCAACCGTAGCACTTACTATAGTTGCAATTTTAACTGCAATCCTTACCCCTGCTTTAATTGAACTATATACTAAACTGAATATGGCATTTATACAAAGGCTATAATACTCACAAAACAGGAAAAATATAATATAGGACTTGGACTACAATTTTCTGAAACATTTAGTTAAAAATCTCCAAGATAAAAAAGCAAAAGCCTTGATATATCTGGATTGTATCTTTATTGATAATATTTTTATCCATCATCATAGAAATAAGCACCCTATACCGTGTAATAAAAGATTGCTTCAAAAAAGATTTAAAACAAAAGCCCCGCTTTTTTATTTTTCAGCAGGGCTTTTAAAATATCTGTTAAAATTCTGGATTATCTTCCAATCTTAGAAGTTAATTCTTCCTTAGATTCTTCATAACCAGACCTTCCCATAAGGGCGTATGTGTAATTTTTCGCTTGTTCTACACCAGGCTGGTTAAATGTATTAATATTGTATAATTCACCTGCAATTGCAGTCTGCACTTCAAGCATATAGAACAATTGCGCTAAATAATATGCATTTACTTTTGGAAGTGAAATTGTTAAGTTCGGACGTTTAAAATCAGCTAATGCAACTGCTGTAGAATCAGCTTCAGCATTAATTAATTCATTAATAGTCTTTCCACCAAGGTAATTCACCCCTGTACATTCAAAGATTTTTGGAATTTCAAGATTTGTATCAAATTCTTCCACACGGATAAAGTTAATAATTTTATCATGCTTTCCTTCATTATAAAGTTGAATTTGAGAATGCTGGTCTGTTGCGCCCAATGCTTTGATAGGTGTAGGGCCAACATTCACTTTATTGCCGTCATTGTCAACTTCTTTACCCAAAGATTCTGCCCAAAGTTGAACATACCAATCTGAAACATATTTTAATCTGCTTGAATACGGCATCATAACAGATAAATAATGTCCTTTTTTTGTATCCATTAAATAATGAATTAAGGCATTTTGCGCTGCAATATTTTTGAAGATATCTGTGTTTTTCAGTGCTAAATCCATAGTTTTAACACCTTCAACAATTTCATCAATATCAATACCTACAAGGGCAAAAGGCACAAGGCCGACTGCTGAAAACACTGAAAATCTGCCGCCAACATCATCAGGCACAACAAATGTTTTATATCCTTCTTCATTTGCAATCTGTCTTAAAATGCCAGATTGTTTATCTGTAGTTGCAACAATATTTTTTCTATAATTATCCCCTAAAAGCTTCTGCATTCTGTCTTTAATAATCATAAACTGGCTCATTGTTTCTGCTGTAGAGCCCGATTTTGTGATTACATTAACAAGCGTGCGGCTTAAATCAAGCATATTTAAAAGCGCATTAATTTGATCAGGATCAATATTATCAAGGAAAAATATCCTTGGCATGTTGCCTCTTTGCTCAGGGGTTAATAAATTCCAATAAGGCTTTAAAAGCGCTTCTGTTACAGCAATACCACCTAATGCAGAACCACCAATACCAAGCACAAGAATATTATCAAAACGTCCTTCCACCATTGCAGCATATTCTTTTACATACCAAACAGTTTCTTCGTTATAGCCAAGATTCATCCATTGAAGCCATTGCCCTGGCTTATCTTTTCTAGAATTTAATTCCTTAATAATGGATTCAATCTTTGGAGCATATTCTAAAAATTCTTTTTGAATATCTAGACCGTATTCAGCCCCAATAACTTGTTCTGTAACATTCTTGTAATTAAGTTTAATCATTTTAATCCTCAAAATACTATCACATTACTTTTATTGTACCCAATCACAATTATATGTAAATAGTAAAGGTAAAATAAATTAGCCAAAAAGGATAATGAAAAAGAGCCAAAAACCATATATAAATAAAACCATGAAAAGCACAGAAGAAAAAAATGAAGAATTTCTTTTAAACATTGTTCATGACATAAAATCCCCAATTGTAGGCATAAATATAGCGCTTGAAAATATAAACATAAAAAATGAACCTCTAAAAGATATTTTAAATGAAATCTACACAGTAAACAGGCACAATTTAGAATATATAGAAAATCTTATGGAACATTATTCTTTCAAAACAGGTAAATATAATTTACAGTATGAATTTTTTAATATCGTAAACATAATCAATGAAGAAATAGTGGCACTTAGATTTCTAATAATTGAAAAAAATTTAAAAATCAACCTCATTACAAGTTCTGATAATATTCCAATATATAGTGATAAACAAATGATAAGGCAAATTTTTCTAAACCTTTTTACAAATGCTGTAAAATATTCTCCAAATGGTGAGGAAATCAAAATTGAAGCAACAAAGCTTAAAAGAAAGGTTTCTATCTGTATTACAAATCACTTAAATCCTGATAGCAAAAAAACTACAGGTTTTGGGCATCAAATTATAAATGAAGCACTATTAAGATTGAATGGAAAAATAAACCACACAAAAAATAAAAACAAAATCTGTTTCTTTGTGGACCTGCCAACGGAATAAAATAAAAAACATGAGCGCAAAAAATTAAATTCACCCGTTTTTTATTATTGTTTAAAAGAGAGAAAGGAATACACATATTATGCAAATCAATAGCATCGGCTCTTTTATGCCAAAAAATCCTTCATTTCAAGGCGGAAAAGTAACAATTTCAGACAAGCAGACTTTTGATGCTTGGTATTTCAGAAGCTCGCATGGCGGCTCAAAAAACAAATACCCTTGGATTGAATATTACACTGACGACAATGGCAACCATTCAGATAGTTTTATAAATCCAAACATTCCATCACAAAAAGCAGAAGCATTAATAAAATCTGTTCAAAAAATGGATGGAGAAAACAATCATTTGGATTTAAGATATGACATTCCATTCTTAAAATTAGAAAACGGAAAAAAGGTTGCTGTAGATTTTGTTGAAGGTCGCATGATTGCAACCAAAAATGTATTAGGAACAACAGATGAATTGGAAGATGATATATATTATTCAGATAAAGAACCTGCTTTAGAACTTAACGACCGGACAGAAGGCACATACCATTCAAAAAGAAGACCTATTGTAAAACTTGAAAATGGCGAAGAACACATTTTTGAATTACATGACGATATTGTTGTTGATTGCGGTAAAGTTTTGCATTATTTAGGATAACTTTAATATATGCAGAGCACTATTTTGGTGCTCTGCAATTATAATATTTATTTAAAACAACCTTAAATTTTTATTAAATTCAAGAAAACTTTTTTGATTTCCCGTTTGAATAATATCACCTTCTTTGATTTCACCTAATAAAATAGGCGAATTTTCATCATGCAGCTTAAAATTTTCTAAAGCCTTCTTTGGGGAAGAATTTGCATAACAATATCTGCACCCGTTTGGGCAGGTATCATACGCCCCAATATCCCTTGATTCAATACAGTTACAGTTTTTCCTCATTCCTTTATGTTTTAAATTCCTAAATTTTACATCATTTGCCATGCCCAAAATATCTAATGTCATACACCCGGATTTATGTATGCCATATTTTTCAAAATTCTGCGCTTCTGCACATGTTTGAAGATAAATTCCATATCTTCCTGCAATATCCCCCAAACCTTTGGCTAAAATTTCTCTGTCTTCCTTTGTTAAAAGCAAAATTTCAGGCATGTTATGTTTAAGTTTTTTATACATTTCAACAAAACTAAAAATGCAACGATCAATATGTCCGTTCAATTGTTCTGCCATATAATTAAATGTTTTTAAATGATAATCTATCGTATATTTTTCAGTTAATAAAACCGGGTCATACCGCCAGGCTATCCTTTTAAATCCAACAATTTCTTCTAATTTAAAAAGTGTTTCAATGCTTTTTTGAATATCAGGTACCCCAGGCTCTATATCCTTTCTATATGCCGTTATTGTGTAATAAAAATATGTGTTAAATTTATCAGTTATTTCATTTAATCTATCCAATATAGGTGCATAATTTTTTGAACAAAATACAACACAATCAATCTTTTTAGGGATAAGTTCATATCGTGTAACCTTATTTGGATAAAAAGGATTTCTTGAATAAACAAAACCTTCTTTAAACCTATTCAATAACCATTTACTATAATATTGAACAGTATCTGTTCTTCCACCTGTATTTAAAATCATTTTACAAAAATATCCTTACTTATAAAAATTTATCAATGCATTCAAAAAGATTCTTCACACAAGAAAAATTCAAAGAATAAAAAACATTAGAGCCTGCTTTTCTGTCTTTAATTAATCCCACAGACTTCAATTTTTGCAGGCTTTTAGAAATATGTGATTGTTCATATTTTTGCAATTCTTTGATAATTTCACAAACGCATTTTTCTCCATCAAACAACAAATCAATAATATCAAGCCTTGTATGATTTGACAGCACTTTAAAAACTTCTAATCTTTTTTTATTTTTATCTTCTATCATCTTACCCTTTGACGATATTCCATTAATGGCATATCATAAATTTAAAAAGATATTCCAATTATGGCATATCTTTTTAAAAAATCAAGGAGAGAATAATAGTGTTTTTAAAATTTGCAGATTGGCTAGTATATGGCGTTTTTGGTTTTTCATCTAAAACAAGTTTTGGTAAAATAAAATATTGCATTTTTTTGTATACGATATTCTAAAAATTTTATTCTTATTGTTTACAATAATTATAGTCATATCATACTTTAGAAGTTACATAGATAGCAAAAAATTAAAAAAATTCATTGAAAAACAACCGAAAATTTTAGCACACCTTTTTGCCTCAATCTTTGGAGCAATAACACCATTTTGCTCCTGTTCATCCATCCCTGTTTTTATAGGCTTTACAGAAGCAGGAATCCCTTTTGGTGTTGGAATGAGCTTTTTAATAACCTCACCAATGATAAATGAAATTGCAATTTTGGTATTAGCAGGAATTGTTGGATGGAAAATAACCACTATTTATATCATTACAGGAATAGCTACTGGTATATTAGGTGGTATAATTATGCAAAAATTTGGCTGGGGAAAATATTTACAAGATTATTTACACAAAAAAACAACAAAAGACAAAAAGACTTGTTGTTCTTGTAGCTGCACTAAAATAAAAAACAAAATATCATCCCAAAAAGAAAAAATTCAGGAATCTTTTATTTATGCCTCAAATTTAATAAAAAAAGATATGGCTTTTTGTACTATCAGGGGTTACTATTGGTGCGTTTTTACTTGGATATGTTCCACAAGAATTTTTTATTAAATATATGGGAAACAACAACTTTTATACAGTTCCATTAGCAGTTATAGCAGGTATTCCTTTATATGCAGACGCTGCAACAATTATTCCAATCGCTCAAGTTTTAATCAATAAAGGAGCGGTAATAGGTACAGTATTAGTTTTTATGATGGCTATTACTGCACTTTCGCTGCCTGAAATGATTATTATATCAAAAGTCATGAAAAAGGAACTAATCATTAGATTTATAATTTTCATGTTTATAACATTCACCATTGTTGGATATTTTTACAATTGGATTCTGTATTTATAAATAAATACACTAATTCTTATCTCCAAAATTATTTTACAAATTTTCACAAAATAAATTATTAAAATTATCAATAATTTCACAACAATAATGAAAAAATATGAATCATACAATGCCCTTGCACAATAAAAACAAAATAGCAGATTTAATACCCATAGACAAATTCTGCACAAATAAAGATATGTTTTTAGTAATAACAAAGTAAACAAGCTAGATTATGCGTAGCATAAATGGTACATAAAATATAATTAAAGGCGCTAAAAATACCCAAAGTGGCTGTTCAATATACTAAAAAAGAGGGATAAAACCCTCTTTTAATATTTTATAATAATGGCGGGGACTGCCGTTATCGTAGGCGAGGAATGAGCCATACGAGAAAGGTATGTGGCCAGCTGATTTTTAGCGTGAGCGTAAAAAATCGCGTACGCTGTAGAGTAACAGTTGGTTTGAGAATTATTAACAGATACTTTGAGAATTCTATATACATAATGCCAATATTTTTATAATAATGTCTGATTAATTTATGGAATTATTATAAAAATATTTATCTTCTCGGTTTTTAAATGCAGGCATTGTTCCTTCTAAAATATCAACTATTTTTTTATTAATATTTTCATTCTCAATTGAACCAGTTAAGTACTTGATTTTAGGCATTCTTGACACATCAAAGTCTGCACAAATTACTTGTTCCGAATCGCATACAACTGCTAAATTAGGATTATGGGTGACTACAATAACTTGTCTTTTCTTTTTGGCGTTTTTAATCAGCTGCACCAAAACGTTATAAATGGTCTGATTATCAAGATTTTCTTCCGGCTGATCTAGTATTAAAGGGGCATTAGATGTATCAGCAAGCAAGAAAAATGTTAGCAACAACAGCCCCCTTTCTCCAGAAGAAAGCATGCTTATTGGTTTGTCATTAAATTCCAGCTCATAGTCAACATCTAAATAAGAACCAGAAAATATATACGAGTATAGATCTTCAGCTTTAACATCTTTTTTTAGAGATTTATTTACCGTATCTTCATTATTACCAGAATTTTCCTTAATAGTTTTTAAAAGAGTGCTTGTCATTTGTATAAAATTGTCTTTGGATTCTAATTCCAGGTTGCATAAATATTCAAAAAATTTCTCTCTTTCTTCACCTCTAAAACTTCCTGATTTTTCAAGATATAGTAATAAATTATCAACAAATGGTTCTTTTAATATTTTAATCTTTGGTCTAAATTCAATTTTAATATTAGAATTTGGATTAAACTCAAATTCCTTTATAAAAGTATCGACATTTTCTTTCAATTTTTCATAAATTTTTCTAACCTCAAGATAAGCTTTAAAAATTTTGATTGAAAATTGTTGTACATCTTTAAATAAAAGCTCTTTTCTTGCCTTTAAGCCTTCAATATATTCAACAGAACATAAATGCTTATAATAATAATATGTACCATTTATACTTAAAGGATCTTCTTTGTTACCAAGAATTTGTTTTAATTCTTGCTCATATTTTGTTTTGGAATTTATATAGTCTTGATATTTTTTTTCTTCTCCTGATAGTTGTTTTTCTTCGCTTTCTTTAATTAACTTTAGTGCAGATATTTCTTTAATAAGCTTATCAATTTGTTTATCTGTATCTGCACTAGACTGTTGTAATTCTTGCTCTTTATTGTGCAAAATTGTTTCATCATAATTTAGTGTGATTATATCCTCAAGCTTAATATTTAAATCTTTTAAATCTTCAAATAATTCGGAAAATGTATCGTGATAATATGTTTGAATAGATTGTATTTCTTCCTTTACTTTGATTAATTTATTATTTTGTTTTGCTAATGATTCGGATTGTTTTTTAAATTTTTCCAATTCTTCATTATTTTTATTAATTTTATCTTCAATATCTTTAATCTTTGCAGAATTAGTATTATTAGTAGGTTTTTCAATCTTATTTTTTTCCAATGCTAAAATATTAGCTTCCAATGACTGTTGTTGCCTACTTAGTTCATCAAAAGAACTTTTATTTAATTGTAGATTCTCTATTAATAATTTATTTGAAACTGTAACATAATCATAAATTACATCTTTTAGTTTGTTTGCACAATTTTCAATATCTTTATATGCAGCATCTTTTTTTAGCTTGACCAAGGAATCAAAGTCATCAGCACCCAATTTATCTTCATCTTTTAAATGCCTAAAAATTACTTTTTCTATTTCTTTTTTAAATTCTTTTTGATCATCTACAAGATTGCATACTTTTTCAAAATAACTTTGTGGAATATATTTTACTTTTTCAATCTCAGCCCCATTGTATATTTCATCTTTTTTTAAATGAATCTCTTTTGTGTAATCATCATCACAAATCCAACACAATTTAGCATAATGTTTATCCGCAGAAGTGCTTTTGAAAAATTTATTATCGGATAAAAATGAAAAAGAATTAAAATTTTTACTATTTCCCAGTGAACCTAAAATATCAGCCAATGCACTTTTGCCATTTCCTTTATTTCCTATAATTGAAACCAATTCTGGATTAAGATGTATTATTTGATTAAACCAATGTTCAGATGGTTCATTTGAACCAATTTCTATCTTATTGATATACTTGGTCTTGTTTGATTCGATTTGAGATAATTTTTCGGGAATATCTCCAATATAAATTCGTTCATCACATTCTACAACGGCTTGTTTTAACCCTTGAAAGGTTAAATCGGCTTTTATCCATGTAAATTTTTCGCCCAAATAACATCTATTGGATTGTTCTTTAGTTTCAACGGTAATTCGTCTACAATCAGATGCCATAATATACGCAATTTTTCTGTAATATGTTGGATTTTTTTCAATAAAAATATTTTTATAAAAACCTTCCAATTCAGATTTACATCTAGACATTTGCACAATTTCAACATTATCATTATGCCACTCATCAATTCTTCTTTGTCCGTTTATGGTTGCTTTATTCAGCACCCCCTTATCACTATCAGCATGTGCGTAAACCAAAATAGAGTCTATTTTTGCTTCACTTATAATGGATTTTATTTCAGAAATGCTTTTATTTGATACCGGGACATCCTTGCTGCACAAAATAGTTCCAACCGGGAAACATTTTTTTATTATTTCTAATATCAGATTTAAGGATGTATTTTCGGGAAAAATTACTAATATATGAATGCCGCTTCCATCCCTTGCTGTTATTTCAAACCCTGGTAATATTAGAATATTGTGTAATTTTGCCTCATCTTGAATGTAGGGTATCAAACAATCATCCAAATTATTGCAAAAATTGTGATCAGTAATTGCAATAGCTGATAATCCCTGCGAAATTGCAAAATCTATGTAACGCTTTGCAAACTCTTTTTTGCTTTTTTCGTCTGCCAAGTCAACATTATCTTCCCAAGCATAATCAAGGGGTGTATGGGCATGCAAATCCCACTTTCTCCACTCAGAACCTCTTGAAAAATTATTATTCATAATCACTCCCCATTTAAGCAAATTATACCGTAAGAGATATTTTTTATAAAGTTTTATTATTATATTTCAGATTTTAACAGCCATATCAAAGAATCTAAATATGTATAAATCCGTTTTAGTTTTTCATTATCATTACCAAGCAATACAAAAACAGAAAAATTTTTAATCTGATACCAAAATCTATCCGGTTCATGTTCATGATAAAATAGACAAAAAGCTGCGAGGTATTTTTGTGAACAAAAAAGATTTATCTGAACGTGATATTTGTACAAAATTTATTACTCCTGCAATTGTAAAATCAGGATGGGATAGAAACTCGCAGATTAGAGAAGAAGTTTCTTTTACTGCTGGTAAGGTGATTGTGAGAGGAAAACTTGTTTCTCGTGGCAAGCAAAAACGAGCAGATTATATTCTTTATTACAAAAATAATATCCCCATTGCCGTTGTTGAAGCTAAAGATAACAAACACTCAGTTGGTGCAGGTATGCAGCAGGCAATTGGTTATGCAGAAACCCTTGACATCCCTTTTGTATTCACTTCAAACGGGGATGCTTTTTTGTTCCATGATAGAACCGTTGATTTAGGCAAAAAAGAAACAGAATTGAGTCTTGATAATTTCCCATCACCAAAAATACTTTGGGAAAAATATAAAAAATACAAAAGACTTGAAGAAGAGGAAGTTGAACAAGTTTATACTCAAAGCTATCACAAAGATGCTAATGGAAAAGAACCTCGTTATTACCAAAGAATAGCCATAAACAGAGTAGTAGAGGCGATTGCCAAAGGTCAAGATAGAGTTCTTCTTGTTATGGCTACAGGAACTGGTAAAACCTACACAGCTTTTCAAATCATTTGGAGATTATGGAAAGCTAAGAAGAAAAAGAGAATTTTATTCTTGGCTGACAGAAACATTTTGGTTGATCAAACAAAGAGCCAAGATTTTGCACCGTTTGGCGATAAAATGATTAAAATTACTAAACGTCATATTGATAAATCCTATGAAATTTACCTTTCACTTTATCAAGGTTTAACAGGAAATGACGAGGATAAAGACGCATATAAGCAATTCTCAAGAGATTTCTTTGATTTAATTGTAATAGACGAGTGCCATAGGGGAAGCGCAAAAGAAGATTCTGCTTGGCGTGAGATTTTGGATTATTTCAGCTCAGCTACTCACTTAGGCTTAACAGCTACACCTAAAGAAACAAAAGATGTTTCAAATATTGAATATTTCGGTGAACCAGTTTACACATATTCATTAAAACAAGGTATTGAAGACGGTTTTCTTGCACCTTATAAAGTAATCCGCCCATTGATTAACATTGATTTAGATGGATTGAAGTTAAAAGAAGGCACAATTGATAAATACGGAAACGAAGTTCCGAACGAAGAATACAATGTAAAAGATTTTGATAAAAGAATTGTCGTTGATGAGAGAACAGAGCTTGTTGCAAAACGAATTACTGAGTATCTGAAAAAGAATAGCAGATACGATAAAACTATTGTTTTTTGCGTAGATATTGACCATGCAAACAGAATGCGTCAGGCTTTAGTAAATGAAAATCCCGATATGGTTTCAGAGAACTCAAAATATGTAATGCAGATCACTGGCGATAATGATGAAGGCAAAAGAGAATTAGATAATTTTATTGACCCTGAATCAACTTTTCCTGTAATCGCTACAACTTCAAAACTTATAACAACAGGAGTTGATGCTAAAACCTGCAAACTCATTGTTTTAGAAAGCAATATCAACTCCATGACAGAGTTTAAGCAGATTATCGGACGCGGCACTCGTCTAAGACCCGATTATGACAAATGGTATTTTACTATTCTTGATTTTAGGGGTGTAACAAGGCTTTTTGAAGATAAAGAGTTCGATGGTGAGCCTGTTCAAATTAAAGATATTTCTGAAACTGAAGAAATGCCAGACGAAACTCAATCTCAAGAAGAAGTCGAAACTCTGATAGAAGAACTTCCAGAAGATGAAACAGTAGTTGAAATTCCACCTAATATCAATATTACAGAAACCGAAAATCCTACACATAAATTCTATGTTAATGGAATTGAAGTTGTTCAGGTGGGAGAACGTGTTCAATATTATGGCAAAGACGGAAAACTAATCACAGAAAGCCTGATTGATTATACAAAGAAAAATCTTAAAGCACAGTTTGCAACGATGAATGATTTTATCAAAAAATGGTCAGAATCGGATAAAAAGACTGCAATTATTGAAGAACTTGAAGAACAAGGTGTAATGTTTGCGGAATTATCCGAAGAAGTGAAGCAAAAGACAGGGAAAGAACTCAGTATTTTTGATTTAATCTACCATGTTGCCTTTGATATGCCGCCATTGTCAAGAAAAGAACGTGCAGAAAATGTTAAAAAACGTAATTACTTCGGCAAATATTCAGAAAAAGCAAAAGCAATCTTGAATGCTCTTATAGATAAATTTGCCGATGATGGAATTATGGAAATCGAGAGCCGAGAAATATTGAAATTCCAACCGTTTGATGCTTTTGGAACGCCGTATGAGATTGTAAAAGAATTTGGCGGAAAAGAAAAGTACGAGCAAGCTATTAAAGAGCTTGAAAAAGAGCTGTTCAATGACAATGAGGTGGCATAATGGAAAAATGGACATTATTTTTTAATGCTTTGACAGCCTGTTCCACCTTTGCAATGACAATTTTTGCTGGATTTGCATTAAATACTTGGAAGAATGAATTGAAATTTCAAAAAAAATTAGAAATATATAATGACTTATATGTATTGTTTTTTGAAATAGAAGGGTTTCTAGATAATTTAGGAATTATATACTCAAGAGAGGGGGAACTTTATTGTAATAATAAAATTACTTCTTTCTCTTCGAAGATATCCTTGTTTAAATCAAAAGTTACAATAATAAATGATAGTGATTTGCTCGGGAAGGTAAATTTCTGTTTCCAAAATGTTCAAGAAACTTTTGCTTTTGGAGATATCAAAAAACTTGAAGATGGAACAATGAGAGCAACTTACCAATATGAAACATTTATTCAAAAATACCTAAATGATAAAACTTTTAGGAATAATTTAAAAACCTCAATATCAAAAATTAGAATGACATGTGAAGAAAAACAACAAAAATTATATAAATAGGAGTAATAAATGCCAAACATATCAAGTATAATTAAAGCAATACAGGACATAATGAGAAAAGATACAGGCGTAGATGGCGATGCACAAAGGCTTTCGCAGATTGTTTGGATGTTGTTTTTAAAGATATTTGCCGACAAGGAAGAAGAATACAAGATAATGGATGATGATTATAAATCGCCATTGGAGTCTAAATACCGTTGGCAAAATTGGGCAAAAGATGATGAAGGCTTAACAGGGGATGAGTTGATTGATTTTATCAATAATGACTTGTTTCCGTATCTTCAGGAACTTGAAAATGATTCTGATAACAGAGCTTTGATTATTAAAAACATTTTCCAAGATACATATAACTATATGAAATCAGGAACGCTTTTAAGGCAAGTTATCAATAAAATCAACGAAATTGACTTTAATTCATCGGAAGATAGACACCTGTTTAATGATATTTATGAACAACTTTTGCAGAGCTTGCAATCGGCAGGAAACTCTGGTGAATATTACACTCCAAGAGCTGTAACTCAATTTATCGTTGATATGATTAACCCTAAAATCGGGGAGAAAGTTCTTGATCCTGCTTGCGGTACTGGCGGTTTTTTGGCTTGCTCAATTGAACATCTAAAAAAGCAGATTTCAACAACATCTGATGGTGAAACCTTGAACAACAACATTTTCGGGATAGAAAAGAAACCTTTTCCACACCAACTTTGTACAACAAACATGATCTTGCATGGCATTGATACTCCGGTAAATATTAAACGTGATAACACTCTATCAAAACCGATAAATAATATTTCACCTGCCGATAGAGTTGATTGCATCGTAACAAACCCACCTTTTGGCGGCATTGAAGAAGAAGGGATTGAAAGCAACTTTCCTTCTACATATAGAACAAAAGAAACTGCGGACTTGTTCTTACTCTATATCATTGCAAAATTAAAACCGCAAGGACGATGCGGGGTTGTACTTCCTGACGGTGCTTTATTTGGCGAAGGTGTTAAGACAAGAATTAAAGAGAAACTTATGACTGATTGCAATTTGCATACAGTGATAAGGCTTCCAAAAAGCGTTTTTGCACCTTATACATCAATCAATACAAATCTATTGTTCTTTACGAAAGGTGAACCAACGAGTGTTACTTGGTTTTACAGATTAGATATGCCAGAAGGATATAAGAATTTCTCAAAAACAAAACCAATGAAAAGAGAACATCTGAAACCCGTTGAGGATTGGTGGAATAATAGAAAAGAAATCGAGATTGACGGATTTTTCAAGGCGAAAAAGTATAAAATAGATGAAATAAAAGAACGCAATTACAATCTTGATTTGTGCGGTTATCCTTATGAAGAAGAAACCGTCTTGCCTCCAATGGAACTGTTAGAACAATATCAAGAAAAAAGAACTAAATTAGATAAAAATATTGATGATGTTTTATTACAAATCAAAGAACTGATTGGAGGAATAAGTGCTGATTAATATATCAGATATTCATTGGCAAAATATCATTGTTCCTTTTGCATCAGTATTTGCAGGCGCATTCTTTGCATACAAATTTAATTCTTTTAGTGAAAATAGAAAAAATAACGAGTCAAATTTTAAACAATTTAATGTTTTACTTAACCAAATTAATGTTGTTTGGATGGCACTATTGAATTATAAAATTGTATATCTGTTGGAAGTTGAAAAATTAATTTCTGCGGATCCGCAAAAAGCAGTTCAAAAAACTATACAGCCGCCGGATGTTTTGTTTAAAGCAAATATTGAACAAAATGTATTTTTAGCCAAATATAATTTTCAATTTTTATCATTACTTAGCGAGTTAGAAAAACAAACTTTTTTAGCTCAAGATGCTATCAATCTATGTCAAGAGTGTTTTACCGAAAACCATGGTTGGCATGCAATAAATAAAAGTTTATCTGATGAAACCATTCAAACCGGAATAGGGG
This sequence comes from Candidatus Gastranaerophilales bacterium, assembly GCA_910587815.1. Lineage (GTDB taxonomy): Bacteria > Cyanobacteriota > Vampirovibrionia > Gastranaerophilales > Gastranaerophilaceae > MGBC122484. The sequence goes on along the minus strand of CAJUNK010000005.1, from coordinate 83,205 downwards.
TATTTGAATTGGTTAAAAATTCTGTAGACAGAGCCCTTTCATGTTTGCTTTTATTAAGGGAAAAATTACTAAAATGCAAAGATTTATATTTCAGGTTTTTATACACCGATAATAGGGATATTTTTATAAACCATAATTTCAATTATTGTGTTCCAAACATATATCAATTTGCTGAATTTATCTGCCTGTCTGAAAATATAGAAAAATCCTGGGTGAAGCCTCGTAAATTATCGGACTGTATAAGACTATTTATAGATAAAATATATTTTAAATTTATTTCTTTTTGTAATTTTATAGGAATAGCAAATAAATGAAAGCGGAAACTCTTAAAAAATCAATATTACAATATGCAATGCAAGGGAAGTTGGTTGAGCAAAATCCTAATGATGAACCTGCAAGCGAGCTTTTAAAAAGAATAAAAGCTGAAAAAGAACAACTGATTAAAGATGGTAAAATCAAAAAAGAAAAGCCCTTGCCACTCATCACAGATGATGAAATACCTTTTAGTATACCTGATTCTTGGACATGGTGTAGGCTAGGAACTATTTTAGAAAAATTAACGGATGGGGCACATTCAACTCCTAAGTATGTAAGTTCTGGAATCCCATTTATTTCTGTAAAAGATATAAGTCAAGGATTTATATCTTTTGATAATACTAAATTTATAACCAAGGGTGAACATGAGGAATTGTATAAACGTTGTGATCCTAAAAAAGGTGATATTTTATTAACAAAAGTTGGAACAACTGGAATTCCTGTAATTGTTGATACGGATATTAAATTTAGTCTTTTTGTAAGTGTAGCTCAACTAAGATTTAATCATTCTTGCATAAATGCTAATTACTTAAAATATTTAATATTATCCCCCCTTGTTCAAATGCAATGCAAGGAAAATACAAAAGGGGTTGGAAATAAAAATTGGGTAATAAAAGATATTGCAAATACATTGATTGTTCTCCCACCCCTTTCCGAACAGGAACGAATTGTTGAGAAGTTGGAGCAGATACTTCCGCTTATTGAAGAATATGGCAAGAATGAAGAAAAATTATCAGAGTTAAACAAAATTTTGCCTGATAAAATTAAGCAATCCATCTTGCAATACGCAGTTCAAGGTAAACTCGTTCCTCAAAATCCGACAGACGAACCTACCTCAGAACTTTTAAAACGAATAAAATCTGTAAAAGAGCAGCTGATTAAAGACGGTAAAATCAAAAAAGAAAAACCCCTCCCGCCAATCACAGAAGACGAAATACCTTATGAGTTACCACCAAACTGGGAGTGGGTAAGGCTACAAGAAGTATATGACGTAAGAGATGGTACGCACGATTCACCTAAAAATGTAACCAATGGAGTTCCTTTGATTACAAGTAAGGATTTTAAAAATGGCAAGATTGATTTTTCACATGTAAAATTAATTTCAAAAGATGACCATGAAAAGATACAACTAAGATCCAAAGTTGATAATGATGATATTTTATATTCAATGATTGGTGGAAATATTGGAAATATGGTCATTGTAAAAAAAGATAAAGAATTTAGCATAAAAAATGTTGCGTTGTTTAAATATTATAACAAAAATCTTTCAAATCCTTTATTTTTGAAATTATTATTAGAAGCAATTACAATGGATTTTAAAAACAAAGCAATGGGTGGAGCTCAACAATTTGTTTCGTTAAATTTTATCAGAAACTATATAATCCCTTTCCCACCTCTTGCCGAACAAAAACGAATTGTTGACAAGGTCGAAGAACTTATGTCTATTGTGGATAATTTAAAGGTGTGAATTATATGGATATTTTGATTTTAGGAAACGGATTTGATTTAGCACACGACTTAAAAACTTCGTATACGGATTTTTTAAATTATTGTCGAAAAAATAACATTATTGGTGGAAATGTTTGGCTAAAACATTTTTATAATCGCAAACAGGAACTTGGCAATAAATGGATTGATTTGGAAGAAGAAATTTATAATGTAATCACAAATATTAATAAAGGTGGGGAATATCTTATAAAGAATTATACGAATAGATATTTTTCCATGTGGTATTATCCTGAAACCAACTATTATTCGGATGATATTTTTGATTTAGGAAGAATAATTGATAAGTTAAAACATATAAAAGGATCGCACCAAACCGGAGAAAGAGAATATGCGTGTTTCAACAAAGATAAAATAAATTATTCGTATTATTTTAAAACATATAAGGGATTTATAAACTTTTTGTATGATCAATTGCGTGAAGTTACAGAAATTTTTGATAAATATTTGACAAATGAAATTATGCCAAAGATTGGCAGTAAAAAATATAAATTCTCATTAGCTAATCGTAACTCAGTTAGGGTTTTGAATTTTAACTATACTGATACTTGTGAAAAATTATATCCTTTACCCAACATATATGGAGCAATAAAACCAAAGTGTATTTATGTGCATGGCAAGGTTTGCAATTCTAGTGAATGTAATTTGATACTTGGTACTCATTCTTTTTATAATCACTTGCCAAATGATTTAAATGAAGAAATTAATGTTGAATTTAATATTTTTAAAAAGCATAATCAAAGACATCATTATGGAACAATAGAGGCATATCAAGAATTACTTGGAGATCTTAAAAATAAAAAGAGAGTAATTGAACCAATTTTTCATGTAATAGGTCATTCGCTTGATACAGCGGATCATAATATTTTGAGACATATCTTTCTTGCAAAAGAAAATTCAAAAATTAATGTTTATTATCATACACAAGAAGCATTGGATAGGCTGATAAGAAATGTTACAGAAATAATAGGCGAAGAAGAAACAATGACTAAAGTTAGATTTATAAAACAGGATGATCCACAAAGGGGAATTTTAATTCCACAAGAAGAGATGACATTGACCAAAAATTAATTTAACAATCAAATAAAACCACTTTGATAACTAATGTAAAATTAGCCTAATTTGTAAAAATACAATTTATTGCACTTAAAGATTATTTAAACCCTGTTCAAAAAGTGTTCAAACTCCTCTCTAATAGATTTAATTTTAATTCTGGTAAAGTTATATCAAAATTAAATAAAAATTAAAAATAGGGCAAAATAAAAAGAGTTTGATTATCAAACTCTTTTTGCAAATTACTCATGAAATAATTTTTCGGTATCAAATTCTGAAAAGTTATAATTTCTAAATTTTTCAATTTGTTCTATTGTATATTCTTGCTTTAACCAATTATACATAGTTTTAGGAGGCGTAATTTTACTTCGATTCAATCGCAACTTTATCAATTTTTCAAATCTTTGAATTGCCAGTTCCCAAGCATCATTAGAACTCAATTGCTTAGGTGAAAGATAATATTCTTTATAAAAATAAAAAATTTCTCCCGGTTCTTGTGTGGATTTTCCAAGCACATTAACTAAACCATTATTTGTAAATTCATATTTATACTTCTTGTATTTATCTATAGAAACATTATTTTTATCAAGAATTTCTTTTAATTTATTTCCTTTTTTACCTTGGGCTTCTTTTATAACTTTAAACATTGTTTTAATTCTATCTTTTATATGCTTAGGCGCAAAGAAATAATCTACAAAACCATCCATTTCATTAATGTTAAGCAAATAAATTTCTTTTGGCTTTTGGGGCCTAAAAGGTAAACAATGAACTAAAGAATTTTCTTGATTATTAGGTTCTTCAGCTTTAATTGTCTTATTTTTAGGAGGTATAAAGATATATGAATTATCCTCATGCTTTAGTATATTTTTTGAAACTAAAAATTCCAAACTTTGTATGAGTTCTAATCGGGGTTTTTCTAATAAAACTTCAAGATCATTCAAAGTAAAAATACTTAATTTTTTAGCAACAACTTCTATTTGTTTTTCTATTAATCTCTTTTTTCGTCTTGTCATATTACCATCCCAATTCTTCTTTCGTTATTTTTGTATAACCTTCACTTTGTGCAAGATGTTCAATTTTTGTTAATATTTTTACTATTTGACGAAATCGGTTTGCTCGTTTATGCATTTCTTCAATTACTTCATCCTCAATATAAACATCGGAAATTGTTCTTATTATTTCTTTTACATCATCAAGATTAAAAGGCTCAAATTTATAAATATCAATAATTCTATCGAAAAGGTGTTTGTACCTGCGAAGTTTCTTATCAACTGCGCCCATACCAACCAATAAAACAGGAATTCCTGTTTTATCATGTAAATCTCTGATGGTTTCAATTGCTCTTGATTCGTTTATTAAATAATCGACTTCATCTATAATTAGCATTTGAGGTTTTTCTATAAGTTTACGGGCAGCTTGTTCAAATAAAGCAGGGATATTGTATTGGGGAGTTTCTCCTAAATCTGCCACCAATTCTGATAAAAACCATCTTGTTGTCATTCCGTTTTTAGCTGTAACTATTATTGCATTTTGCTTTAATGACCACCATAAAATCGCATTAGTTTTACCTAAACCGGGATCACCATATACTAACCCCATTTTTGGTATATTCTTTTGAGTATGTTTTAAATTAGTTGCTAATGCAATAAATGCTTTTACATTTTTTGTCTTAACAAATATATTTTTCATGCTTATTACCTTCCTTCAGCACTATAAATTAACTGAAATTCATCCGACCGTTCGTAATTACAAATCCAATTTTCTTCCTCTAAAGTTAAAGTATCCTTTTTCTTTAAATAATCATATTTTTCGTATCTGTTATGAAATTTCGGTGGACTGTTATCTTCCTCAAAATCTTTAAATTCGCTAAGGTACAACTTTTTATCATCGATAGGATTGTAATCGCTATAATTGTCTTCTAAAAGAGGAATTCCTATTTTATCTTTTTTAAGTTCTGCAAAATACTTCTTAACGGTTTGCTGTTCAAGTCGTTTTTGCTGTTTTATCTTTTGTTTAAATTCTTCAATATCTTTGGCATCACCTGTATAATTTGCAAGAGGATTTGTTGCTTCCATTTGTTTTGCTATGCAGATAAATTTTCCATTAGTGTCATAAACTTTAATTTCAGATAAATCAAATAAACTATATTTTATAACGGCTTTTATTCTTAACCCGTATAAACTTTCATCACAATAATCTGATTTTAAAAATCTAATACCATTTCTTCCAATCTTTTTAATTTCAGATACCATCATTAAGTCGTCAAGCATTGATGTATCTACCCCATTACCCTTTCCGCTTTCTAGAACTTCACCGATAGTTTTCCCTTCCACGTTTTTACAAGGCATTGAATAATGGAAACTTAACCAGTAATTCAGCAATTTAATGACTTGCTCAATTGTCGGAACATAATTAGAGTGACATTTTTTGTGAATTTTCTCATTTCGTTTTAAATAAGCCGGTTGATTGTCAATACAAGAGCCTACAAACGATGGTAACAGCCTTTCAAAACTATCTTGCATTTCTCTAAATAATCTTTCAATAGGTTTTGCTTTTGCATTATAAGGTTGAGCAAAAATTGGTGTTATTCCAAGTCTGACAAATAAACCTGTTATTCCATCTAAATTAGTGAAATAATCAGCCTTAAAAGCTTTTCCATTATCTTGATAAATATATTTAGGTATTTTGCCAAGATTTATAATGGAATTTCTAAGTGCAGAAGCAATGCATTGAGTGTTTTCTTCTAACATAACTTCAAACCCGACTATTGCACCTGATTTCCAATCCTGATAAGCAACAAGAGTTGGTCTGCATAATTTACCATCAAAAGGATTAATAACTTGAAATGCAAGTTTATGACCATCACCAATAATTACTTCACCAACTTCAAGTTGTGAAATATCTCTTTCTATATAAGGAATAACTTTATCTTTTAAAGCTTTTCCTCCCTCTCTTGAAAACACCCATAAATCATAGTGTTCTTGGATATATTTTCTTGCAAAACGACGATAAGTCATATCACAACAAAAATCAGTAATACCCTTTTCTTGTAAAACATATTTTGTTAATTTTATTGCTTTTCCAATGTTTGTTTGGTTGGGGTGAAGTAAAAATTTTAAGAATATTTCTTTCTCAATCTCAGATAATTGTGTTGTTTTTGTAAAACCTTTATATTTATTCAGTAAAATCTGCCAATTATCATTACAATCTTTTAATTTTTTATTCCATCTGAACATTGTGGCAGGACTTACTTTGTTTATTTTTACGTAGGCTTGAGAATTCTTATAACGAATATCATAGATTTTCATAAAATCTTTTACGGATTCAACTTTTCCACCTTTGTAGTTAACTGTAAAATTTCGCCATTGCATTACTAAATCAAATTTAGTTAAGGCCAGTTTTTTATCTTCCTCAGAATATTGAATATCTTTTAAAGCGATTGAAGTATTTTCTTTTTGAGTTCTTATTTTATTTTGAATTTCAATATCTAAACTGGGAATAAATATTTCATACCATTTGCAAACTTTCCTAACTTGGTATTTCCCTTTTTTAATATTTTGGCGAATTGCACTTGTTGAAATATCCAATATTTCACTTAATTCATTTGTGGTTATCCAATTATAATTCATCCTCTCCTCCAAATTATTAAAATAATTTAAATATAATCGGGATGGAAAAATCTAGATGCAAACTACAATAGACATGTCACATGATTTGTTTAGTAGAATAATATACAGTAAAATTCTAGTAAAATATTTATTTGTGGTATTATATTTTTATGAACTATAACGAACCGGAATGGGCAAAATACATTACTGAAGAATCTATTGAAAATGAGGAATTGCAAACCCTTATCTCTCTGATTGGGTTTGAAGCAACAAAGAAAATAATGCTAAATTATGCAGGAAGAGACTTTTTTATTCCTAAAACAAGCTTAATGAAATACAAACACCAATATATTTTAGATAACTATGATAGAACCAAACACTCTAGACTCAAATTAGTAAGAGCTTGCGGAATTACTGAAGGTTATATATTTAAGATTATAAAAAAATATAATGGCAAAAATGCTTTGTAATTTTTAAAACTAAACATTATATCCTAGATATCGTAATCCGGCATTTGTATTTTCATTTCTTATTGGTAAATCTTCTCTAATTAACCCTAATAATTCCTGAAGTGTAGATTCACCCATATAAGCAACTTCAGATTTTTTAACTAACTTATCAATATCTTTTGGTGTACTATTTTTTAATTTCATAATAAAATTATACACGTTTTGAGAATTGTTCTTTTCAATAAACTTTTGACTCCAATTAAAACGAGCGGCATTAGTAAGATATGTATTTATATTATTGGAAAGAAATGCAGCTATATCTTCAATTGTTACATTATTACTATTTTCTTCTGCAAATATGCTTAATGCATTATTTTTATATGTTTCTCTTATTGTTTCATTATCCCATGTAGTTTCAAGCACAACCCATTCTTGAAATTCATTAATACATTGTTTTAATAATAAATCACTAGCCATTGGATTAATTTCATTAATATAATAATACTCTTGTGAAGAATGACTTTCTGAATGATGAAATAAGTAATTTAAAAAACTATCAATTTCAAATTTCAATGATGTACTTTCCCAAATTCGCCCATAAGATAAGTATTTTTCCGATAATTTATTGAATTCTCTTAAAAATTGTTCATAATTACACTTTTCAGTAAGTTCTTTTGGGAGTTTTCTTATAGGTTTAACATTAGGATTATAGGCTTCAATATCTTGATATGTAGAATTTTCTAATGCAATTTTCAACAAATCTTCATCAACCGTTTTCCCCATGTTCCAATGCTCATTATACAGCTGTTCATATCTCTCAATATCAAGATTATCTCCCGCAACCGCCGATTCGAAATTTACATAAAATCCATAATAAGTAAGGTTTGCTGAAGCTATAACAGGATAATTATCCATTATGTATATCTTTGAATGTAAATGTTCTAATGTCCTTAATTCAGCATTATTGTTTTCTATGAAAAATTTTAATACATTATAATTTCTATAAGATATGTTGTTGATATCAGTTAATAATTTAAAATTAGGTTTATGCTTTTTTATTTTGCTAATCTGAAATAAGCTATAAAATAGCCATTCTTCGCCTATATATGGTGATGCAATCCAAAGACGAGAATCAACTCTTTGAGCATGTTCTCTAACATATGTTTCAATGTTATTAAAATTAGTCTTTGTTCTTAAATCAATTAAACTTTTTTCGATATTTGCCATTTTATATTCCTAAATTATCAACATGTGTTCTTCTGTAAATTTCTATCATTAAAATTTTTATTTTGCAACTTCTGTAAAAGATTCTAATAAACTTCCGTTTAAGCCGTTTTTTAATTTAACATTCTTAAACTATGTGTTACTTTTTAGAACTTGCTAAATCTATTATTATCATTGGATTTATATGAATAAGACAAAACTAATTTATTGCGTTTTAGGACAAAAACTTCCGTATCTTTAAAATAAACTAAAATTTTAACACGTGAGAATTTACGTTTCCGACTTTGTAGCCTGTATTTCCGACTATTTTCTTCTGTTGTCAAACTAAGTGTTATCTTACAATGGATTTTACAACTTCTGTGTCGGTTTCGTATCAATTAAAAATCTTCAAACAAAAAATCCCGGCAAATTGGGATTAAATTTCAAAACGGACTTGCCGAAATAATCAAACTGCCCGAAAAAATCACACTGGCTGTGCAATCCAGTAATAGCTTGATTTTTTAATGGAATTTTGCCCCACTTTTTATCCTAATAAAGTCCGTTTTAGTCCAGTTTGATTTTTGGATAATCAAGCAACTTCCGACCGAAGAAATCCCATAAAATCAAGGGTTTGAGGGGTAATAATCAAACTGTCCGAAATAATCAAACTGGACTAAAAAATACATACGCACTGAGGGGAACCCAAGGCCCCGCATACTAAAAAAGCGCCATAAGGCGCTTTATATATAATAATGGCGGGGACGACGGGTATCGAACCCGCGACCTCTTGCGTGACAGGCAAGCACTCTAACCAGCTGAGCTACGCCCCCATTCCACTATTATTAAATTTTCAATTTTCTTTTTGTGCTTTATAAACAACGTTATTATTCTAACAAAATAATAATTTATTGTCTACAATTAATTTGCATAAACGCTTACTTGTTTTCTATCACGTCTGTGAGGCTCAAACTTTACCACACCATCAATTAAGGCATATAATGTATCATCTTTACCAATGCCTACATTTTTACCAGGGTGAAATTTTGTTCCTCTTTGCCTTACAAGTATATTACCAGCAAGCACTTGTTCGTTGCCAAACTTTTTGACACCTAATCGCTGTGCTTCTGAATCTCTACCGTTCTTGGACGAACCTACACCTTTCTTATGTGCCATTATTCTTCTCCTGCTTCAGTTTCTTGTGCTTTTTTACCAGCTTTTGTATTGATTTTATTAATCATAACACGGCTGAATTGCTGTCTGTGACCTTGTTTTTTTCTATATCCTTTTTTAGGACGTTGTTTAAAAACAATGATTTTTTTAGCTTTATCATTTTTAACAATGCTGCCTTCAACTACAGCACCGTCAACATAAGGCTGCCCAACTTTGGATTTTTTACCATTTACAAGCATAACAACCTTGTCAAAAGTTACTTTGTCATTAGGATTAGCATCAAGCAATTCGATATCAACATATCTGCCTTCTTCAAGTTTGTATTGCTTTCCGCCTGTTTCAACTATAGCGTACATGTCAGTTTCCTTTCTAAGGTATTTTAGGAACCGCAACCATTTAATATGGTATTTAGACGCGGCCAACCTATCTCACAAAGAAGAATATACAATAAGCACGATTCTGTGTCAATGGTGAAGCGTAAAATCGCTAAAACCTTACAGCCACACGGTTTTCAAAGGAAGCTTTTCAACGTGAAGCTTATAAATCGCCTCAGTACCTAATTCTTCAAAACAAACAAGTTCACATTTTTTTACACAATCCTGTAAAACACAGGCAATTCCGCCATTAGCCTTAAAATATAAGGCATTTAGTCCATTGATTGTCCTGTCTCCCTTGCCAATTGTAGCTATTACCCCATTTTTATATAAAACCAAAGCAAATTTATCCATCCTTTTTGAGGTCGTAGGGCCGATAGGGCCTATGATTTCACCATTTTTAGCAGGACAAGGTCCAGCATAAAAAATTACAGCATTTTTAAGGTCAAAAGGCAACTTTTCCCCTAAATCCAGCATCCTGACTAATTTTTGATGTGCTGCATCACGTGCAGTATATATAATTCCTGAAAGTAAAATTTCTTCATTATTTTTCAAATTTTTAAGGGCAGATACGTCGGAAACCTGTATCTCCTTTGCATTTGAAGAAGTTTCTACATCATCATATTTTTGAAAGTCGCTTGTATATATAATTTCACCGTTTTTAATTTTTGCAGAAGCGCTTCTTTTACTGTGACAGCTTAGGTTTAAACATACAGGCATACACGCAATGTGTGTCGGGGCGGTCATTATACCCATTTCAAAAACATTTTTTATGTCAGTTTTTATACTTTTTCCAAAAAAAAGTGCTTTTTTCGCTAAAAATGCAGCAGTTTCGGCGCATCCGCCAATTCCAATTCCTATAGACATAGGCGGACAGGCATTTTCACCCGCATCTAACGCGCATTTTTCAACATATTCCAGGATTTCAGCCTCGCTTGCTGTGGGGTTAAACATCTTTAAAAACGTCATATTTTCTGAACCCCCGCCCTTAATCCCAATCATAATGCTGATTTCAGCCCCTTCAACGATTTGCGTATGAATAATTGCAGGAGTATTATCACCTCTATTTGTGCGGTTATAAAGGGCGTCATGCACTGTTGATTTTCTGTAAAAATTTTTGGCATAACAATCCCCAACCGCCCTATTTATAGCAGTTTCAACGTATTCACCATCCAAAATTACATCCTGCCCAATTTCAAGAAAAACTACCACCTGGCCTGTATCTTGGCACAATGGGCGTTTTTTTGATTGGGCTAAATATGCATTTTTCAAAATTTCATTTTTATAATCACAATTATAATTTGAAAGTTTATTATAAACCTCTGGCGGTAAATTTGTATTTGCAATTTCAATCAAATTAAAAACCGCATCATAAATTATTTTTGTATCCAAATTTTGTTTCAAAACCATTTTTCAAATCTTTCAAAAATTGACATTCCTAAAAAAAATAATATCATGTATATTATGAGGATGATACAAAAATTAAAAGCTTTAGAAAAAGCTGTTGTTTTTTTAAGATGGGCTACAGATGCTCAATTTGGCAAAATAAAATATGTAGGTTCTGATTTTATTGAATTTGAAATTTTAGATATGGATTCAATGGAATACACAGAAACCGTTTTAATAAATGCACAAATGCTGCTTGAGGTCATTGTTTCAGGATTTGAAGTATCAAGAATTATTGCAGAAATGTCCCATAAAATGGAAATTGTGGATTTAGGGAATAACTAAAATATGTCTTAAAACAGACGTTTAAGCCTCCATTCCAGGACATATATCAATTTAATTTAAGTTTTATCCTAAATAATGCAGGACTCTGCCATAATCTACTACTTTGTCACTAGAAAAATCTACAGCATGTTCTTTGCCATTTTCAAATTTTACAAGAGCTATCCTTTGAACAATAAGCACCTTCCTTCTAATCCTGATGCTCCATCACAGGTTCTTTATCAGAATAATAAATAAAGCTCATCTTTTGTGCCAAATGCATCCGCTGCGGCTAGCATAAGGCCTTCTGCAAAATCTACTGCGACTTTTTCCCATATTCAGTTTTAACCGTTAATATCTAATATATGGGCTTCGGTTTTTGATGCACCGCCAAGTAAGCTGGCCACTGTTCTTGCCCCTTCAGATACAAATATTTCTTTGCCGCTTGCAAGTGTGATTCTAGATTCAGTTAGACTATCACTACCATTAAAAGAATATGATTCTTTTAAACGCATTTTTTTACTGGTGGGTTCAACCATCTCAATTAATTTGGGATTTGCATATACGGTTTTATTTTCCTGTTTTGAACTTGTAGGAAGCATATCCAGCTTTACAAAATAACTATTACCAGCAGGATTAATTGTCATATCAGTTCCCTTTTTAAATAAGAATACATAATTTTAAAAAACATACAAAAAATTTTGCTATTTTGTAAAACATTGTATAGCATTGAAAGGAATTTCGGATTATGACAGTTGTTGAACCTATCAAGAATTTAAAAGACATTAGAAAAGTGGAAAAAATTTTAGCAAAACAGAATAAAAGGAACCTGTTATTATTTACTATAGGGACAAATTGCGGACTTAGAATATCAGATATTGTGGCATTGAATGTGGATGATGTAAAAAATAAAATTTATATTCAAATAACAGAAAAGAAAACGGGCAAATTTAAAAAATTTCCGATAAATTCAAAATTAAAGCCAATGTTTGAAGAATATACAAAAAATTTATCGTTTGAAAAACCGCTTTTTGAAACAAAATTTAAAAACAGGCTGGATAGATTTGCAGCATACCACATCATAAAAAATGCCTGCAAAACAGCAGGTTTGCGCGAAAAAGTGGGCACGCACACAATGCGGAAAACATTTGGATATCATCATTATAAAAAATTTAAAGATATAGCTATATTACAAAAAATATTTAACCATTCAAATCCAGCAACTACACTTCGCTATATAGGAATAGAGCAGGATGAAATTGATGAAAGCTACAATAATTTCATATTATAGTCTTTGAATATTTTGAGCTGATTTAAAATACGATATAATTTTAAGATTTCACCCTTCAATAAGAAATTTTAAGTTTCTTAACGATTCTTCATAAATCTTATTTGTATCATTTTTTAAATTTACACACATTTTAAAATATTCTTCTTTACTCATATTAAGTGCATTCAAAATTCCATTTTTTAAATTGTTTTCAGCATAAATAACTGTATTATTAGCATTTAAAAACCGAAATATTGCAAATTTTTCTGAAATAATACAAGGTTTATTAAACCCAAAAGACAATTGAAATGCACCACTGGTGCCTGTTGTTATATATCTTTTGTGGGCATCAATATTTTCATCTAAAAGCGGTAAAATGAAATCTGAATTCAAAATGTTTTGGTACATATTTTTAAAATCAAGCCTGCCTTTGATATCAAAAAATTTCCTCAAATGTTTTGGAATTATATTATAATCGCCGCTGCCAATAACAGTAATTTTAAAATTACAGCAACTCTTGGCTTCATTGTTCACTATTTCATCCAAGGTATTAAATAATTGACTAAAATTTCGTCTCTTGCAATCAAGCGTACCTATGATAATTAAATTCTTTATATTGTTTTTGGTTTTTGTATTTTTTAAATCAAAAGTGCCAAAATAGTGCGGATTTACAACAATAGATTTTTGTTTTTTATAATCAATAGGAGCAAGAGTTATTATATCATCTCGCCAAAAAGCATTATCTATAGGCCATTTAACATCATGTTCCACCAAAAACACACTGTCATCAGGTTTAAAAAATGAAGTTCTATCTTCATATTTAGAATTTTCAAGGCTTACATTTCTTGCAGTTGTAATAATTATACCTTTTGCCCTTTTAGCAGTTTTACCCATATTATTCAATATATTTAATGATTTAAGACCATTTTTTGAAAGATAGTAAATAATTTCATCTAGTTCAAGATTATTAAAAAATAATTTTGGGTGTGAAAATTTGCAAAAAAGCCCCTCTTTTCTCCTTTTAGGGTTCATCAAAACAGAAACCTCATACCCTAAATCAAGCAAATATTTTGCAAAGCCAGGGATGATTTCACCGTGAGATTCAGTACATGGTTCCCACAATAAAAATGTATTTTCTTTAATTTTTACATTCAAATATTTAACGCAATAGGGAATTTTTAGGCTGAATTTGAGGATTTTAAGCACAAAACAGCAAATTTTAAAATTATTTTTATAAATAGTTTTTGTGAATAAAAATTTAATAATACCCTCCCAAAAGACAAGGAACAAGATAATTTTAGCACAAAAAAATCGGGCACTAACCCGATTTTGAAGATTTACCATAGAATTGACAAGTTCAGAACTTGGCAATTGAAAATATAGCATAATTACAAGACCATAAAAACTTTTAAATTTATCCAAGAATCTAATGTATTTCTAAAAATTTATAGCCATTAAAATGCACCATGTGTTCTGGTGTTTCAGCAATCCAAACTTCTGTTTCCCAAGCAATATCTAAAGCCCATTTCCGGAAATCTTTTTTATTTAAAAAAGCGGTTAAAAATATAATTTCAGCAGTGCAATTTTTCAATAATTCCTTTAATTTGAGTACTCTTAGTTCACTCATTGGACCTACACTATGTACTGCTTCACACAAAGACAATAAATTTTTCTCTTTACTATATGCAATTACATCTGGAAGCTCATCATGTTTCAATTCAAAACAATTCAAGGCAGATAGCATTTTTTCATCTTTATATAGAAATTTGTCAGATGTGTCTCCTACATATAAAACTTGAGAATTGAAACCAAATTTTGAAAGAAAAGTTTCTATAATTTCTTTTTGTAATATATTGTGTTCACCATAAGATAATTCTATATTTTCACCAGAAGGTAACGCTACTGGGATTTTTTGTAAATTTCTTTTGTGTTCCATTTCTTCTTTAAGAGATTTATTTTTTAATAAAAATTTTGCTAATTCTTCATCCCAAATTTGAGTGTTATATGATTTTAACAAGTCAGCAAATAAAGGATTTAAACCATAACCCCTAGTAGGATTATTTGTTGCCTTTGCTTCTATTGATGAAGAATTATACACAAGACCTGCAACAACTAACCTAATTAAATCTTTTCTTCTTATATCATCATAAGAGCCAGAAGATATTTTTTCTGAAAAATTTGCATTCTCATATTCAATTATATCTCTAGTTTTTAAGAAATGGTTATCTTGTATCGATAACACTTCACTAAAAGATGTTTTTATATTTCCAACAGATAATAATGCCAATACCATTCTTTCTTTTCTTCTGTCAGACAAATCATCAAGCGGCATTCCAATAGCTGCTAATATGTCTAATGTTTTAAATATTAAGTTTTTAAGTTTTGTTTTTTTATTACCTGTTAAATTAATTTTCACATTGCCTCCAAAAGAGTTAATTGTTTTAAATAATTATGATTTGTATTTTGCACGCACAAATTATAGTACGAATCTTTTATAGCGAGAGCTACTTTGTACGCTAAAAGTGGAGGAACGGCATTTCCTATTTGATTGAATTTTTCTGTTTCATTCCCACAGAACTCAAACCAATCAGGAAAACTTTGTAATCTTGCAGCTTCTTTATGCAACAATCTTCTGCGACGCCCATCTTTTAATTTTACTCTTTGCATATCACTAGTCGCTCCTGCTAGATTTCGGCATGTTAACGTTCTTGCTGGCCTATCCGGATGCAAATCTCTAGGTACTTTGCAACACGAAGCTTTTTCGTATTTTGCAATATATTCATCTTGAGATTTTGTTAAAAATTTACTGTCTTTTGGCGTTGTATACATTAAATCTCCAATAGCTTCTTCCACGCAAACTTTTTTTGTTTCTTTGTGTGGAAACGAAAAATTATTTTTATGCCCAACTACAATCAATCTTTCCCTATTTTGAGGGACACCATAATTAACTGCATTTAAACATTCAAATGTTATATTATATCCTATTTTTTTTAAATCCTTCAATATTAGTTCAAGATACCAACTATGTGAATACATCAAGTTTCTTACATTTTCAAACAGAAAAATTTGGGGCTTGACCATTTTAACAGCATCAATAAATATAGGAAAACCGTCTCTTATATCTTCTATGCCCCTTTGCATGCCTCGAACACTGAAAGGCTGACAAGGTGGTCCACCAATTATTATATCTGCATCAGGATACTTATAACCAACTGTTAATTTTTCATTATAACAAGTCCCAAATAAATTTTTATTATAGGTGTCAGAAGCAGCCTTATTCATCTCATAACCAATAGTTTTAAAGCCAGCCGCTTCAAAGCCCAAAGATAATCCACCACAACCAGCAAATAAATCAAGCACAACTACTTTATTATCACCATTATTAGGTCTCAATGTTTTATTTATATTTGACAAAAAGGACATATTCACACCTCTTATAATAAGCATAACATAAATTTTAAATTTTATATTATGGGCAATTAGTTTAAAAACTTAATTCAATAAAAACAAGAAAGAGGGCTAAAAGCCCTCTTTCTATAAATCTACGCCTGGAGCGATTCGAACGCTCGACCTACTGCTTAGAAGGCAGTTGCTCTATCCAGCTGAGCTACAGGCGCATACCTATTATAATAATAATTTATCAAAAACAAGTTTTATGTGCAAGCATTAAAAAGATTTTAAATTCCAAGGTTACTTGCAAGTAAAACAAGTAGTTTTTGAATTGCGCCAATCACTAAAAATGCAACAATTGGCGAGATATCAATCATGCCTATTGGCGGAATAATCTTTCTAAATGGTTCTAAAAATAAATCCGTAAATTTCCTTAAAGAAGTAAAAGGTTCTTTATACCAATTTATATTTGGGAACCAACTTAAAAGTATCCTTACAACCATTAAAAAAATTATTATATTAAATACTTGATAAATACCGTAAGCTATCATTTTATTTTCCTTTGCAACTTTTTAAAAAGTCTTATAATTTTAAAACCGTCTATAACATTATAAACGGTTTTAAAACATATTATCATGCCCCAAACAGGCTATACCCTTGAATTTTCAAGCACACTGTGGCAAGTGCATTCTTCTTCATTGATATTCACAATTATTTCATAAAGAAGTTTTTTCAAATTTTCAATGTTATTTTTAAATACTTCCATTACAGCAGCATGCGAAACAGGCTCTGTATCAGAAACAAGACCTGCATCATAATCTGTAATCAAAGAAATATTTAAAGGACACATAT
This sequence comes from Candidatus Gastranaerophilales bacterium, assembly GCA_910587815.1. Classification (GTDB taxonomy): domain Bacteria; phylum Cyanobacteriota; class Vampirovibrionia; order Gastranaerophilales; family Gastranaerophilaceae; genus MGBC122484. The sequence continues at coordinate 66,308 of CAJUNK010000005.1, read as the reverse complement.
CCATTTCTTTTACCAAATAGCTTTCAGGATATTGTGTCATATTAATAACTTCAAAGCCCTGTGCTGTAAAAAATTTACTTTCCGCTTTTGTTGCAAATCTTGGTCCATTGATTACCACAACAGTGCCAGTATTATGATGAGCAAGATTTAATATTTCAGCAGACTTAATCGCTATTTGTCTTAAATTAGAGCAATAGGGTTCTGCGGCACTAATATGCGTCACAAGAGGCCCTTCAAGAAATGTGTCTTTTCTTTTACCAAAAGTCCAATCTACAAATTGATCGCAAAAAACAATATCGCCTGGTTTTATATGCTTTTGCAAGGAACCAGCTGCGCAAGGACTTATTACTCTTTTGCAGCCAATTTGTTTCATTGCCCAAACATTCGCCCTATAATTCACATTTTCGGGCGTGATAGAATGGTTCCTGCCATGGCGCGGCATAAATGCAACTTTTTTGCCTGCTACTTCCCCTATTGTAATTTTATCACTTGTATGACCGTATGGTGTTTCTATTGTCACTTCTGTAGCGTTTTCAAGAAATTCATAAAATCCTGAACCGCCAAAAACACCTATTGTTGCTAAATTTTTCATAAATTATTCTTTCTAAATATTTAAAAATTCTAATCTTCGTTTGTTACAACAGTTGTGGTGCCTTCTTGAAGCCAATCTTTAGCCCTTTTTCCTGCTATAACCTTGCCATCGCGTCTGATGCCAAAACCAAAAGCAGGTTGTCCGCCCACACCATCTACATCCATACATACAACAGCATAATATGCAGGAACTTTTCCATATCCTGAAATTGTTTTTACTTGATTGCTGCCAGCTTTTCCAGAAAAATTATCATAAGGCAAAGACCAGTATATACCATCTTGAGTTGCAACGTTTATATATTTCTTGCTATCTTCAGTTGCCATAAAGGCGTCACATTTACCATCCAAAGAATTAGAATCAGATGTTGTGGTAAGATTTGTTGCAGCAAAATCATCAGAAATAACACCTGTCGTATTCAAATAATCCCCTTGGCCTTCACTACATTGAGTTTGAGTACTGTTTAGCATTTCTGAAAATTGAATACAGAAATATCTTGAGCCATTTTGACCATCAGATAACTCTGCTGCAAATCCTGGAGCATCTTCATTGTCATTTAAAATAACGCCAAAGTTTCCTTCAGTTGTAGTGTATGCTTCTGAATTCACCATAGCATCAATTGTTCTTTTAAGTGTGTAATACCCTTTTTTAAATTTCAACCTGTTTTCATCAGGCATTGAACTAAAAACTGTTGGAAGCAAAATTGCTGCAACAACCGATAATACTGCAAGTACTACCAATAATTCTGCAAGTGTAAAACCAAAAACTTTAGTATGTTTATTGAAAAAACTTAATCTCATAAAAGTTTATACTCCATATAAATTCCAAGAAAAATTATATTATATTTTTTAAACGTTTGCAATTTGTTTAATATTTCGTGACAAAGACCAATAACAAAAAACGGCCAGCATTTCACATCTAGTAAATTGCAAAGCCGTTTTATTTAAATTTACAACTATTCAAAGTCTTTATAGCTGCCTTTTAGTCTGTTTTGATAACTTGTGTGCAAAAGCTCATGCGCCTTATGAGAACCAGGTTTTTCTAAAAATTCTTCATATAATTTTTTAATCTCAGGATTTTCATGCGACTTTCTAACAGGAAGATTTTTATCATCCTCATAAAGACCTTTTGCACGTTCTTCTTTAATTAAGGAAGAATCACAGCTTCTTGGCTGGCCGCCCCCATTTACACAGCCACCAGGACATGCCATAACTTCAAGCATTTGGAACTTGGCTTCACCATTCTTAATTTCCTGTATTGATTTTTCGGCCTCTTTCAAGGTAGAAACAACCCTTACAACAATTTTTTTACCGTCAATATCGAATTCAACATCACGACATCTATTGTGAACACCTCTTAATTCTTTAATATCTATATTTTCAAGAGCCCTGCCGGTAGCAATTTCATACGCAGTACGTACAGCAGCCTCTGCCACACCACCTGATGTACCAAAAATCGTTCCTGCACCTGAATATTCGCCAAAAGGACTGTCTCCTTTCGATGGTTCAAGTTTTTTAAAATCAATACCTGCTTCTTTTATCATACGGCCAAGTTCTTTTGTAGTTAAAACAAAATCAGTATCCAAAACACCATCTTTAGAAAATTCAAATCTCACAGCCTCTGCCTTTTTAGCAGTACATGGCATAATCGATACCACAACAAGATTTTCCCTTGTAATATCAGGATTCTTGATAGGTACAATTTCTTTTAATACAGGGGAAAGCATTGATTGTGGAGATTTACATGTAGACAAATGGTTTAACATATCAGGATGCGTTGTTTCCATATATCTTACCCATGCAGGGCAACAAGATGTAAATAATGGAAGATTTTGATTTTTTGCAATTCTATCTAAAAATTCTGTTCCTTCTTCCATAATTGTTAAATCAGCAGAAAAATTAGTATCAAAAACCATATCAAAACCAATGGCGCGTAATGCTGAATTTATAAGACCTATTGAATTTTCACCTGGTTCAAGATTAAACATTTCGCCAATTGCAACTCTTACAGCAGGGGCAATTTGGGCTACAACTTTTTTCTCTTTATTTGTAATAACACTCCAAACACGTTCCACACTAGACCTTATAGTTAAAGCACCCGTAGGACACACAGCCTGACATTGACCACAGTAAACACAATCTACTTCGCATAAATTTTTGCCTGCCATTGGCTGCACCACAGTTTTAGAACCTCTGTTTGCAAAGCCTAAAACAGCATGCCCTTGAAACTCTTCACATGCACGCACACAAGCGCCGCAAAGTATACATTTATTAGGGTCCCTCACAATTGATGGATTCATATCATCAATTGCTTCATACTCTTTTTTCTTTGCATACCTTATATTTCTAATGCCATATTCTTCTGCGTATTTTTGAAGTTCACAGTTTCCTGATTTTTCACAAGATGTACATTCCCTGTCGTGGTTTGCAAGTAAAAGCTCAAGCACAGTTTTTCTAATGCGTCTTGTTCTTTCTGTATTGGTTTGAATTTTAAGCCCGATTTCAGGCGGCATTGTACAGCTTGCCTGAATTCCGCGGCCCTCAATTTCAACAACACACATCCTGCAAGCACCAAAAGGCTTTAAATCAGGACGATAACAAAATGTTGGCACATTAAAACCGTTTTTTCGCATCACCTCTAAAATATTAATTTCATCAGTAAATTCAACTTCTTTACCATTTATAAATAAAGTTTTTTTATCTTCACTCATTTTTATTTCCTTATCACTTAAATACTTATTTTAGCCAAAAGTCACAATATTACTTTTGAACAATTGCCTTGAATGGACAAGAATCAAGACAGGCACCGCATTTAATACACTTTTCTTTATCAATAGTAAACGGTGATTTTAATTCGCCTGAAATTGCACCTACAGGACATATTCTTGAACATTTTGAACATCCTCTGCAAGCATCTTTTTGAATTTCAATTACTTTTAATGCAGTACAAACACCTGCTGGACATTTTTTGTCCAAAATGTGTGCAATATATTCATCCCTAAAGTATTTAAGTGTTGATAACACAGGATTTGGAGCAGTTTTTCCAAGACCGCATAAAGAACCGTCTTTTACACTGGAGGCCAATTCTTCCAAAAGTTCCAAATCTTCCATAGTGGCTTCGCCACGTGTAATTTTTTCTAAAATTTTCAGCATATTTTTTGTGCCTTCACGGCATGGAACACACTTTCCGCAACTTTCGTTTTGAGTAAAGTTCATAAAAAATCTAGCAACTTCAACAATACAGGTATCTTCATTCATAACTACAAGACCACCTGAACCTACCATAGCTCCTGCTTTTATCAAACTATCGTAATCAAGCGTTAAATCAAGATGTTCTTCTGTAAGGCATCCGCCTGAAGGGCCACCTATTTGAACTGCTTTAAATTTTTTACCATTTCTAATACCACCGCCAAGTTCAAATACAATTTGCCTTAAAGTAGTACCCATAGGCACTTCAATAAGTCCCGTATTATTTACTTCACCTGTAAGGGCAAATGTTTTTGTACCCTTTGAAGTTTCAGCACCTAAAGAAGCAAACCAATCTGCCCCTTTCAGCATAATAACAGGAACATTAGCCAAAGTTTCTACGTTATTAATAAGGGTGGGCTTTCCAAAAAGCCCTTTGTTTGCAGGAAATGGCGGCTTTGGCCTTGGCATGCCGCGTTCGCCTTCAATAGATGCTATAAGTGCAGTCTCTTCACCGCAAACAAAAGCGCCAGCCCCTTCTTTGATATGAATTTCAAAATTAAAACTACTGCCCATAATATTTTTGCCAAGCAGATTTGCAGCCTCTGCATCTTTAATTGCAGTTTTCAGCCTTTGAATTGCAAGCGGATATTCTGCACGAACATAAATATAGGCTTCATCTGCGCCAATTGCAAAACCCGCAATTGCCATACCTTCTAAAAGCTTATGAGGGTCACCTTCCATAACTGACCTATCCATAAATGCACCAGGATCACCTTCATCGCCATTGCAAACAACGTATTTTTTATCCCCTTGCGCCATTTTGGTGAACATCCATTTTTTACCAGTAGGAAATCCGCCGCCTCCACGGCCTCTTAGACCGGATTTAATAATTTCCTCCACAACCTTATCGGGGTTATTTTCTTTTAAAACATTATACAATGCACGATAGCCATCAACAGCAAGTGTATCTTCAATAGCTTCAGGGTTTATTTCGCCGCAATTTGCAAGGGAAACCCTTGTCTGCCCTGCGTAAAATTTAATATCTTCATTTTTAAATACATGATTTTTCGTAGCAGGATCAATATACAAAAGCCTTTCAACAGGCTTTCCGCCTTTTATATGGCTTTCTATAATTTCTTCCACATCTTTAAGCTTCACCTTAACGTATGTAACATCAAGCTCTGGAATAACAACTAAAACACCTTGTTCACAAAAACCATGGCACCCTGTCGGAATAGCAGCCATCTTTTCTTTTGCACCAAGAGGCTCAACATTTATCCCCATTTCTTCAAACTTTTTAATAATTTCAAGAGAACCGTTTGCAACACACCCTGTACCCGCACAAATTAAAACACGAAGCCCTTCTTTGTTAATTTTCTCAATAGATTTCTGTTTTAAATCTTCAATATCTAACAACGCGTTATTTATAAGCTCCATACTTACACTCCCTCATCTGCGACAAAATTATTAATTATGGTTAAAATTGCATCTGGTGTCATTTTAGGATATATTTTTTCATTAATAACACAAACCGGCGCAAGACCACACGCACCAAGACAACTAACCGTTTCAACAGAAAATAGTCCATCTTCCGTTGTAAATTTACCATCTACAAGTTTCAATCTGTTCATAACAGCATTATAAACAGGCATTGAACCTCTAACATGACAAGCTGTACCATCGCAGATTTTTACAATATATTTGCCTTTTGGTTCTAAACTAAATTGGCTGTAGAATGTAGCTACACCAAAAACCGTGGCCGGGGAAACACCCATTTTTGTCCCAATATAGGTCATGACATTTTCTGGAAGAAACTTGAAATGCGCCTGCACTTCCTGAAGAATCGCAATAAGGTTGGATTTTTTGTATTCAAACCTCTCAAGGATTTTGTCAACCTTAGTGTAATTTGCGCTTGATGTGTTCAAACTTTCATTGCTTAAAGGTGTGGTCATCTTTTCTCCTTAATATTCAATTGTAACTTGATAAGTAAACTTATCAACAAATTTAGTGCTCTATTTCTGCTCCATTGCATTTTTTATTATAGGCTCGCCTTGGTTTGCATAATCATCAACCTGTTTTTGAGCCTTTCTTTGTGCATTTAAAGCAGAATTGCCACCAATACAGCCGCCTTCACAAGACATAACTTCAACAAGGTTGCCATTGGGACAGTTGGCATTTTTAGCGTATGATTTAAGCTCTCTTATGGATTGTTTATTTAATCCATTTATAACGCAAGGATGCACTTCAATATTTTCACCCTTTAATTCAAGCGCACTTTTTACAGCCTGCGCAACACCGCCTGAAACCGGGAAATTTCTTCCTTCTTTAGAACTTTGCACCTCAAATTCTGTGTCTTCAAGATTATTGACTTCAATCTTCATTCCAACAAGCAAACTGCCTAATTCTTCAAAATTAATGATATAGTCAACATTTGGATTATTCATGCCCTCTTTTCTTTTAGCAGCACAAGGGCTAATAAACACTGTCACACAATTTGGATCTTTTTCTTTTGCAATTTTAGCCGTATAGAACAAAGGCGTCCCTGTTTCAGATACAAATGGTTCAATTTCTGAAAGATGCTTTTTCACAAGTTCATTATAAGCAGCACAACATGATGTTGTCATAAATGGCGCATTTTCTGCCATTCTTTCCTTGAAGTCTTCAGCTTCAGTAATGGTTGTAATATCAGCCCCCTGTGCCACCTCTAAAACGTCAGAAAAACCAACTTTTAAAAGTGCTGTACGTACTTTTGCAATAGGATATGGAAACTGCCCCGCTATAGCAGGCGCCATCATTGCAATAACATTTTTGCCTTCTTTAATTCTTGATAAAACATCAATAATTTGGCTTTTTTCATGGATTGCACCAAAAGGACAGGCGCCAATACATTTACCACAACTTATGCATTTTGAAAAATCAATTTTTGCATGGCCTGATTCATCTTTTTTAATTGCATCTACCGGACAAACACTTTCACAAGGTACAATAATTTTTGCAATTGCACCATAAGGACAAGCATTGATACACATACCGCAATTTTTACATTTAGATGCATCAATATGCGACCTGCCATTTATGATTGAAATTGCACCAAATCTGCAAGTTGTTTTACAAGGCCTTGCAACACATCCCTGGCACATATCTGTAACATGCACAGAACTTGGTACACATCCTTTACAAGCACCTTGAAGCACCGTTAAAATATCTTCTTGCGGTTTTTGTCTTTCTGTTGCCCCTTTTGCGTATGTTGAAAGAAGTGTGCATTCATCATCATCTTCAATTGCATACCCAAGACCAGCAACAATTCTATCCCTAATGACTGCGCGTTCTTTATGCACGCAGCATCTTAAATCCACTTCACAGCCTTTTGGGCGCATATCGTATGGAATTTTTCTTGCGCTTTCTTCAAAATCATCATTTTGAAAAGCTTCTGTAATTCTTATTAAAATCTCTCTTTTTAAATGTTTAATCTGATTGTCGTTAGTGCTCATTTTTATTATCTAAGCTTCCTCTCCAAGCTTTTTTTCTACTGCCGCAAGAACTTTTTCAACAGTTGCTTCGCTAATTACATCCCCTGCCACCTTCACATAAGGTGCTTTAGAATACTGGCAATCTGTATTACAAAACCCATGACATACTATTCCTTTTGTGTCTACTTTATCAGGGTATTTTCTTTGCAAAATAGAGGCTAATTCCTGAAGGCTTTCTGCCCCCATAATGAAGCAGGTGGTACCCATACAGATTTCTACTTCTATTTTATTCATAATTCAACACCCTCACATCTAAAGTATCTACGTCAATATTTATTTTAATATTATAGAACAAATATTGAAGGTTGTAAAATAAAAGCACCGTTAATTATATTTTGAGTAAAATAAAGTTATTTAAATATAATATATGACTTTACATATACTGTATTTTTACGCGTTTTGTATATTTTTCTTCTAAAATACGCTTCATTTTTTTAATAACATTTTTTCTTATTTCAATTTCAATGGGCAAATTCGGGTCATAATGAGCCTGATTTAATTGCGCCCCCACCATAAACAAAATATAATCGTTATCTAAAATTAAATTCACAAGACGAGTTGCGGCATTGATTTCATTAATCCTTGTTTCATCCTCTAAATATTCATTTGCAAGGCTTAATGTCAAAATACCTTCCGTAATAAGATCTACCCCTTCCATAGATGAACATGCCGGAAGCCGCCCTGTATTAAAAGGGCTTTCAGTTATTATTTCTCTGTTTAATTCTCTTGAAATAAGATTTGCTGTAGTTCCACCACAAATTGCCTTTTTGCCATCAAATTCATCAAAAATTTTTGCATATTCACTATCTTTTTCACTATGGTATGGGGGGCCTGTAAATACACATAGCTTTCTCAATTTTGTAAAATGCACAACGCAAGCTGAAATATCATCTTTTGCATGTTTATTATCAATGTATTTAGCATATTCAACAATATATTTTGATAATTCCCTGCTTGAAATATCACTTTGGTGTTTTAATTTCTTTTTTATGACATCAATAAGGCCGCTACGGCGAAGCCCAAGTTTTAAATTTTCCCCGCCAAGTCCAGATTGCGTCACACCATCAGAACAAAATATTAATCTATCCCCAAGATCCATTCTTATGTGATATATTTTCATGTGTCTGTTTGAAAATGTTCTAGAATTTATAATCTTGCATTCAGGTTCTATTATTTCACCATTTTTTTTCATCCAGATAAACTGCGGATTTCCCTCTTCTACAATTTTTACATCTCCATTATCTGTACAATCAAGTGCAGAAAAAGTAGAATAACTGATTTGCCGTACCTGACACACAGGAAGAGAGTTTAATATAATTTCACATGCCGCTTTAATATTTCTTTGCGCCTCAATAAATCTCAAAAGCATTGTTGCTGTCATGCAGGATAAAATATTTGCCTTAATTCCGCTGCCAAGGCCATCCGATAACACAGCAATCAATCTGCCTTTGTGTCGTTTAGATATAAAATAATCTCCAAAAGCATTTTGATTATATTTTTTTTCCTGTGTGCAATTTATGTCAACAAACATCTTTAACCTTCTTTAGGATTTTCAGCAGAATCATCAGATTTTTCAGTTTCATCTTGTGTATCTTTATCGTAATCTTGCGCAATAGAACTTAACAATAATTCTGTTTCTACCATGTGCTCCCCTAAAAGGCATGCAATATTTTGAACAATAGATATGTTTTTTGTTATAACCTCATGTGCTTTTTGGGCAATTTTTTCCCTGTTCACCTGTGATTTTGTAACATCCACAATGATAGCACCTACAAGCTCATCCTTTTCTATTGTAAATGCTGTAATATCATATAATCTATCATTTGATGGATAATGTTCTTTATGAATATCGTTATCATCTTCAAGTGCTGTTTTAAAGATAAAATCAAAATCCACAATGCGCTCTATCTGTGCACCTTTCAACATATCAGGATTTTGCGAATAAACATCATACATATCGGGCATAAACATTTTTATAAATGCATTATTTGCTTCAGCTATCCTTAAATCTTTATCCACCATAACCATAGCTGATGGCATACATCTTAAAAGCGCATCGGCCTTTCTATGTGCAATCTGTCTCATATATGAAGCACACTGTGAAGGTTCAGCTTCATTTCTTAAAAGTGCATATCCCATTTCCCTACAGGAAGAATATCCGCACCCGCCGCAATTCAATTCATCTTCAATAGAATTTTTACCAATTCGCTTTAGCGCCCCCCTTAATTCTTCTACACTGAATTTTTTATTTTCTACAGGAGTTTTATCAAATTCCATACTAGCTACAATTTGTGGTGTTTTTGGAATTTCAGGTCTTATTTTTGTGTAATTGATAATTTTTGCCATAATATCAAGTCCAGCTTTTGTATCAGAAACTCCAGGGCCCCCTACACAACCACCGCCACAGCTTAGACCTTCCATAAAAATTTTCGATTTTAAGGTGCTCTCATCAAAACCACCCAAAACCTTATCAATAGTGTCTAAAGAACTCACATTTAAAAATTTTATATTTTTAACATCTTCATAATCATAATTTCTAAGGCATTTTTTAATGGTTTCATTCATTCCGCCTTCAATAGGATAAATTGCGCCTTCATAAGCATCTTCAGGCACAAAATGTTCATTTTCATAATTTATTTTTTCGGTATTAATATATTCTTCATTCAACCAATACTTTAATTCATCAAAAGTAAGTGCAGCACTTATTAAATCTGGATTTCTATCTGCCTCATTTTTCTTTGCAATACAAGGCCCTATAAAAACTACTTTTATATTCTCACCATATTTTTCTTTTAATAGTTTTGCATGAGTTAAGGCAGGAGATGCAATTGGTGTAATATTTTTTGCAAATTCAGGATGATAAAGCCTGATAAAATCTGCAACAACAGGACATGCACTTGATATAAAAAGTTTTTGTCCCGTTTTTTCAATCTCTTTATCGCACAATATTTCTGCTGTTTTTATGGAAACTTCCTGTGCACCAAGTGCAGTTTCAGACACCCCCTTAAAACCTAATTTTTTTAATATTGCAATCAGTTTTTCTTTTGGCATATTATCAAAAACACCCGAAAAAGTGGGTGCCAAAGATACGTATACATCAGTTTTTACGCCATTTTTTGGCATTAGAATATTTTTTACTTTCTCTATATCATTTCTGACGCGTTTTGCCTTTGAAGGACATGCCAAAACGCACGCCCCGCAAGTGATGCATTTATCACTAATAACACTTGCATGGCCTGATTCTATTTTAATCGCCTTTACAAAACAGTTCCTAACACATTTATAGCAATCACTGCATTCATTTTTTAGCGTATAAACAGGAAAAACCTTATTCATTCTTTAACAATTCTCTCAATTTATTTTTATCAACACCATAATACTTAACACCATCAATAATAATATTCGGCCCTGTGGCACAAATATTTTCACATCTTGAACCTATTATTTCAATTTCAGCTTCAAGATTATTTTCCTTTATATAATTTTCAATAAATTCAAGGTTTTCATCATTTCCTCTTGCAAAACAAGAACTTCCCATGCAAATCTTAATATTTTTCACTTTTCTTAATATTTCCTTTTCTTTACTGTGCCAAAAACAACAAACACGTAAAAAGCTTATTATCATTATACAAAAAATAATTCTAAATAACAAAAGTCTTTATATATTTATATGTTAATTGCAATTGTTCAACATTTAATTTATCCAAAAGCCCGACTATAACACCCCGAAGCTTATTTTCAGGCAAAAGGTGATATATTTCAAACAAATCCTTGATTTCAATATCAAAAGCATTAGCCAATTTTAATAATAATTGTGGATTTGGCATATTTTTGCCGAGTTCTATGTTTGATAAATGTTTACTATCTATCCCAATTATTTCCGATAACATCTCCTGGCTCATTTTATGTTTTTGACGATATTCTCTTATGCGTTTTCCTACAAGCTTTTTTACATCAATCTCATTTTCACTTTTTGTCATTAAAATTTATCCTTGTTTTAACGTTCATCCTTTATTAATAATCATCATGACCCCCTTTAGCTATTTTCTAAACCATATTTTTGTTGATTATTTGACAAATATTCGTCAATAATTTAGAATATTTACGTAAAATTGTAGAATTTCATTCCACAATTCGCTATTTTTACTGAAATTTATCAAAACTTATTCAAAAATTGTTTATCGTTCATCTATTTTTTTAAGGAAATTGTTTATCATGAAAAAAAGTGCAAGTTTTTATCTTGTCATGCTGAACTCATTTCAGCATCTTACCAATGTTTTAGGTTTTCTTTCCATTCCGGATACTTACAACAAGAACACAGCCCCGTCTATGACCTCAGTAAAAAATTATAATAGCCCCAAAACAAGTCTCTTTAGTGGTCCTTTTATACAAATATTCAAAATGAAAAGCTTTAAAAAGCAAGCTGCATTTTCACTAGTAGAACTATTAATGGCACTTTTGGTGGCATCATTACTTATGGCAGCATTGGCCCCTGTTATGACAAAAAAGTTTAATGAGAATGTAAATGTTACAGGAAATATGAATCCGGCAGGTACAACCAAAGTAATTCATGTTATTGATTATGATTCAACAGAATGCGATGAAATAAAAACAGATACAGATGGTTCTACATATTGTGAAGGCGAATTTATGGTGCCTGCCGGGTACAATGGAATTATAAAAGCAACAGTTATTGGTGCTGGTGGCGGAGGAGGAACAGCGCCCACAGCAGGATACACAGAATACACAACAGTATCAAATTCTCATAAATTTACAGTTCCATCTATGGTAAATAAAATAGAAGCCACTCTTGTTTCAGGCGGCGGAGGAGGAGGAATAGATTCAAGCGCAAAATCACTAACTTTTGTAACGTATGGGAGCGGCAATGTTACAAAAGACAAATACAATGATGTCACTGTACAATCTACAGGCACAGGAACTTGGACAATTCCCCTAAACTCTCGTGGTAGGGATATGATAGCAACCGCTTGCGGAGGCGGAGGGGGAGGCGGAAGCACGGGAAATAGTGCAGGACTTTATTATTCATATTCAGGAAATGGCTTTGGCGGGGGTTCCGGTGGATATATTCAGAACAGAATAATTAATTTTGGAAATGCAAGCAATTTTACATACTATATTGGCGGTGGTGGTTCATCAGGTATGATTACCGGTGGTTCACTTGATATGACCGGCGGCGAAGCCGCAAAACCTTATGGTGGTGGAGGAATACTTAGATTTGCTCCTTCTGTAGGTGGCGGACAAGGTGGGGATACTTTCACTTATCCTCTTTCAGGTGTTTATAAAACATCTACTGAAGCAGGTGGTGCAGGTGGAATTGGCGGACCTTATGGAAAACAAAACACTTGTCCATGTACAAATATACCAAATCCAAATAAAGTAATATACCTTAAGGGTGGAGATGGTGGTCAGCCAGGTGGAGGCGGAGGAGCTATTTGTCACTACTGCAACTGTGTTTCAAGTGGTGGAGGCGGAGGCGGCGGTGCCTCACAATTAGTCACAGGTTCAAATAATATTGTTTTAAATGCACCAGGCGGAGGTGGCGGTGGTGGTTCTGTGCGTCAGGCAAATTTACACAACGACAACACATGTTGCGCCAAGGGTGATGCAGGTGCCGGAGGCGGAGGTGGAGGAACAGGCGGAGGAGCTGGTGGTGGCGTAAATTCAGGTGCAGGCAAAGGCGGCACAAACGGTAAAGATGCTAGTGGCTATACAGGCGGTTCTTTGAGCACAATTTTTGGCAGCGATTACTGCAATGGCGGCGCAGGTGGAGTGTATACCGGCGTACAAACAGGCTATAGTGGAAGATCAGGTGTAATAAAGCTTTCATACATTGATTATGACACATCAAAAGGCAAAGGCGGTGCTTCAGGTAGCACAATTTTAAACAGTATCATAAACGCGGCACCTAATGAAACCTTGACAATTTCAACAGGCAGCGGGGGTGCAGGAGGAGCAAGTGCATATATTAATAAATCTGGTACAACAGGAAACCTTGTGCAAAAGGTAGAACCCACGCTTGGGAATGAAACCATGCTAAAAAGAGCTTCCACAATACTAATAAATACTGGAAAAAGCGCTGCAAATAACAGTGTAAGCAAAAATGGCGGTAGTCTTTCAGTATTTAATGGAGATATTTCTTGCACAGGGGGCACAGGCGGTACACCATCAAATCCAAATGCAACAGCACCTACAACAGGCTATGGCTGCGGCGGCGGAGCTGGATATATGGAAGGCAATGGCGCAAATGGCGGAGGCGGCTATGCCCGAATTTCCTGGAACAAATATTGGGATAATTCTGCAAATGAATATAGAGTTGCAAATATTGGTGCAGCAGGAGGGGGTGCTTCCGGTAATACTTTCACATACAGTATTCCTGTAAAAAGTAATGAAATAATAAAGGTGCGTATAGGTAAAGGCGGGAATGGCGGATTTGTATTAAATAACAATGTAATAAATTCTAAAAAAGGAGGCGACACAGCATTTGGCGATATCAAAGCGGGCGGCGGATATGGAGGAAACAGCCCTTCTATTAATTCATCAAATGTTTTAACAAACGGTACGGGCGGCAGCATATCAAATGTTTGTCATTTTAAGAACACAAGTTATTTTAGCAAGGCAAGTTATTGCAAAAAAGGATTAAAGGGCGCTGATGCAGTGGATGTAAAAGGTGGCATTGGAGGTAATTTTACACCTTTAAAATATGATGAAGAAAAAACTGTAACAGGAACAGGTGGCACAGGCGGTCAAATTGATACAGGAGATAATTCCAATGGTAAAGCTGGCACAGGCATTGCTTCAGGTGGAGGAGGAGCTTCCATTAGAGATCTTGGCAGAGTGGATTCATCATCCCAATCCAATATTACAAACAATCAAACCAAAGGCGGCAATGGCGCCAATGGAAAGATAATATTGGAGTGGTGGAGGTAAGTTTTTAGATAAAACAACTTTTCAACGGCGCTTTTTAGTAACCTTTAAGCGCCTTTTTTTATTAACAATTGTTGTCAATTGTAAATTTAAATGCCTAAATTGTACTATTTATTATTTAGGTGCTAGCATGTTGATATGGCAAAAATTGTAATTGATAAAGAAAAATGCAAAACTTGCGGTATATGTGTTAGTGTATGTCCAAAAAAGCTTATAGAAATTGGTGATGAAACAAATTCATCAGGCAATAAATATGCTGTTTTTAAAGAAGAAAATGCCTGCATGGGCTGTGCCATTTGCGCTATAAGCTGCCCTGACATTGCAATTAAAGAGGTTTATAAATAATAATATGTCATCGAAAGTTTTAATGAAGGGGAATAAAGCAATAGCACAAGCTGCTATAAATGCTGGTTTACAGTGCTATTTTGGCTACCCTATCACCCCGCAGAATGAAATTGGCGAATTTATGAGTGATGAAATGCCAAAGCTTGGCAGAACTTATATTAGTGCTGAATCTGAACTTGCAGCTGTAAACATGTTAATAGGTGCAGCATCTACTGGAACATTGGCTATGACAAGCTCATCTTCTTGCGCAATTGCTTTAATGCAAGAAGCCATTTCTGCTATGGCAACAGCTGAAATTCCGGGCGTAATAATAAGCGTAATGCGCGCAGGACCAGGCCTTGGAAATATTACACCATCACAAGGAGATTATTTCCAAGCAACAAAAGGCGGGGGAAATGGCGACTACAGAACGATTGTTTTGGCGCCAGCCACTATAAATGAGGCAGTAGAACTTACTTATAAAACCTTCTATCTTGCATTTAAATACAGAAACCCTGCAATGCTTTTAGCAGATGGCATGATAGGACAAATGATGGAGCCTGTTGAATTAAAGCCTTTTGATTTAAAAATCCCAGATTCATCTTCTTGGGAGGCAAATGGTGTGGGCGAAGGCAGCGACAAAAGACCTTTTAGAAAACTTGTATCCCTTCACATGCAAGGAGATGATTTAATTGTTTTAAACGCTAAAATGCAGCATAAATATCATCAAATTCAAGAAAATGAAGTTATGTATGAAGAATTTATGACAGATGATGCAGATATTTTAATCACAGCCTTTGGAACTGTTGCAAGGGTAGCAAAAAGTGTTGTTTTAAAGGCAAGAAAACAAGGTATAAAAGCAGGTTTATTCAGACCGATAACTTTATGGCCATTCCCATCAAAACAGCTAAAATCCTGCGCCACAAGCAAAAAAGCAATTCTAGATATTGAACTAAATGAAGGACAGATGATGCTTGATGTAAAAGCTGCCATAGATGGAGTTTGCCCGGTTGAATTAATTGCAAAACTTGGCGGGGCTATAATAAAAGAGGGTGAAATTTTAAACAAACTGGTTGAAATTTCTAAAAATTCACCCTTGAAAGAAGGTGCAAAATGTTAGAAACCTGTGAAAAATTAGTATTTGAACGCCCAAAAACAATTCAAGAAAATTATGATTATCCATTTTGTGCAGGCTGTGGGCATGGAATAGCTCTTAGACTTGTAGCAGAAGTAATAGATGAACTTGGAGTACAAGGAAAAACTATCGCTGTGGCATCGGTTGGCTGCTCCATCAGCATGGAAAAATTTTATGATTTAGACATTGTGGGTTCTTCTCATGGCAGAGCGCCCTGCGTTGCAACAGGTGTAAAACGTGCAAAACCTGATAAAATCGTTTTTACATACCAAGGTGACGGTGATGCAGCCACAATCGGTATGAATGAAACAATTCACACAGCATGCCGCGGCGAAAATATCACCACAATTTGCATAAATAATACAAATTTTGGTATGACAGGCGGACAAGCAAGTGCCACAAGCATTTTAGGACAAGTGACAACCACAACAAAACAGGGTAGAGACCCTATTAAAAATGGATATCCCGTACATATTGCAGAAATGGTAGCATTATGTGATGGAGCGGTATACGTTGAAAGATGCGGTATTTTTAATCCGCAAAGCATAATAAAAACAAAAGCAGCAATTAAAAAAGCTTTTGAAAACCAAATAAAAGGACTTGGTTTTTCATTTATTGAAATTTTATGCGCTTGCCCTACCGGTTGGAAATTGAGTCCGGTTGAATCTTTAAAATATATTCAAAATGAAGTTTCAAAAGTGCATAAAATCGGGGTACTAAAGGATTTAACCTAAAATAAGGATGTTAAAAATGAATTCAGATGGTGAAAAACATATAATTATTGCAGGTTTTGGAGGACAAGGAGTGTTGTTTTTAGGCACAACTTTAGCTGAAGCTGCCATTATAGAGGGCAAAAACACCACCTGGATGCCATCATACGGTGCCGAAATGCGGGGCGGAAGTGCAAATTGTTTTGTTGTAATTTCAGATAATGAAATACCCTCACCAATTTTTGATGAAGCAGATTATGGCGTATTTTTAAGTAAAGCTGCCATAAATCGTTTTGAAAACACAATGAAACAAAATGGCACAGCAATTATAAATTCTTCAATGGCAAAAGATTGCAAACTAAGAAACGACTTAAATCATATAATGGAACCTCTTTCAGATATATCAGCTCATTCAAGCGAAAAAATGCTGTTAAATATTATGGCACTTGGACTTTTGATTAAAAAAACAAAAATTTTAACAAAGGAAAGCGTTATACAAGCACTTGAAAAAATTTCATCTGGCAAAAAACAAGAGTTTTTAAAATTTAACTTGAACTCTTTTGAAGCGGGTTACAACTTAATAAGAGAAAAAGCAATATATTAAAAAATTTTTAAGTTATAATTTTTTTATTAGTAAAAGTAGTAGAGTAGTTTTTGAGAGAAAAATTATGTTGATGAGCGAATATTATCCGGTAAAAATTGAAAAAAAATGGCTTGATATATGGGAAGAAAATAAAGCCTTTAAAACACCTGATGATTCAGATAAGCCGAAATATTATGCCCTGTCAATGTTTCCATATCCATCTGGCAAATTGCACATGGGACATGTTAGAAACTATACAATTACAGATGTTATTGCAAGGTTTAAAAAAGCCGTAGGTTATAATGTTCTACACCCTATGGGCTGGGATAGTTTCGGCCTGCCTGCTGAAAACGCTGCAATTCAACATGGAGCAAACCCCGCAGAATGGACCGATAAAAATATTTCCTACATGAAAAAACAATTAAAAATGCTTGGCCTTTCTGTAGATTGGGACAGAGAAGTTACCACATGTAAGGAAGATTATTATAAATGGACACAATGGTTGTTTTTACAGCTTTACAAAAAAGGTTTAGCCTACAAAAAAGGAGCTGCTGTAAATTGGTGTGAAAAATGCGCAACAGTACTTGCAAATGAGCAGGTAATAGATGGTAAATGTTGGCGCTGTGACAGTGATGTAACAAAGAAAAACCTTGAACAGTGGTTTTTAAAAATTACAGATTATGCCGAAGTTTTGCTTGAAGATTTAGACAAGCTTGAAGGCTGGGGCGATAACGTTAAAACCATGCAGGCAAATTGGATTGGAAAATCCAAAGGAACAATTTTAAATTTCAAGGTCAAGGAATATGAAGACGGCACCATAAGCAAAGACTGTCTTGAAATACCAGTTTATACAACACGCCCAGATACTGCATTTGGTATCACATACCTTGTTGTGGCACCAGAATATCCTGATATTGAAAAATTAACAACCCCTGAAAACAAAGAAATTGTTGAAAAATACAGGGAAAATGCCCGCAAAATGTCTGAAATCGAAAGACTTTCAACAGAAAGAGTAAAAACTGGTGTTCCCTTAGGCACACATATTATAAATCCCCTCACTGGACGCGTTTGTCCTATTTGGGTAGCAGATTATGCAATCGTAGACTACGGTACTGGTGCCGTAATGGCAGTTCCTGCACATGATGAAAGAGATTTTGATTTTGCAAAAAAATATGATTTGCCGATAATTCAGGTAATTGATGGTGAAAATTATTCACCTGATAAAGTTTATGTAGAACCAGGTGTTTTGGTAAATTCAGGAGAATTTAATGGCATAAATAATGAAGATGCTAAGAAAAAAATCACTGAATACGCTGAAAAACAAGGTTTTGGATATGCTAAAACCCAATACAGGCTTCGCGATTGGTTGATTTCAAGACAAAGATACTGGGGGGCGCCAATTCCTGTCGTATACTGTGAAAAATGCGGCTGCCAGCCTGTAAATGATGAGAACTTACCGGTAAAATTGCCAACTGATGTTGATTTTTCAGTACAGGGAATTTCGCCTGTAAAAACATCAAAAACCTTTGAAAACACTACATGCCCTGTTTGTGGAGGCCCCGCAAAACGCGAAACAGATACTATGGATACATTTATGTGCTCCAGCTGGTATTATATGCGATATGCAGATGCTAAAAATGATAAAAAATGTTTCGACAGAGACCTTGCAAATAAATGGCTGCCTGTTGACCAATACGTTGGCGGTATAGAACATGCTATTTTACACCTCTTGTATTCAAGATTTTTCACAAAAGCTTTAAGAGACTGCGGACTTTTAGATTTTGATGAACCATTTAAAAATCTTCTAACACAAGGCATGGTGTTGAAAGATGGTTCAAAAATGTCAAAATCAAAAGGAAACACGGTGGACCCTGATGAAATCTTTGCGAATTACGGCGCAGACACTGCAAGATTGTTTATTATTTCAGATTCACCGCCAGCAAGGGATTTTGATTGGTCTGATGCTGGCGTAGAAGGATGCTATAAATTCTTATGCCGTGTTTATAGACTGTTTTCAAAATATCAGGATACTATTTCATTAAATTATAAAATTCCTGAAAATTTAGATGCAAAATCAGATAGATTATTGCGCGAAGTTCATATTTCAATCAAAAAAATCACAAACGATATTGAAAATGAATTCCAGTTTAATACCGTAGTTTCAAGATACAGGGAATTAACCAACGCAATTTATGAATATATTAAAGATGAAGAAAATATTGAACAAAATGTTTTAAGTTTTGCTTTAATTTCTTTATTAAAACTTATTTCACCAGTAGCTGTGTTTATGAGTGAAGAAATTTATTCTGAACTTTTGGCAAAGACATCAGATGCGGCAAATTCAGACTCTATCCATAATCTTGAATGGCCAAAATATAAAGAAGATTTAACAAAGCTTAACAATGTAACATTGATTGTCCAAATAAATGGCAAAATTAGAGATAAAATTGAAACATCAAACGGAAAAACTAATGAAGAATTAACAAAGCTTGCTATGGAAAGTGAAAAAATTCAGCAGGCACTTGATGACAAAACCGTTGTAAAAACAATAGTTGTACCAAATAAATTGGTAAATATTGTAGTAAAATAGCCATTTTAAATATAAAAAATATTAAAACCCCCGCTAAAAAACGGGGGTTAAATTTTATTTAAAACTAAAGCCTGCGTAAAACCTATCTTCCGCCGCCATAAGAGTATTGAATATTTTTATCAATCATTTGATTACAAGATTGAAGCTCTGCTTCTACCATTTTAAGCTGTGTTTCAAACCTCTGCATCTGCTCATCCAGCTTCTTTTCAACCAAATATAAACGTTCTTTTCTTTTTTCTAATGCCTTTGCTTCGGGGGAATCTGTATCTAAATCACTTGCAACAGAAAGAAGGTCATTTACCGTTTGGCTCAAATTCAATTTGGAAGCAGAAATCAGTCCCATCTTGTATTCTAAATCAAGGCGATAATTGTTTAATTGCGTTTTTCTAATTGTTGCGGTGATTAAACCCATCTTATCTCATTTCGTTAAATTTGTTACCTCTTAGAAAAACATGGTCATTGTTTGCTGCAATTAGTTTTTCCATTTGGTTCAATTTGTACATTTGATAATTTAAGCGGTATTTTGCAAGCTTCCTCTTTTTTGTAATAGAGAGCATGTCTTTAATCATTGCAACAGTTTCATTAATAAAAGCTTTAACTGGATTTTTCCTTACAAGATAGCTTTTTGCAAATCCAATAAAGTTTTTAACTCTTTTAATGTTTGTCTGAATTGTTTGCTGCAATGTTTTACTCCTTTTAAAAGAGGGGCAAAAGCTTGCTTAATTTAATAAAAACAAAATAAGCTGAAAAATTGCCCTAATGTACATTTAACATGAGTTTTCAAGATGATTTAATGTTTAAAACTTATAAAACAAGAAATCCCTAAAATATCTCTATATCTTATATATCGGCACATTTAAAAATTCCTTAACAAAAAAGTAGGGATACATTAAAAAATTGTTACAAAAGTTAAAAATACTACAAATCTTCTGTGATAGATTTAATTATTTATAGTTCAAGTCCCTATAACCACAAACACACATCCCGATAAGTGCTCAAAACCCTTAATATTCTTATTTTATCTTCAACTTTTTTATATGCAATTAAATATTTTTTCTTTATTATAAAAATTCTGACACCATGGTGAACAATTTCAGGTTTAGATTTCCCTAATTCCGGATACAAACAAATGGTTTCAAATGTTTTATATAAAAGTTTAGTTATTTTATTTGCAGAGACCATGCCACCCTGTAGTGCGTAATCTGCAATCAATCTGATGTCAGACAAGGCTTTGCCGGTAATTTCAAATAAGCCTATTCATATTCCTGAATTATTTTTTCCATAGCCAAATGACCCTCATAAACATTGTTATCATTCAGGCCTTCTTCTATATCCTTATTCAATTGTTCAATTCTATCTTGCGAAAGTTTTTCATTTGCAGCAAGCAGTCTTAAAGCTTCTCTGATTACTTCACTTACGGAATTATAAAAGCCGGATGCAACTTTATCTTGCACAAATTTTTCCAATGCAGGAGTTAATGAAATATTCATAATAAACCTTTAAACAACAAATTATATCATTATAATAACAAACTTTGTTATAAAATGCTATTGGTTATAAAATTAATAATATCATTAATGCAGAGGAAAATGTGAAAAAAATAAGGTTAATTTAATAAAGAATGACAAAAGAAAATTAAAAGCAGTTGAAATGTTTTTAAACAATATTATTTAATGTTTAGTTAATTTGTATACAAAAACTATTATATATCATTAACAGCCTGGCTATTGCCTTCAATTTCATCCTTTAATGATTTTCTTACAATCTCTGCTTGTGTATCCAGCATTTTGCAAACAGTTTCAATATTTCTTACTTTATCTGATAAAATTGCATCAGCATTATTAGTTATTCTTCCTGTTACATTTGAATATGCGCTTAATGCAGCAGAGCCCGTACCTTCAAGCAAATTCCCCGCAACAATAGCAGCAAGACCTGATGTACCCATATATGGCGCCACAGATTGCATCAAACCGCCGATTCCTGAAATCACCCCTGCAACAGGCAAAATAAAATTTTGTCCAAAATTTGTACCAGTGCTTACAGCGCTGGTTAAATAACTACCAGCAGTAAGTCCTGCAATATCAGAAGCAGAAACTGCATATCCGGTAGGAGTTCCTGAATTATACAATGATGAAGCACCGCCAGTCACGCTGCCTAATCCCCAAGATAAAGGGGCTGCACCTGAAGGAAAACCTGTATAGGAACCCAAACCACCTATACCAAATGCATTAGTAGCGCCGTATAGGGATGATGTGGCACCTGTAAATGGCGACCAATATGAGGTTCCTGGGATATTCATCATTGATGTACCGCCCAAAATAGGCATAAATGAGCTTGGCGCAAACAAGCTGGCTAATTGCCACAAAAATCCGCCAACCGTACCAAATCCTGTACCAGCCGATGCTGAACCAGAAACCGTTATATCTCTTAATCTATCGTATGTTTCATACAATTCTGCTTTGGCTGAAGAACTTGCATCACCGTATTTATTTGCAATAACAAGTGCGCTATCGTTTTTGTACGACATTTATACCTCGTGTTTTAATCTAACCTTATTACCTTTTTATCCTTATGGGGTTTATTACATTTTATATTATGATTTTTCATCTGAACTCATACAAATGGATTAGAAAAATAAACTGCCATTTTAATCTTTTTTACATGACAGTTTATTTTTAATTATTTATTTTATAAAGTCAACATCATTTTTATTGTATGCAGTTTTCATTAGGAGCTCTGGTATTGCTCCTGTGGGTGTTTCGCCCCGGTGGGCTCACATCCTACGTCGCCTGTCAATAGCTCCATTCAAACTGCTCAACGCAGTTTTCATTAGGAGCCCTGGTATTCACTTTTTTATGCAAAAGTCTTAAACGTTGCTTCTACGTTTGTTTCAATAACTTTCTTCACGGCTTCAAGCTCTGTATTTAAAGCGTTTTGCTCTGTGTCCAATTGTTTTAGCCTTAATTCAAGAGTTCTATCTTGTTGTTGAATGATTTCTGTTTGTGCGTTAATATCGTTAATTGTTCTTTCATAAAGCATTTTTTGATATTCATAATCTTTCATAGCTTCAGCATAGCCTTCATCATCTTGAACCTGGGTTAATGAAAGGTCAAACTGTGTACCTACAAGTGCATCTTTAAGTTCAGGGTCGTCAACATCGCTGATAACTAATTTTTCAAAACGTCCTTCTTCTGTGGTTTCAGGGAAGGTACCAACCGCATGAACCTTTTTAGTATCAGTTTTAGTTGTTGCATAATAAGCTGTAAGTGAAGTTGAAGTACCTGCTGCTTGTTTATCAAGAAAATCTTGCATATTTACAGAAGAAGCAAAGTATTTTATATCTTGATTTTTATAGCCATAGTAAACTGTGCTTGCATCCTTTGAAATATCAACAATTGTTTTGATACTTGCATCATCATCATAGTTTTTGTTGCCATCTGAATCGAGTGAATAATATTTACCTGTTTCATCTAAAGTATATTTTGTGATAGATTGAGCATCGCCGCCAATTGGGGTAAAGGTGGTAGGAACATTATCTTCGTTAACAGCAACTGAACCGTAAGCAGAATATGGCTTTGCTGTCGGAACATTTGCAGAATATGAAATTGATAAGTCATAGGTTCCGTCAGTTCTTGGTGAGTTTTCTACAATTGCGTAATCAGCACCCTTAGCATCAAAAGTATAACGGGTGTTATAAAAATCCGTTGCACTTGGAGGTGTTGGCACCTGTAGCTGCATCATTTTATTAAAAAGACCTGAACTTTCATTTGCAAGAGATGTTCTCTCTTGGTTTACTTGTTGGCCTTCGTATTCAACATTTGATTTTCTAGCTGTAAGGGTTAAAAACCTTGCTTGGCTTGCTGCCATTCCCATTTTAGTTGCCTCCAATGTTCTTTATATTACTTTTATCGGCAAAATTTTTCTTGAACTTTAGTTGTTAGTATTGATTGTTACAAAAATTTTACAATATTGTTACAAAACTAAATAAAAGATAAATTTGTAACATACTAATACTTTACACAATAAAACACTATTCACACATCATCTTATTTAATGAAATGTGATTCAAAGTCAAAAAGTGGTATATAATCATTATATGAAATTAATTGATACTCACATCCACGGTGGATATGGAATAAATTTTAATACTTGTTCTCTTGAGGATTTTCACATTTTTGCAAGAAGCATCCTAAAGCATAATATAGTTGCTTTTTGTCCCACTCTTGTTGGAGACAGTGTGTCTAGTCTAAAAGCAAGAATTCAGATGATAAAACAAGCAATGAATGAACAAGCCAATAATGAAGCAATAATTCTAGGCGCACATCTTGAAGGTACATTTTTAAACCCTAAAAAATCAGGGATACAAAATGCAGGTACATTTTTAAACCCAACAATTGAAAATTTTAAAAAAATTACAGGAGAAGACATTGATGCAGTAAAAATTGTAACACTTGCACCTGAATTAGATAAAAATGGCGAACTTGTTGATTTCCTTGAAAGTCATAATATAAGAGCGCATGCCGGTCACACCCTTGCAGAAAGTTTATATAATGTTTCAGCCACAACTCATCATTTCAATGCAATGGAGCCAATCACCCACAAAAAGAGCAATATTGCACTAAAAGCACTTTTAGATGAAAATATTTATTGCGAAATAATTGCAGACAGTTTACATGTTGCAGATGATATGCTGAAATTATTTTTTAAAGTAAAAAATAAAGACAAAATAATTTTAGTAAGCGACGCCCTGCCCATTGCACACAGTGATTTAAATTCAATAGTATTTTGTGGAAAAAACATATTTAAAGGCGGCAAAGATAAAGATGGAACGCTTGCAGGTTCTTCAAATTTCTTAGATGAAATAGCGCAAAACATACTTAATAAAAACCTTTTAACCCAAGATGAAATTGAAAAAATGGCATATATAAATGTTTTAAAACACCTGAAGCTTTCTGATGAAATTGTATCAAAATTTCAAAATATTAAATAATTTTAGCATTTTAATTCACTCTAAAATATACATGCATTTAGTATAAATTCACTCTGTTTTATGCTAGAATGTTTGTAGAATAATTGTATTTGGAGTTTAAATTAATGTTTAAAATAAGATGTATCACCCTATGTTTGGCTTTATTTTCAGCACTTATTATGTTTAATCCGCAGTTTTCATCTGCAAAACCTGTAACAGCACCTGTAAAATCACAACCTGCAACACCAACTTGCACCCCGCCTGTTGTTGAAGAATTACCTGTACCAAAAAATGTAATAAGCACTGTGCCATTAAGAGTGGTACAAAATCCAAGAGATTTCTTAAACCATGATATAAAAATGAATGCCATTTTTGACAAATTTTCAACACTTGGGCTTGATTATGATGCTGCCCTTAGGCCAACTGCTGATTATGTAGGATTTTTAATTCAAAGAGATGATATTGTAGACCACAATATTCCTCTATCAGAAATGAAACTATTTTTAAAAAGAGATTATGCAGAAAAGTTTATTGATTTAAACACAGGCGATAAAATTGAAATTTATGGCAAAGTATTTTCAACAGCCCTTGGTGATCCATGGATTGATGTTTATAAAATAAACATCCTAAACAAAATAAAAACCGAAAATAACACAAAAAAATAAAAATAGAGTAATTTTTAAAAGAATTAAGAAAAGATGAGGTAAAAGGTTTGACATTCAAAAAATATTTAACCATCCATGGACATTTCTATCAACCGCCAAGGGAAAATCCTTGGCTTGAAGAAATTGAAATTCAAGATTCTGCACGCCCTTTTCATGATTGGAATGAAAGAGTATCCTATGAATGTTATGAACCAAATTCGGTTTCAAGAATAGTAGATGATGGCAACAGAATTCTTGATATTGTAAATAATTATCAAAAAATGAGTTTCAATATAGGCCCCACGCTTTTATCATGGATGGAAAAATATGCGCCATGTTCTTATAGAAGAATTATTGCAGCCGATAAAAATTCAATAGAACTTTATGGTGGCCATGGATGTGCCATAGCACAAGTTTATAACCATATAATTATGCCACTTGCAAATACAAACGATAAATATACGCAAACAATTTGGGGCATAAGAGATTTTCAAAAACGTTTTAACAGAATGCCAGAAGGTATTTGGCTGGCAGAAACTGCTGTAGATGCTGAAACACTTGAAGTTTTAATCGATTTAGGGATAAAATATACAATCCTTTCTCCCCACCAGGCTCAATGCGTACGAAAAATGACCGCTACAAAAGAAAGCAATAATGAATGGCATGATGTAAGCTGGGGCAGCATAGATCCATCACAACCTTACAGATATTATGTAGAAGGTAGCGATAATAAAAAATTCATAGATTTATTTTTCTATGATGGTGCCATCTCAAAATCTGTTGCTTTTGATTTTCTTTTAACAGATGGCAAAAAATTTGCCCACAGATTATTAGATGGCTACTCAGAAGGCAGGCAAAGACCGCAGCTTGTAAACATTGCAACTGATGGTGAAAGCTACGGCCACCACACAAAATTTGGAGATATGGCTTTATCTTATGTTTTGGGCGTAGAAGCAAAAGAATTGGGTTTTGAAATTACAAATTATGGTCAATTTCTAGAAATGTATCCGCCAGAATATGAAGTAGATATTAAACCAACTTCATCTTGGAGTTGTTCTCATGGTGTTGGAAGATGGAAAGATGATTGCGGATGCAGCACAGGTGCGGCACCCGGATGGAATCAAAAATGGAGAAAACCTTTACGTGACGCACTAGATTATCTTCGTGACGAACTTATAAAACTATGTTCAGCAGAAGGTGCAAAATATTATAAAGATTTTTGGAATGCGCGAAATAAATATATTGATGTCATTTTAGACAGAGATGAAAATAATGTTAATAAATTTTTAAAAGAAAATTGTGTTGATGATTTTGATTTTAAAAACCGCACAGAAGCCCTAAAATTAATGGAAATCCAGCGTTTTTGCATGCTGATGTATACAAGCTGCGGCTGGTTTTTTGCAGAAATTTCAGGCATTGAAACAGTGCAGATTATGAAATACGCTGCACGCGCCATGCAGCTTGCAAGCACTTTTTCACAAGTAGATTATGAAGAAAGATTTTTAAACATATTATCTAAAGCAAAAAGTAACATTCCAGAATATGGTACAGGCAAAGATATTTATGAAAAGTTTGTAAAACCTTCTATTATTTCTATTGAAAAAATAGTCTGTCACTGGGCAATTTCTTCACTCTCAACAGAATTATCTGAATTAGAAGAAATTTATTGTTACAGAATTAAAAAAATAAACCATGAAATAGTGAAAAATGGCCATGCAGAGCTTGTTTTTGGCAGAATAGAAATAATATCTGAAATTACCTATGAAAAATGGGATATGGGCTTTGTGATGCTGAAAACTCCTGATAGCGAATTTTATTGTACAGTAAAAGAGTGTACGCCAGATGTAGATTTAACTGAAGGCAGAGAATTAATAATCAATACATTTAAATCAAATGTTCTGCTTGAAACCTTAAAAGGTTTTGAAACACATTATTCTGCAAAATTCTATACATTGAAAGATGTTTTAATAGATAAAAGAAAATTAATTCTTGATAATGTATTAAAATCAAGACTCACAAAGGTTGCAAACACTTATGAAGAATTATATGAAGAATTAAAAATCCCTGTAGAACATCTTGCAAATTTAGGTATGGATATACCAGATGCATTCCGTGTTTCGGCAAAATTCTGTCTTGTTAAACGTTTAGAAGAATTACTAATAAATACCGATGATTTTAGAAGCGAAACATTCTTAGATGAAATCAAAAAAATTAAAACTGGTTCACAAAAATTCTTTATAAATCTCAATAAATCAAATGCAAGAATAATTATAGCTAAAAAACTACAGTCTTTAATTGATACATTATCCCAAACTATGGATTTTACTATAGCAGATAGAATTTTTTCAATATTTGAACTTGTTGAAATATTAGATTTAAAAGTAGAAATTAAGGTGGCTCAAAATATATATTTTGAAAAAATATATAGCAAAATTAATGTTCTTATTGAACATCTTGAAACTTCTAATACAAAGGATGAAGACAGACAAATTGCGCTTATGCTGCTAGAAGTAGGTAAAAAATTAAATATTAATACCGATTTTTACCGTCCACATGTAGATAAAGCAAGCTTGCCAATAAGAAATGCATAAATTTATACATTTAATACATCCACACCTTCAAATTCAAATATTTTTTTAGGTTGAATGTTATTATTTGCGCAATCATATATAAACATTGCCCCCAAAATTGCTTCCAGGCTGGATGCAGGCAGCATATTATCAGGCAATTCTTCAAAATTAAATTTTATTTTGAGAGCATTTTGCAAGCTTTTACAATCTAAAGATGTTCTTTGAAGATAATATGCACCTAAACCATAAGCCTGCCTTAAAAGATTTATATCGAAGCGATAAATATTAACTCCATTATTTTTCAACCTCAAAAATATATCTGAACATCTGCTAGATAATCTATTCACCCAATCATTTCTGTTTATTTCAAATGTATTATCCATCATTTTATAGTTTTTACAATGAATTCGCCATTTGCCATCCAAAAGCGCATTATCATGCGGAATAGAAATTGCAATTTGAGATTTTTTAATATACGGGTTTTGTTCCAAAAAAAGCTCAATATCGCTTGTGAAATACAATTTATCCAAAAGTACGATTTTTTTGTTCTTATCAATAATACATACAGAACTGTCATTATTTTGGGTATTTGACAGTGATATTCCTGCGAAAAAAAATTCTTTACTTGACATATTGGCCATAATCAAGAGTATAATTGTATTGCATGTATTTTGCAAGCGAATTTTATTACTATAAGGATAGAAATTTTGTTTTTAAAAATATTTATACAATTTATTAAAGAATATGGAAATGGACACAAACTGAAATTGTTTTTTATAGCACTTTTTTCAGTATTTATGGGAATGTTTGAATTTCTTGGTTTGGCATTAATTTTCCCTTTTGTATTGCTGCTAGCGGGAAATAATGATTTTTTAAACTTCCCTGTTTTAAAAACTTTTCTTGATAATATTTCAGAAGCTTACGACATTAAATCATTAGCATTTATTCTTTGTCTTGCAATTATTGTAATATATATTTTAAAAAATGTTTTTATGATTTTATGTACAAAATATCAAAACAATGTAATGTCAGAATGGCAATATGATATTTATTGCAAAACCTTAAAAAATCTTTTATATTGCCCTTATTTAAAACTAAATAAAATGTCATTTGGAGATAAAGGTGCACTTTTGGGCACTACGCTTTCTGCAAGCATTTGGGCCTTTGTACATAAAACAATTATGCTTTTATCAAATGGAATTATTGCTGTCTGCATTTTAACGTTTTTATTTTATAAATTCACAATACCAGCTTTTTTTGCAGCATTATTTTTAGGAATTTTTGTATATTTGGAGCAATTATTCTTTAAAAAACGTGCAAAAAAATATGGCGAAAAACTTTTAGAAATTTCAAAAACAGCAGGCAGCCTTTTTGAATATACGCTAAAGGGTATAAAAGAAATAAAAGTCTCAAAAAACAGGGATTTTTTCATAAAAAATATTACAGAAAACTTTAAAGAAGCAAATCATTATTCAAAACTTTTAGCATCAAATGGTGCATATCCTGTTTATGTTACAGAAATTGGCATAATAATATCATTTGGAATACTTGCAGGCCTTATATTTTACCTTCAAAAGACATCTTCAAGCTTTTTAGTTTCATCACTTGCAGTTGTTGCAGCTGTTGTTTTAAGACTTGTCCCCATTTTAAATAAAGTGCAGGGTTCAATGTTTTCAATAAATCAAGCGAGAAGTTCCATTATTTGGTTTATGGAAACTTCAAAAAAGGTAAAAGAATGGACACAAAATGAACCGCAATGTGATTCAATACCGTTTAAAAACAATATTGTTCTAAAGGATGTCAATTTTTCTTACAATGACAATGAAGATAATTTTGCACTAAAAGATATAAATATTGAAATTAAAAAAGGTGAATTTATAGGCATAGTAGGTCTTTCAGGCAGCGGTAAAACCACAATTATGGATATACTATCAGGCCTAAATACAGCAGATAGCGGCAAATTTTTAGTAGATAATCTTGAAATAAATAAAAACAATGTAAGAGGCTGGCATAAGCGTATTGCAATTTTGCCTCAAGATTTTTTCCTTATGCCGTTAAGCATTTTGGATAATGTAACATTTGGCGAAAAAAGAGAAGAAATTAATTACGACAGGGTATTCGATGCATTAAAAAAAGCTGAAATAGATGATAAAATTGGTTGCAGCATTGAGAATTTAGACAAAAACCCAGATTTATCTCATGGTCAAAAACATCGTTTAGCATTAGCAAGAGCGTTTTATCAAAATGCAGATGTACTTTTTTTAGATGAAGCAACATCTTCTCTTGACCTTGAAACAGAAGATAAAGTTTCAAAATCAATATCCAAATTAAAAGGAGAAAAAACAATCATTGCAATAGCACACAGACTTTCCACCTTGAAAGAATGTGATGCTCTTTTATATATGAAGGATGGAAAAATTTTAGATAAAGGCACATTTAAAGAATTAAAAGATAAATATCCTGACTTTGAAAATATGCTTGAATTATCCACCTTTAATATTTCATGATACAATAATTTTATGTTAAACAGATTAAAAAGAGAGAAAATTTTATTTTCATTAGGCTGTATTGCAATAGCAATTGCAGTTTTATCTGTTACAATCACACCATACCTTATAAACAATTTTGCGCCTGCTATCTTTGCATCCATGGGTAAATTTCAAAATTTTAGCTACGTTTTTTATGGTATCGCTATTTTTTGCTTTTTATTTTCGCAAAAATACCAAAAACTGCAAATAAAATGGATTCTAATCACATTTGCATATTTTGTATTATTTCAAATTTTGGTAAAAATAATTTCACCTTAAAAATTCAAAAAGCCCCCTAAATAAATAGAGGGCTTTAGTAAAATATTTAATTTGCCCATTTATATTCATCAGGCTGAACTGTATTTGGCGCTTGTGCCAGTTTTTGAAGACCCTTTTTCATCAATTTTGCTTCTTTCTTTTGAAGGCTTTCATCAGCTGTCACAATATCTCTGCCTATATGTTCTTCAATCAAAACTATGGTCTGTTCAGTAGGCGCGCCATCTGCACCTAAAGTTTCTTGAACATCATAACTTGCCCAATCATCAGGCAGCTTATCAATTGTTGTATAGCCCATATCATCTTTGCCATCCATTCTTTTATCAATTTCATTTTCAAGAACTTTTTGGACATAATCTTTTTGGCTTTTAAATGTACATGGTTCATATATTTTATTGCCAATTATTTCTTCAGCATCTCTTTTTTCATATTTTTGCAAAAGTTTATTTGCAACATGCAAATGCCCAATTTCATGCATCATAAATTCTTCCCAAATAAGCTTTAGCCTATCATCGGTTTCATCTTTCATACAGTTATAGTAATTGCAAATTTCACAATATTCATGAAGCACAAGTTTTTCCCATACACTTTCGGTTGGATCCACAAGGCTTTCATACATAGTAACATGTTCTTCTTCCACGTCTTTGATTTCAGCGTATGTACGTCTTAAAACATCATTACCATACATAAAACCATGTTCAGCGTAAAAATTATGGGTTTGCTGCTCACCTGCAATAAGAGTTAAGATATTTACTTTTGTTTGAGGTGATGCTGTATTTTTATCATAATGTTTCCTTAATCTCATCACATTTGGATTATGATGATTTTGCGTAGGACGCCCTGGATATACATCAGTTTGGCCCTGTATAATGTTATCAGGCATTTCACCTTCAATCATATAATACCATTGAGAATACCTGTAAAGGTGGTCAAAATCTTCTAACAGTCCAAAATTGAATGTTTCTTTTACATATTCATCTGGTTCATTTTGCGCAAGCCAGCTTGTTAAATCAACAGCCACTTGCTCATAAGCCAAAGTGGATTCCAACACACTTTGGCAGGCAGGAATCAACCAATTTACTGTTGTTTGATGCATATCCTCAATTCTTCTTGTGGCACCAATTAATTTATTATCTTCAACGCTGTCAAGCATTCTAGATAAACAATGTTTAAAATTCCATGCTTCCACCTCAATACCATTCATTAAAATTTGTCTTGTTCTTGAATAACAGTCCACAAATGCTTTATTATATGGACGTTTTACAATTTCATTCCATGTTCTCATTTGTTGTTCAACAGGAATACCTTTTTCCTTTAAAGGGTTAAATGTCATTATATTTTCTCCTTTTTTATCACTTAATGGATTATAAAAAGAAATATTGACATAAAAATTCCCACCCTAGGCTATCCAGAACGAGAATATATTTTTATCCAAACTTTTAAGTTGCTTAAATCTCTATATTTTCAAAATTATCATTAGCAGGTTTTATAGTTTGCCCAATAGCACGTTCCAATAAGGCTTTTGCACTATTGTATGCATAAAGCGTATTAATGTAGGCAAGTTTTGCATTAGCATACTGCACCTGTGCGTCTCGAAGCTCTATTGCATCGCAAACACCCACTCTATATCTACCTTGGGAAAGTTCATAACTTTCTTTAGCCTCTTTTACAGTAAGTTTTGTGGATGGGATTCTTTCTTTTGCATCCATAAGTTTTACATACGCCTGCTGAATTTCATAATATATATCATTTACATTTGATTTTACATTATATTGTTCTTGCTCATATAAAGATTTTGCCTGTGAAATCTGATTTTTAATTAAGAGCGGATTCACCACAGGAAACTGTAAATATCCGCCTAAATCATACCAATTTGTATCGGTAAAATCTTCCCTGCCTCCAACAGACCAATTACCTTGAAACTGTAAAGCGGGAAAATAACTTTTCTTTGCCAATTTAACATATTGATTAGCTTGTTCCATCTGCAAAAGATTTATCTTTAAATCTGGACGATTATTATTTGCAATCTCAACTGCTTCTTTCATTGAAATGTCTACATTCTGAAAAGGAATTGATGTATCGACAACATAAGCTGGAACAAAAGGCAGTCCCATAGCATTATTTAATTTAGAAATCGCAATATCTACATTGTTTGTAGCCTCAATTAAGCTTGATTGAGCATCAGCAAGATTGGCAGATGCAATTGTTACATCCACCTTTGGCTTTGTACCCACTTCATAAAAAGCATGAGCTTGATTATACATCTGTGTATATTGTTCTACAGTTTCAAGCGCCACCTGTTTTTTTGCAATAGCAAAAAGCAAATTATAGTAGCTGTCTTTTACTGTGCAAATTATATCATTTACAACAGATTCAATATATGTTTTGGAACTTTCCCAAGCCAGCTTATCAATAGTATATTGGTTTTGAGTTACGCCAAAATCATACACCAGCTGGGATACACCAATTGTTCCGAGTAAATATTTTGTATATGAACCAGCACTCATTCCACGCATGGCACTTGTATCGGGCTTTACGCGGGTAAGCCCCATATTTATATTAAACTGAGTGCCATAATTTGCTGAAAGATTTGCATTCTTCTCAGATTTTTTAGCAGAAGCACTGGCATAGGCTGCTTTTATTTTTGGGTGGTTAATAAGGGCAAGTTCTAAACAATCTGCCAAATTGAACTCTAGAGTTTTTTGAATAGAGCCGGTAATTGTAGTGCTTCTATCCTCTACATTTCCAACCGGCATATACCCTTCTGTTGGAATTAAATAATCTTTATATTCTTCTTTTTTCTTTTCTATTCTTCTTTGCTCACGTGTTAATTTTTTATTTTCAACAGCGCTTATTTCTTCTTTATCATCAGCCTTTGTGACTTCGTTTTTATTTATTTCCTTTTCAGATGCTTTTTTATTTACAGCAGCCTTAGTTTTATTATCCTGCTTTGCCTTGGCTTCAGCTTCTTTTGCTTTTTTTTCAGCATCTTTAAGAGCGGCTTTTGCAGCTTTTTTTTCTTCTTTCTCTTTTTTAATTAAAGCTTTTTTATCAAGATTTTTATTAGAAACCTCAATAATTGCATTTTTGTCAGCTTTTACAGTTTCAACTTTTGGACTAATATTCATCATTTTTTGCACATCAGCAGATGGCAAAAGATCAGGAAAATCTTCCGCTTGAACATTAGCACAAGCAGTTGTATAAACAAATGTTAACAATAATAAAGAAATATATATTTTATTCATTTTCTCTTATATCCTTAATGTGTCTTTGTTTTCTAAGTTCACTATCTTTTTTAGCTTTTTCTCTTTGCGCCTGAATGTGAGCATAAAAAGCAGGAACTAAAATCGCACCAACAGTTACAGCAATAACCATGCCGCCAAATACAGCTGTACCCAATGAACGCCTTGATTCAGCACCAGAACCTACAGCAAGTACCAAAGGCACCATACCTAAAATAAATGCTATACCTGTCATCATAACAGCACGGAACCTAATATCAGCAGCTTCCATTGCAGCTTCATAGATTGTTTTATTTTCATCTTCTCTTGCAACTTTAGCAAATTCAACAATTAAAATTGCCTGTTTTGCAGCAAGCCCAATCAACATTATAAGCCCGATTTGTGCATAAATATCAAGCTGGTTTCCTGTGACATATTGTAAGAATAATGCACCAAGCATAGCAATTGGCGTAATAAGCATAACACCAATCGGAAGCATCCAGCTTTCATACAAAGCGACAAGGAATAAATATACAAACACAAGAGACATAATAAGAACACTTGTGGTTTGGCCTGTTGATTCAATTTCCTGCAATGTAGTTCCAGACCATGCAAAACCAAGATCAGAACCAAGCATTTCTTTTGAAATCTTTTCCATTTCTTTAATTGAATCGCCTGAAGATTGTCCTTGTGCAGGGCTTCCTTGAATCTGTATTGAATTATACATATTAAATCTTGTTACACTATATGGGCCAGTCACAGGTGTAACACTTATAACAGAACTCAATGGTGCAGAAGTACCGTTATTTGTTTTGATATAAACTTTATCCATATCTGATGGAACACTTCTGTAAGGTTCATCAGCCTGCATCATAACCCTGAAAACCCTGCCTTTAAGGTTAAAGTCATTAATATAATAACTACCAAATTGTGAAGACAATGCGGCAGCTACTTCAGCTTCAGGTATATTTTGCGCTTTCAACCTAGGATAATCAATATCAATTAAAAATTGCGGAATATTTGCATTAAATTGTGTATAAACACTAGTTAATTTAGGACTTTGATTTGCCCTTCCAATAACTTTTATTGCTTCTTGATAAAGCTCTTGCGCAGTTCTGTTTCCTTTGTCTAAAAATTGATATTCAAAACCGCCAAACATACTCATACCTGAAATTGCAGGCGGAACAAAAGTTACAATTTGTGCTTCTTTATATTGTGATGTTATAGTATTAGCGTTTCTTTTATAACCGGCAAGACTTGTATCATATTTAGCTTTTTCTTCCTTGCTCATAAAAAGTTGCGCCAAAAATCCAGGGGTTTCCAATTTTCTTTCTTTATGCGGCTTTAATACCATAAAGATAAGTGCTGTATTATCCCCATTCATACCAATGATTCCACCAATTTGTTTTACGCCAGGCAGTCTCATCATTTGTTGTTCAATTTCACGTGATAGTTCAGATGTTTTTGATAATGCAGTTCCATCTTTCATAATGATATTAGTCAAAAGAAAGCTCATATCAGATTCAGGCAAAAAGCCCGTTGGAATCAATCTAAACAGTCCAAGCAATGAGGCAACAAGTAATGCATAGGTTACAACTGTATTTTTTCCGCTTTTAATATAATAGTCAGACCCTTTCAAATAGAATGTTTTTACTCTATCAAAGAACCTGTTATACTTTTTAATGCAAATTTCCCAAGCTGTGGCTATAAATTCACCCCAAGCTCTAATCTTTTGCTTTGTGGTTTTTGGATGATGCTTAGTCCAATATCCTGCATATAATTCTCTAAATTTTTCATAAAAAGTTCTGTGCGGCATTTCTTCCTGGCTTCTTAAAATCGTTGCACAAAGCGCAGGTGCCAAAGTAAGAGCTACAACTACAGAAAAACCGATAGATGCAGCAATTGTTACAGCAAACTGCTGATACATTTTACCTGAAATACCAGAAATAAAGCAGCAAGGAACAAATACTGCCATCAAAACTAAAGATGTTGCAACAACAGCCCCTGTAATTTCATCCATAGAAATTAAAGTTGCCTCTTTTGGTGTTTTGCCAGCTTCAATGTGTCTTTGCACGTTTTCTACAACAACAATACTATCGTCAACAACCGTTCCAACAGCAAGTACAAAGCCGAACAATGTTAAAGTATTTATTGAAAAACCGCAAATTGCAAATATCGCAAGAGTTCCTAGAAGTGATACAGGAATTGAAACAAACGGAACAATTGAAGCTCTCCAGTCTCCTAAGAATAAATATACAACAAGCGTTACTAAAATAACAGCCAAAACGATGGCTTTTACTACTTCTTCCAAAGATTCCTTAATAGTCTCTGTTGTATCATGCAGCACTTTATATGCAATGCCTTCAGGAAAATCTTCTGACATTTCCTCCATTTTTTTGTTGCAATCATTAGCAACTTGAATAGCATTTGCATCAGATAATTGCATTACAGAAAGTACAGCAATCTCCTGACCATTAAGACGTCCTTCGCTTGAATATCTTTCTCCAGCAAGTTCAACACGTGCAACATCCTGTAATTTAATTGTTGAACCATCAGGATTAGACCTTATTATAATATTTGCAAACTGTTCAGGCGTTGTTAATCTGCCTGAAGTTTTCAAAGTTATTTTCATTTGATGCTTATTAACCAAAGGTTCTGCACCAATATCCCCGGCAGGAATTTGCGTATTTTGTCCAGAAACTGCGTTTTGAATCTCCAAAGGCGAAACATTCAAAGCAGCCATTTTATTGGCATCAAGCCAAATCCTTATAGAATAATCTCTAGCGCCATGTACGCCAACTTCACCAACACCATCAACACGTGCAAGTTCATCCTTCAAATAAATTGAAGCGTAATTGCTGACTTCAACCCGGTTTTTAGAATTATCTGGTGAATATATTGCATACATTACAAGACCAGCACCCTGTGTGGAACGCTTTGTAGTTAAACCATACCTTTGTACATCAGATGGAAGTCTTGGAGTTGCCAAAGAAACCCTGTTTTGTACGTTTACAAGCGCCATATCAGGGTCAGTCCCTGTTTTAAAATATACATTTAATTGATATGTACCATTACTTGATGTTGATGTCATATAAAGCATATCTTCAACACCGTTAACCTGAGCTTCAATTGGTTGTGCCACAGTAGATTCAACAACCTCTGAACTTGCACCGGTGTATGTTGCAGAAACAACTACCTGGGGTGGTGTTATATCTGGATATTCTTCCAAGGGAAGTACTTTAAGACAAATAAGCCCCACCAAAACTATAACAAGTGACAGCACTATTGCAAATCTTGGCCTATCTATGAAAAACTTTGAAAACATTTATATTAATTTCCTTATTTTATTCTTTATTGGCTTCATTAGAAGCTTCATTATTAGCATTATCAAAATTATTTGCAGTGTCTGAATTCTCATCAGGATTATTTTGGGCTTCTTTTTTCAGCACAGTCTCTGATTCAGCTTCATCCATCACTTTTACTTTAGAACCAGCCCTAACTTTAATAACACCGTATGAAATATAGCTATCGCCAGGCTTTAAACCATCTTTAACTATGTATTTATCGCCAACTTCACCTTCTGTTGTAATGTATGTTGCAACAGCATTATTATCAGCATCAAGAGTATACACATATTTTCCTGTAGAATCCTGCATAACAGCAGATTGCAACACAACAGGTTTTTTATGCTTTGTATTAGAAAATATTTTAACCTTTACAAAATCACCAGGAACAAGTGTATTTTCAGGGTTTTTAAATGTTGCACGAAGCGCAATAGAACCTGTAGTTTGTGAAATTTCATTTCCAAAGAAATCTTCATCTCCATCATGCTTGTAAATTGTGCCATCTGGTAAAGTAATCTGTACCCTTATAGGCTCGTTTTGCTTTACTGTAGGCAAAATTGTATCATTTCTTAATTGATTAAATTGCTTTGAATCTAAAGAATAATTCACATAAATAGGGTCTAAACTTACAACGCGTGCAAGAGAACCGGTTTGCATTGTAATGTAATTTCCTTCAGTTACATTTACCATACCAATTCTGCCTGAAACAGGAGATGTTATCCTTGTATATGACAAAAGTCTTTTTGCATCACTCAATTGTGCACTTGCAGATTGAATATTTGCTTTTGCAACATTTCTTTCAGCCAAGTTTTGGTCGTATGTAGATTTTGCAATGAAATCTTTTGCAACAAGTTCCTTTGCTCTTTCGTAATCTTTTTGTGCACGATATGCTAAAGCCTGTGCATTTTGCAGACTGGCAGCAGCTTTGTTTACATTAATCGCATATTCTTGCGGATCTATTGTAAATAAAAGCTGTCCTTTTTTTACAAAATCACCTTCAGTAAAATGCTTATGCAAAAGCGAACCTGAAACTTTTGCCACTATATCAACGCTATATTTTGCAGTAATTCTGCCAGATGCTTCAATAGAATTTGAAACCTCTTCCTCTTTTACGGTATCCAGCATTACATTTGGCATCATAGAGGCCATTTTTTGTTTAGCAGACTGACTTTCCATAAATTTAACAAAGCCAAATCTTGCAAACACTAAACAAACCACAAATAACAGAATTATACCAATTTTTCTTTTCATAAAGCTCCTCGAAAAAATATGCTTATACAGGCATTTTAGTATTCTACACTATATAGTGTAGCATCAACACAATTTAAATCAATATAATATAAGACCAAACGCTTAGCCCTAAAGTACTAGCTTATAAAACAAAATATTAGCATTTTAGGGGTGATTATTTTAAATATAAAGTCTATAATTTGGATATGGTGGAATATATAAATTTCCTTGCACAAAAATTATTAAAGAGTGATAGCTATGAATATTAAAGAGTATTTAAAAGAATTAAATAAACAATTAAAAGCTTATGACAAAAAGGCTAAAAACCCTTTTTTAGAATATAACTATGCCCACAATCCATTCAAAAGTGCTGTATGTGAAACAAAAGTATGGGTGGAAAAACCAGACACAAAAGATGAAGCCCTATAAAAACTAAACTATTCTTTCCTTTGTGACAGTATCAAAGAAATGAAAATCAGATGGGTCAATAGTAAAATCAGCTGTTTTGCCAAAATTCACCTTTGCGCCCACTTTTGCAACTACTTCTGTATCATCAAGTTTAAAATGAATTTCTTTATCAGGCCCGTTTGATTCAATAGAATCAATATCTACATGCATCCTTATTCCAGTAGGGATAATCGTTTCAAAATACGGACAAAAATTTTCAGGGCGAATTCCAACTAAAACCTTTTTCCTGCTTCCAATAATTTGACGCGAAAAATCAGATAAAGTCACCATAACTCTGTCAAAACAAAGAATACCGTCATTTATCTTGGCAGGAATCAAATTCATAGGCGAATTTCCCATAAAAGTTGCCACAAAAGTATTTGCAGGACGAAGAAAAATATCCTCAGGCTTTGCTGTCTGCTGAATTTTTCCTTCATTTAAAATCACAATTTTATCACCCATAGTAAGTGCTTCTGTCTGGTCATGGGTAACATAAATAAAAGTTGTATTTAGGCTTTTTTGCAGCTTTTTAATTTCAGAACGCATTTGAATTCTAAGTTTAGCATCTAAATTAGATAAAGGTTCATCCATTAAAAACACTTCAGGTTCACGCACAATTGCACGCCCAAGCGCCACCCTTTGCCTTTGCCCGCCGGATAATTCCTTAGGTTTTCTTTTTAAAAATTCATCCAAACCCAAAATTTCAGATGCTTCTAAAACTCTCTTTTGTATGGCTTTTTTGCTCATTTTTCTGATTTTTAGAGGAAAAGCCATATTGTCATAAACACTTAAATGCGGATACAGTGCATAATTTTGAAAAACAAAAGCAATATTTCTGTCTTTTGGCTGAATATTATTAGCCAGCTTGCCCCCAATATAAATAGCTCCTTCATCAGGTGTTTCAAGCCCTGCTATAATACGAAGCAAAGTAGACTTGCCACAGCCTGATGCCCCTACAAGCACGCAAAACTCTTTATCTTCAATATCAATGCTTATATCAGATAAAATACTCTTTTTATCAAAAGATTTTGAAATACCTTCTAATTCTACCTTTGACACGTATAACCCGCTTCCAAATCTTTACAATGTTTGCTTTTCAATGGGAACAAGAATGCACACCATAGTGCCTGCTCCCGCCTTTGAATATACCCAAACATCACCCTTGAAGTATTTTATATGTTTTTTCACAATAGGATAAGTCATTTTGATGCCTATTGGATTTTTATTCTGTGAATTATCTATAAAATAAGGATTGAAAACATTTTCAAGTTGCTCAGG
Source organism: Candidatus Gastranaerophilales bacterium (assembly GCA_910587815.1). Lineage (GTDB taxonomy): Bacteria > Cyanobacteriota > Vampirovibrionia > Gastranaerophilales > Gastranaerophilaceae > MGBC122484. Next base: position 26,207 of record CAJUNK010000005.1, on the reverse strand, counting down.
CGTTAGGGAAAAACTTGTATCTTTAATTTCAAACATTGCAAATTGTTTTTTAATATTTTCATCAGTCACATCATATCCATTTGCCTGAAGAAATTCTATTGGCGGATTTCCGGCATTAAATGTTACTGTGCCTAAATTTGCACATCTGTATGAAATATTTAAAATATTTTTTACAACATCCTCCATAACAGCAGGGTCCAAATACGCTCCGCGTGTAGTTAAAGCAGAAAAATCATATTTGAAAACAATCTTTTTTTGTTCAAATAATGACTCATATTTTTTTGCAACATTTGTCAATAAATCAACCATATCAAAGGTTTTAAATTCATACTGAAAAAGCCCTGATTCAAGCCTGAAAAAATCAAACATTTTTTCTAAATCAAAGGATAAATCTTTAGAATTTTTATTAATAATACTTACATACTTTTCCTGTTTTTCAACCAAATGTCCGCCAATACCTTCTAAAAGGGCCTTTGAAAAACCTGTAACAGAATCAAGCGAGGATATTATATCGGGTGCAACTTCAGTCAAAAATGTATTTTTTTCATCTATGATTTTTTTGGCAATTTCATATTCGCCATTCACCATATTCTGCATCTTATAATTTTGTGTAACATCCCTCAATGTCACAAATACGCGATCATTTTCAAGGTCTTTTGATGCTGCAACTTCAACATAAACATCTTCTTCTTTTGCAGTTTGGGCCTTTGTAACAGATGGACGCTTTTGCGCCACAATTTTATTTAAAAGGCCGCTGCCTCCTTGCACATATTCTGAAAAATATTGCCCCACCATATCAAATCTTGAAAAACCATACAATTCAACAATTTTTAAATTTACATCTAAAATCCTGCCATCCATTGATACAATGAAGATTCCGTCAGGATAAATATTAAATAAATCATCTTTTTTTGGTCTTGAAAAATTTGAAAAAAGGGCAAACAAATTCATAATTATTAATTTCCGTCTATTCTCAACTGTTCCTCATTTAATAATCTTAACATAATGTGACAAAAATTCAAATTAGTTAAAAATCATACTAAAGTTTAATATTTTTCTAACTTTTGCCTAATTAAATTCAACCCAAAAAGCGTTTATAATCATAAAAAAGGATGACAATATGACAATTGAAACAAAGAAAAAGAAGGGATTTTATATCCTTAATATTCTTAACAATAATGCTGATGTAAATTTAGATGATAATATACTCTGCGAAATTCATGCTGCAATATCAAAATTCAAAAACGCAAAAACAAGGATAGCACTGGATTTAAGTAACGTATGCTCAATTTCATCTATAAATTTTCTAAACTTTATAAATTCCAATAATTTAAACATATTATCATTATCCCCGCACCTTTTGGCCTGGCTTTCTCTTGCTGCAAAAGGCTTTTTGCCCCCCATATTTTTATCTGAAGATGATTTTATCTCAAAAAAAAGACGGTTTGTTAAAAGAAATTTTTATATTGTTTAAAATTAATGCTTTTTTGATAAGATATTACCTGGAATATGACATCAATTTCTATAACACCAAGTAATATTTTTATGATTTTAGGGTTTATTTTATCCCTTTATACTTGTGTTTCAAATGATGTAATTCAAACTTTAGGCACTTTTTTATCTACCACAAAAGACCGTCCTGTTTGGCAGGTTTGGCTTTTTACAAGTACAGTTTTAGTTATTACCTTTATTGCAGGCTGGATTATAAATAATGGCGATATGGCTTTTGGCCTTTTAGATAGAATTCCGCATCCTGAAAAATTTTACTGGTGGCATATTTTACCTCCGTTAATATTATTGTACCTGACAAAAAAAGGGATTCCTGTTGCAACTTCATTTTTAATAATAAGCATTTTTTCTTCTAATACAATTATCGGGATGATGATTGCAAAGTCTTTCCTTGGCTATATCACAGCCCTTGTTGTTTCTTTAATGCTGTATTTTTTAATCGCAAGAAGTGTTGAAAAAATCTTTTTATATATGAAAAACAAACATGTTTCAATCGGCTGGATAATTGCAAAATGGTTTTCTACAGCAGTTCTTTGGATGGCGTGGCTTTTGCAGGATGGTTCCAAAATTTTTGTTTATCTTCCAAGAAAGCTTGATTTAATGCAGATGATCATCTGTCTTGTGGTCTTTGCAGGCCTATTGTACATAATTTGCTATAAAAGGGGTGGGGAGATTCAAAATATAATTAAACTAAAAACAAATACTCAAGATATACGCTCTGCCACAATTATAGATATTGTTTATGCCGGCATTTTAATTTATTTTCTAAATCTAAATAATATCCCAATGTCTACAACCTGGGTATTTTTAGGCGTTTTAGCAGGACGCGAAATTGCACTATACAACAGACTGCGCTTTATTACAGAAAAAAAGGTTTACAAATATATTATTCAAGATTTTACAAAGGCTGCAATTGGCCTTACTGTTTCAATTGCAGTTGTTCTTGTAATAAATTATTTTGATAAAATTTGTATTTTAATTAAACATTATATTAATTTATAAATCGTTACATGCTTAATATTTCTTTATAGTAGCTTAAAAAACCTGTTGTTTTTCGTTTTTTTTGTTAATATAAACCTCAGATATGTCATTATTTTCAATAACACCGAGTGATATTTATATGGTTATGGGGTTCCTTTTGTCCCTCTACACTTGTGTTTCAAACGATGTAATCCAAACCTTAGGTACGTTTTTATCTTCAAACCAAAATCGTCCATTTTGGATTTTGTGGATTTTTTCAGGCACAGTCCTTGTTTTAACCTTTGTTTTAGGATGGTATTTTAACAATGGAGATATGGCTTTTGGCAGGCTGGATAGAATTCCTTATGCTGGCGTATTTCACTGGTGGCACGTACTTCCGCCTGTTGTCATTATACTTTTAACCAAAAAAGGCGTACCTGTTTCAACCACATTTTTAATTTTGAGTGTATTTTCTTCAAATACAGTAATTGGCTTAATGCTTGCAAAGTCTTTCCTCGGATATATTGTGGCATTTATATGCGCCTTTTTAATCTATTTCATTATCTCTCGCCCAATTGAAAAATTCTTTTTATACACAAGAGACCGCACTCCATCAAAACGCTGGATTGCAGCCAAATGGGGTGCTACAGCCTTTTTATGGAGCCAATGGTTAATGCAGGATGCAGCAAATTTATTTGTATACCTGCCTCGTAAACTAGATTTGAGCCAAATGCTCCTTTCAATGCTTGCTTTTGTGCTGCTTTTAGGAATAGTTTGTTACCAAAGAGGCGGAGAAATTCAAAACATTTTAAAACTTAAAACAAACACTGGCGACATTCGCTCTGCTACAATAATAGACTGCGTTTACGCCTTCATTTTAATGTATTTTCAACATGCAAACAATGTGCCAATGTCCACAACTTGGGTATTTGTGGGGCTTTTGGCAGGCCGCGAAGTTGCAATGTACAACAGAATAAGATTTGAAACCCAAAAGAAAGTCTATAAACATGTTGCAAAAGACTTCTTGAAAACATTAATCGGACTTATTGTTTCAATTGCAACGGTTATGCTTATAAATCATTTTAATCAAATTCGCACACTTTTTATGCAATTATTTTAATTAAATTTCAAATTCTTAAACACAAGTTATTTTGCGTTAAAATCCAAGCTATACAAATATTCAGCCATATCATAAGCTTTTATATTGTGCGCCCCAAGCTTTTTTAACCCGTATTTAAGGCTCCAAAGACAAGTAGGACAAGCAGTTAAAACGATATTAGCTCCAGTTTTTATAACATCTTCTGCTTTTTTTATAGATAACTTATCAGCTGTACGCGGATGCCTTAAAAAGAAATCTCCACCAAAACCGCAACATTCATCAGGGTTATCAAGCCTTTTATATTCAACGTTTTCAATATTGTTTAATATATATTCAATGTCAAATAGTGCAATACCAGCACTTTTTAGATGGCATGGATTGTGAAATGTAACAACCGCCTGGGTTTTAGACGATATTTTATATTTATTTAAAAAATCTTTATAAATATCTGTGTAAAACACAAGTCTATTCTTGGTTTCAGGATCATCAAAAGCGTAGGAACGCACAGCAGAAAGACAAGTAGCACAGTTAAACACCACTAAACCATTGATTTCATTAATTTTGCGTATGTTAAATGCAGCTGCATTCTTGTATTCATCAAGATTCCCCTTTGCTTTATAGGGTATGCCACAGCACTCAAATTTAGCACGCTCAAACTCAAAAGGAAGTGCAAAATCAGGATTGATACGCCTTGAAAGGCATCCGTTAAAATGCACCAATTTTTTATGGTATTTTTGAACGTGCTTTTTTTTACGCAAAACCATTGATTTTATTGGATGTTTAACCCTATAAAAAATAGAAAGTGCAAAAAATTTAATTTTGAAGAAAAATTTTCCATATAAAATTTTGTCTAAAAAAGTTAAATTTTCATGCCGTATTTTTTCAAAAATTTCGACAGCATTAATTTCAGATGGACATTGGGTTTTACATTTTTCACAAGCCAAACAATAGTCCAGGCTTGATTTTAAACGTTTTGACCATTTTAATTCACCCTTAATTAACCCTAAAAGTTGTAAAAATTTACCGCGCAAAAGTGCTGTCTCAGTGTGTTTTACCTTATACACCGGGCAAACATCTGCGCACAGAGCGCATCTAGAGCATTTTATTATGTCATTTTTAGTTTCTTTATCCATATTATTAATTCGTAGTATAATTTTATCATGAAAAGTGCTCAAGCAATTGTTGAATATATTTTTTTATCAATATTGGCGATTTTCCTTGCAGCACTAGTTATTTGGGGGTTTAATCTATCCAATATCAGCGCAGGTGCTGCATTTGGCATTAAAACAAATAAGCACGTTATTACAATCCCCCCTATGACGCCCTAATGATGGAGTTTTAGCCAATTTTACGCAAAACAAAAAATATGAAAAGTGCAATTTTAAAAAACGGAAAAGTAGAAATTATTGAAACAAAAATACCGGCATTAACCGCGCCTGGAGCAATTATAAAGGTTATTGCCTGCGGTCTTTGCGGCTCAGACATAGTCAAAATTAAACATTCTGCCCAAAACCCTGATGCCAAAATAGTTTTAGGCCATGAAGTCGTAGGCGAAATAGTTGAAATCAATACGCAAATCGTCGGAAATTCCTACTATTCTGACAACAAAACACCCTTCAAAACTGGTGATATCGTATGTTTGGGGCATCATTATCCATGTATGGAATGCGATTTTTGCAAAAACGGCAATCACTCCATGTGTAAAGGCTTCAAGGCCACAAACATAAGCCCTGCGGGCTTTAGTGAATATATCTATGTTAGCGAAGGACACCTTAAAAATACTGTTTTCAAGCTTTCAGAGCACATAAACGTGGAAAATGCAACATTTATGGAACCTTTAGCTTGCTGTATTCGCGCAATCCGCCGTGCAGGTTATGTTTACGGAAATAAAAATATTCAAAAAGCGCTGGTAATAGGTTTGGGCTCCATAGGACTTTTAATGTCTCTTGGGTTAAAGGCCTTTGGTATAGAGGCTTTTGGACTCGATATTAACCCAAAAAGACAAGATTTTGCAGCAAAATTTGGCATTCAAGGTCCGGATATAGATTTAGAAAATGGCCAAAACCAGCTCTATGATGCAATTTTTATGACATCAGGCTCATATCGCGCCATAGATACAGCCCTAAAATACGTAAAAGATGGGGGCAAAATCCTTGTATTTTCTTCAGTTGAGGGGGATTTTGGATACAAAAATAATGAAATTTACTATAGAGAATTAACGGTTCTTGGCAGTTATTCGCCTGCCCCCGTTGATTTAGCGCTCTCTTTTGAGCTTTTAAACCGCGGTATTATTGATTTATCTGGGGTTTCAACAGATTATACCCTTGATAATCTTGCATCTGCGGTAGATGATATAATGTTAAATAAGATATTTAAGGCTTGTGTAAAACTATGAAAATGAAGGCTGTGAGGTATTATGCACCTCTTGATATTAGATATGAGGAAATAAACGTTAAAGAACCTGCCGAAGGTGAAGTGCTTGTAAAGGTAGAAGCAGCGCTAACTTGCGGCACTGATGTGAAAACATACAGACGCGGACACCCACTTTTAATCAAAGAAACACCTTCAGGTTTTGGTCATGAATTTTCAGGCACAATTTATAAAGTAGGCGAAAATGTAACCGAATTCAAACCTGAAGACCGTGTTGTAGCAGCTAATTCCGCCCCATGTGGAGAGTGTTTTTTCTGTGAGCGGGGAGAAGAAAATCTTTGTGAAAATTTATATTTATTAAACGGCGCATACGCGCAGTATATCACAATTCCAAGCCGAATTGTAGAAAAAAATCTGATAAAATTACCTGATAATGTTTCATTCAGACAAGCTGCGTTCACAGAACCCCTTGCAAATGTTGCTCATGGAATAGCTAGAACCCCTATAAATCCTGGAGATACGGTAGGCATTGTAGGCATAGGGCCTATAGGGCTTATGTTTGCACGTCTTGCAAAATTAAAAGGAGCACGCGTTATAGCAATGGGGCGCAATCCCTTGAAATTAAAGGCTGCACGCGATTTTGCAGAGGTTGATGAAGTTATAGACTTAAAAAAATATCCCGACCCAAAAGATTTTATTTTAAGCCAAACCCCTGAAAACAGAGGGCTTGACGTAGCCGTAGAATGTGTTGGACTGCCTGAAATTTGGGAATCTATGTTTAATATAGTGCGCAGAGGCGGAACAGTGCACCTTTTTGGGGGTTGTTCATCTGGAACTACCGTAAACATTGATACTCGGCGCATTCATTATGATGAAGTTAATGTTGTAAGTGTATTTCATCATACTCCAAAGTATTTTAGAGAGGCTCTGAACCTGATTTCAAGCGGAAAAGTGGATGTAGAAAAATTAATCACCAAAACAATGCAGATGAAATATGCTAAAAAAGCCCTTCAAATGCACCAAAACGGCGAAGCAATAAAAATTCTGCTTGAAAATTAATTATCAGAAAAAAATATTATTTAAAATTGTGTATTTTTGTAAACTTTACGCTTCTTTTTGTTAAGAAAGATTATTTTCAAGCATTATAAATTCACATGATTTTTGTATTTTAAAATAATATTTTCAAGGAAAGGTTAGATATGAATATAATTCCCGCTTTTTCAGCTAACAATAGTAGAGTAAATTTAAAACAAAACAATTTCAATAAAAGCTATAATGCAAATAATACAAGCAATTTGAATACCTATAAATTGCCAGGGTATAATGTTTCATTTGGCGCTATGATACAAGAATATAATAAAAATCCAGGAGTGTTACTCAATAGAGAAGAAAGGGAAGAAATCAAGGATGCTGCAATTGCAGCGATGTCATATTCTGGAGACCCCGACCATCATGATATGGAAATCTTGGATAAAATATTTGAAAAATACGGTGAAAACACCACTGCTATCCAGTATCTTGCTCATTTTGCGCTAAGGCAAAATACCAACGACAGAATTACAAACAAGCAAAATGCAATGTATTTAAATGCAATTTTAGACACAATTAATAATCATTTTGCTGATAATGAAGACAAAAGAAAGAAAAACTTAGATGCAATGTTATGTGTAAAAAATATTGATGGCAACACATTAATGCATGCATACACAAAAGGCTACGAAATGACATCTGTAGGACTTTTGCCACATTTACTTGAAAGTCTTTCTGATTTTCCAGATTTACAATTAAAGGCATTGGAACAAAAAAATAAATATGGAAAAACAGTAGGACAAATTGTTACAAATCATCGCAGCGAAGATGGAATTGCAATAAATGATACACTTTACAAACTTTGCGCCAGAAGCATAAATCCTGACAGAAATCATTCCATAGAATTATTAAGTAAAAATGAAAGAGTACTTAACGAAGGAAACAAGGAGGTGCTTGAAGCACTACAATCAGACGAATGCATTTGTGAAGGCGAAGAATTTAATCAAGATTCAGAAAAGATAATAAGTTTAGATGCAAAACTTCATGCAAATGATGAAAAATATAAACACACCACAACAAATGACAATTGCCCAAGCATAATGTTTAGCAGTTTTGAGGCAATTGATGGTTAAAATTCTTACTTTTAAAATATTTTAACGAAATTTTGGATTTGATTTCAATCCAAGCTGGCTTTTTATACAAAATATTATTAAATTGAATTTTAACTATTGACTTAAAATCTTTAATTGGTATTATAAAGGAGGCCTTATGGAGTTTATGTACTGGCTTTATGGGGTTTAGATTAATACATTTGGCGCGTTAGCCTTGGTTGAGTTTAAGCGAAACCAACAAAATATAGACCAACTGAGCGTTTACGAGCCACAACAATTAAATACATTTGGCGCGTTAGCCTTGGTTGAGTTTAAGCGAAACCAACAAAATATAGACCAACTGAGCGTTTACGAGCCACAACAATTAAATACATTTGGCGCGTTAGCTCAGTTGGTAGAGCAGGGGACTGAAAATCCCCGTGTCCTTGGTTCGATTCCGAGACGCGCCAAATTTTTGTTTTTAATCCCCGGACACCTGTGTCTTATTCATTTTTGCACCACCTGCGTATTCTTTGAGGTCGGTTGGGCATACCTGCCCAACAAAAATATTTATGATAGTATGAATTAATGAATTATCGCAGAGTTTTTGTTCCTAATACTTATTTGCACATAATTATTACTTCTTATAATAAAAAACCTTTATTTATTGATAATATTGACATTTTAAGAACTGCATTTAAAAATACAATGCAAGTGTATAAATATGAGATAATTGCAATATGCGTATTACCTGAACATATTCATTTAATATTGTATCCAAAAGATATTAATAATTATCCTAAAATAATTTTCTCGATTAAACATTATTTTTCAAGAAATGTTGGGCAAGTGTGCCCAACCGACGATTTAAAAATCGGATATAAAAACAAACAAGAAAAAGGGATATTTCAAAGACGATACTGGAAACATACGATTAAAAATGAAGAAGAACTTAATAAGCAAATAAATTATATTCATTACAATCCTGTAAAGCATGGATATATTCATAGTGTTAAAGATTGGGACTTTTCCTCATTTCATAAATTTGTACAACTGGGTTTATATGAAGAAAATTGGGGAAGTTTAAAAGATATTGAAAACAACATTAAAAATTTAAACTTTGAATAATCAAACTTCCTGTCTCAAATAATCAAACCAAGTGTCCTTTTACTGCAAAGTCGATTCCTAAGACGCGCCAAATTTTTTGCTTATTATTACCGGCTTTCAGTGGTTCAATAAAAAATCAAAAATTCATTAAGATTTTTATGTACAATCTGTGTGTAATTTTTAATTTAATGCACCTTTTGTAGTGTTTTTAATTAATTAAATGAAGGTTGTATTTGTTCCATAAACAATTCATATATTTTAAAGGCAGCATTTTCAGGTGTTTTAGGAAAAAGATATTTTGGAACATCAGCTGCTGCCACCCATTTTGCATCATCAACTTCATTAGATAACTTAAATTTCGTCTTTTTTACACGTGCAATAAAACCTATCATCAAAAGTCCTTTTGAATCAAACCAATACGACCCTGAATATTTTACGTTTGTCGATATATCTACCCCAATTTCTTCCATTGCTTCTCTTACAATACACTGTTCAGCGGTTTCTTTTGGCTGCATATAACCAGCAACAAAAGTTAGATATTTATCAGACAAATACAATTGCTTTAAAAGAGCAATCTCGTTAAATTCATTAGCAATCAATACAATTGCACATGTTGGAAATATATCAAACCAATACCTGTCACATTTTATACAAAACGGCACATTTCCATCATCCCCGGCTTGCTTATCTATAAGTTTTTCGCCACAAAACGGGCAATATTTAAAATGCATCTTATACTCCATTTTTTTTTGCAACAAAATGATTATATCAAAGACAAAAACAGCCCTCCTCTAAAAAATATTTTTATGGTAGTATAACGTTTGCATATTATTTTGTGTTGTCTGGAGAATATTATGGATAAAATTTTTAGTGAAAAAATTAATCTTCTAAAAGCGCTTGCCATTATGATTGTGGTTTCAGGCCATTTAGAATTTTCACTTATTCCAATGTTTCCGCCATATTCTTATCAGGTTATGATATTTTTCTTTATTGCAGGAATATTATTTAACCCAAAATACAATTTTACTGAATATTTTAAAAGAAGATTCAAAAGTCTTATGGTGCCATATTTTTTATACGCCCTTGCTTATATGGTAATAACATTAATAATAGCACCACATTGCGGAAAGTTTTGGGGAATGCCGGTAACATTTAAAAATGAACTTTTAATGCCTTTTTTAACAGGGCACCAGCTAGATTTAATTTCGCCGCTTTGGTTTGTACCTTGCCTTTTTATTACACTTTTGGTTTACAAAATTTTTTCTTGCATTAGATGCAATGATTTTATAAAGCTTGGCGCATATTTTATATTGTGCTTATGTGCAATACATTTTCAAAAATATGCCCAAAACATAAATTATTTATGGATTTTTAGAACCATGTTTGCATTATTTTTTATCCAGCTAGGATATTTGTATGGTATTTTTTATAAAAGCAACAGTATTCAAAAATTCAACATTTTTTCTACCAAAATACTTGGTATGGTACTTATTTTGCAATCAATTTTATGGCTTACAAACAAGGATTTTACCCCGCAAGATGGAATTGGGCTTCATTTCCTTTTAGTTTGGGGGCAATATAATAATTGGATTGTACCAATATTAACAAGTATTACAGGAATTTACATAAGTTTATATATCATTGAAGTTTTATATGAAAAAATTAAAGACTGGAAATTTTTAAATAAAATAGGCAAAAACAGTTACCACATTATGGCAAACCACCTGCTTATTTTTAACATAATAACTTATTTATTTCTTTTAATTAAAGGAATTTCTTTTGATATCAAAAATAATGCTGATATATACTGGTTTTATTTTCCATTAAAAACCACATACTTTTATTTTATTATTGGAATAATATCAACAACATATCTTGGAGAAGCTTTAAGAAATACCAAAAATTTTATTAATACTTTGCTTCATAAACATCTAAACGTTTAAAGGTTTCAATTGTTTTTTTCAAAAAATAATGTTTGTCTGTTGTGTTTTTTAAATTTGTACCAAAATTTTCATTTAAAAAATCAATGAAAAAATTTATGTGACTTTTTGGATTATTATAATATTTTGGGTCATAATCAGGATTATAGTATGCAATAAATGTATTAAATAAATATTTGTTATTTTCTTTTAAGGTATTAAAATACTTTTCCTCATAAGGTTTAAATGCAACAGTTCTTGTACCATGATCACCCATTATGATTATTATTGGTTTTTCACGTTTTAGTGCAAACATTTTATCCACATATTCTAATGCTTTTTTATTGGAAAATTTTAAAAATTGACCATATACTTCTTTATTCAATTCATAAAATCCCTTTGATATTTGTGTATCTGCACTTATTCCCATAATAACTTCACCATTTTCATCAAAAATATATGGGGCATGAGGCATCAAAAAATGTGCAAAAACAAAACGCTTTTTGCCATTATCCTTAATAATACCATCTGCATATTTAAAAAGCTCTTGCATTCTTTTTGCTCGCCTTATTTTAGCATTTTCTTCAAAACGCACTAAACGCGACAACATGGTTTTATCCAAAAAAAGTTCAGCAACATCTTCAATAATGCTGCCTTCAGAAGCTTTAAGCGCACCAATAATGCCTTTTTCCACCTGCATTTCTAAAGGCCAGGAATTAATATAATAAATTTTATAATCAGCTTTTTTTGCAATTTTAAAGATTTTTGCATCACTTACGGCTTCGCCTGATGTTTCGTAAGGCAAATTTTGAATATATTCAACATTCAAAAAAGACGGAATAGAGCCTACGGTTGCACTATAGTTGCTTTCCATGTTTTCATAAACCACAAACCCTTTTTGTTTAAGTTTATTTATAAAATCTGAATTATCTATCCCAAGATGCGTCAATGTTCGTTTTCCAGCATAAGCATCCAACAGAATAATATAAATATCTCTTTTTGGATTTTTTGTAAACTCTAAATTTTCAACAATTACAGGTTTTTTTATAATGCGTTTTACAGCCTTACTAAATAAACCTGAAGAAAATATATTATATCCGCTATTTAAAATACAAAATGCAATCAATGCGGCACTAAAGGGTTTTAAAAAGGATACAAACTTTTCAGAATTAATAAATGTGAGTGCAAATATTCCAAAATAAAATATCAGCCCAAAATAACTTCTTATGTAACCCAAATCGTTAAATTGCACATTAGATGCAAATACTATAATTAAAGATACAATAACAGCTTTATTGTCATCTTTAAAAACAATTTTAAAAAACCAATAAAGACAAAGAAAAAACAAAGCAAACAGTAATATAAAACAAAATGCCCACCAAAACGGAACTTTTGTAATGTTTGATGCATAAAGATAAAGTATGCGGTATGATGAAAACAACGAAAATAAAAGAATATAAGGCGCCTTGAGCGATATACCCCCCCCATACCCGTTATTTTTATCAGATATTATTCTCGTATAAAAAATAAATATGCAAAATAATATACAAACAAGGATAGATTCCAACATTTGATGGGAAAAAGAAAAAAAGCGCATATTTTTTTCAATACAGTTTACAGCAACAAGAATACTTGCCATTGTTGTTGAAAGCAAAAATAAATTTATTTTATCTGAAAATCTTGATTTGAATGAATATTTTACTTTATTGATAAACCCATTTACAATATCAAAGATAAATTTACTCACCTTTCTTCTCCATTAAATACATTATGCGTTCTGTATTAGGAATAAATCTTTTTTCTATAATATTGTAGATTTTGCCAAATTCAGCTTCAAAATTTTCCACAGTATAATCATCAAAAATGTCTTCCCGATTTAAAAGCATAGTCTGAATTTTAGAATCTTCTTTCTTTACAAATTCTATAATTAAATATCTTGAAATTTGGGAGAAAAACTTGGATAGATATTCAAAAGGAACACTGTAGGTTATCCTTAAATGATGTATCAAGGCAAGGGCTAAAGTTAAATCTACACCACCTATTACATCTTTTGCTCTTTCAATTAATGTTTTTCTTTCTTGGTTATTAAAACCCAAAGCAGGAGAAGGATTTGAAATATCAAATATTAAAGGAAAAATATTCTTTTCATTCTTTTCCTTCGTTGTCAAATAAGCTCTCTCAATTGCAAGCCTATCTATATCAAAAGCTGTCACTTTTGCGCCATTATCAGAAAATATTCTTGAAAATACACCTGTATTGCATCCCATATCCCAAACATTCTTTGGAGATATTTTTTCTTGAAAACATTTTATAATATCTTTCTTGGCATCAAAACTATCATCGGTATAATTAGTATTTGAATAATATTCTCCCCATTCTGTTTTATATTTTGAAAGATTGATTGAATTTACAGTATTTTCAAGATTTTGAATAATATTTAAAAGTTGTGATTTTGAAATTTTGACACCTTTCACCTCTTTTTTATTTTCAGAATATTTGTCTTGCATTTTACTGTGAATAAAAATGTGGGTTAAAAGATTAAAATTAAACTTTGTCTTCCAGGGCAAAAGTTTTGCAGCAAGTGCCAAAGAAATACCATTTATGTTACCTAAAAATAAATTTGACAGGCTTAAATCTGTATATGCAATAAGCGCAAGCGGAGCCAAAAAATTTTCACAAAACTGTCTGTATGCTGCCCAAGGTTTTTCTTTAAAACTTTCGAAAGATGATGTATCAATCAAAACAGGTTGGTTATCTAAAAATTGAATATTGTAGGGCGTAGCATCCTTTAAGCTCATATCATATTCCAGTGCGATTTTTTGAATTTTTAATGTAGCAAGCGCTGCATCTTTTATTTCAGAAAAACACCACTCCCAAGGATATGATATAAAGACCTTTTCTGGCTGAATTATAAATTCATTTGAATCAATCTTTTTATGGGGAATGATTAAATTCTCAGACAAAAGCCTTTCATATAATCCAGAATTTATAAATTTTTCGTATGTTTCAATATATTTATTGCTAATTTTACGATAGACTTTATCATCAAGATAAAATACTCTTGCATCAGAATCCCTAAAAGATGACAATTCTGGATGAAACCCTCTATGCAAAGCTACTTCTTTATTTTCTTCCATCTTTAACCTTTTTTATAAAGCCTGCAAATTTCTGTCCCCAAACCTTAAAAGTACAACCAATTCCAACAATTCCTGCCAAAATCACCTGTAAAATCATACTTCCTGTGCCTGGGTCTAAATATGCATAAGCCTTTTGTGGGCAAATAGCACTCATTAAAAATATTGCAAAAAGAATATTTAAACAATTAAAAATATATTTTAAATCCATCACTCTAATTCCCGTTTTCCTATGAAGAAGTATACCATACACAATTTTTACAGACAAAAGATTACATTAAATTTACTTTTGTAAACTTTTATTAAAATTAGCACTAATAAATAGCAAAAAGAATATTTACAGGTTTTATATAACAAAAATTAGACTATTATACTATTTAAAAATTTCAGGGTGAAATTTTCTATGCAAGTAACGGTGAAGAATTTAAATATGAATTCTGCGCCCAGTTTCAATGATAATTCGCATTTTATCAAAATTGGAACAGGCAGGAATTTTGCCCCCAACAAAATCACTATCTTCAAAATCACTCCTCACTTTTAAAAAGTGAGGAGTGATTGACGTTTAAGACATTTTAAAAAGAAAGGCAGGTGAAATGAATACTTATTCTATTAATTCCATTAACGAGCAATATGGTGATTATTGCAAAATGGCAACAATCTTTTTAATGTTACAAAATAAAAAGGGTGTGGCTATGGCAAGAATAAAAACATCTTGCGCGAAAACAAATGCCATCAAAAATCTGATGGCATTTGTAATGAAATAAAAATACAGATAAAATTCAGCAGCGCTTTTAATATTAATATAGCTCTATTTAAAAGTCCTTACAAATTGTTCAACCAAAGGTCAAGCTTGGAATACGTGTTTGTATCACCATTATTATAAACAACAAAAGGTGACAAAACTTCACTTCCCTTGGCAAACTCTTTTATCTGTGATGCTATATTATATTCTCCGCCACCACCATGGGTAATAAAAGGTACAATTGTTTTTCCGGCAAAATCATTGCTTAATAAAAATGTCATCACAGCTGGTGCCATAGTATACCACCAGGCCGGAGTGCCTACAAAAATAGCATCATATAAAGATATATCGATGTTGTTATTTAATTCAGGCAGCACTTTATTATAAATTTCATTTTTAGCAACAACTGTTGTTTGATGATAATCACTTGGATACTGTTTTTTGGGTTTTATCTCAAAAATATCACCATTTGTTTTGGCTTGTATTTTTTGTGCTATGGTTTTTGTATTTCCGCCCCAGGAAAAATATGCAATTAGTACTTTTTTAGATTTCATTATACCCTCCATTATTTTATAATATTATTTAGCGCTTCTATGCTGTAGCTATTCTCAATTATTGCTAAACTCCAGGTTAACATTTACATGACTTTTAAAATAATAAGATACCATTTAGAGTTAACACCAAGTCAATATTTTTCTCACCCAACCGGGTAGTATACAACTAGTTTTTATATTGTATCTTATAAGATATGAAATAAATACAAACGTGCAAAGATAGTAATTTTTTTATTCTTAAATAGTTTAATAGGCAATTTAATTTTTTGGTTAGATATTAATAAGTTCAAAAGGGAAACAAAAATGAGCGAAAAAGTTTCAATTTGCATGGTTGAAGACTATTTTTTATTGCGTACATCATATTTAAATGTTTTATCAAAAGAAAAAGATTTTATAATAAAAGGTTTTGAATCCGCAGAAGAATGCTTGGAATATCTAAAATCTAAAAAAGCAAACAGCAATGATTTACCTGATGTTATTTTAATGGACTTGGGCTTACCTGGAATAAATGGTATTGAAGCCACAAGGATAATTAAAGAAAAATATCCAAATATTAAAATAATAGCATTAACTGCACATGATTGTGAAGAACAAGTTATAGCTTGCATGGCATCTGGCGCAGATGGTTATATTTTAAAAGATGCGGAAAATCATAACACAGAAAATTCAAATAAATACAAACTTGGCAAAATAATAAGAGCGGTTTTACTTGGCGCACTATGGTATGACCCTCAAATCAGTGATATATCAAAAAGCATTTTACCAAAACCAAACTCTACTGATTTTGACAATTTATACGATAACAATAGTGTGTTTAGCAAAAGAAACGCCATAAAATCTATACTTACAAATAGAGAATATGAAACATTAAAATTAATAACCGAAGGCAGAACAAATAATGAAATAGCAAAGCATTTAACAGTAAGCACAAATACAGCTAAGGCACATGTTGGCAATATTTTGTTAAAATTAAATGTTACAGATAGGGTTCAAGCAGCAGTAAAAGCTGTGCGGGCAGGATTATTTTAATATTTAAACCACTTTATCATTGGGGTAGATTATTATAAATATAATCTACCCTTTTTATTATTTTTATAGATTAATTTGCATGCGTATTATTTAAAAATTGTGCAAAAGTTGGATTGTTAATTCCATTATTATTTAATTGCACAGGCTTTGCAGTGTTTTGCGGCATTTCATTTGCATAATATTCAACATCTTTTAATTCTTCCAATGCTTTCATAACGCCCAATCTGCCTGCTTTTTTCTGCATATCTGCAAACGCAGATTCAAGAATAAATGTTGCCACAAGTCCAAGTGCAGTCCAAACTCCTGTAGCAATACCTACAGTTTTTGTTAGTCCATTTGTCATAAATAAACTGCCAAATGAACCATTTTGAAGCGCCTGCATAAATTGTTCAGGATTTTTGTGAAATTCTTTAAGTGCTGTATCAGTAATTTTCTTTAAATCTTCACTTGGAATATTACTAAAGATTATTTGCAAGTTTTTATAAATCTTTAATGCCTGTTCGTCTGTCAAAGATGATGTTAGCAGTGAATCAAGCATATTATTTGCCCATCCATATTCAGGAAAACTATTTTTTAATTTTTCTGTATAAGTACGCCATTTGCCATTTTTAATGGTGCCCTCAACATAAGCATTTGCATATCCTGAAACATTTGAAGCTTTTATAGCTTTTTGTAATTTTTTAACATCAATTTTTCCTTTAATACCACCAAAAATGCTTTGCAATTCAGGTATATTAATTATATTGAATATATCTTCAATATCGGAAATTTTTGCTTCAGGGATATTGGATTCTTTTACAACTTTTGCAAGAATATCACCAAGATTATCTTTATCACCTGCAAAGGTTTGTATGGCATCCTTAATAGCTTTTACATCTTTTTCATCAATATTTGCTTTAAACATATCACGCATAGATTTTGCCATTTTTCCGCCAAAAACAGCATCAATTGTGTCATAGATATCATTTAATTTAATATTCTTAAATGCTTTATTTTTAGATAATTCTAACAATAATGCTTCAAGCTCATTATCTTTCCCTTTAACAGATTTTAATATTTTTTGACATTCATTAGAAAGCTGTGCAAGATTGATATTTTCAGGAAGCATTTTCACAAGTTTAAATAAAGCATTTTTGGAAGTTTTATCACCAACATTATGCTGATTTGCAACAGTATTTGTAATATTAGATGCTACTTCATCAAAATATTTTTTTGCCATCTTTCCCTTTAAAAAGCCTGTGTGCTTTGCAAAAAATCCTGTAATAGATTCTGCGGCTTTTGCTCCGCCGCCCTTTGCAAATTTTACACCAGCTACAATAAATGGAGATGCAATAGCTGCAATACCAAGATAAGGTATAATAGGCTGGCTCATTTCATTTATTGCCTCTATAGATTCAGAATACTCTTGAGATTTATCATCTACACTTTCAAATGTTGTAAACAATTTTCTTTGAAGGTCTTTTGCTTCTTTTAATTGTTCATCCGAAACATTAAGCTTTACAAGTTCATTTAATAATTCTTTATCTTGTTTTGCTTTGGTTTTTTTGTATTTTTCATAGTTATTATAATCTTTAATGACATTTGGGATAAACATCATATATTCTTTAATTTTAGTTAATGCAGTTTTTTGATCAGCTTTAATATCGCTAACAGTTTTAAATTCTTCTTTTGTATACCCAATAAAGTTTGCAGGATTTTCTTCAAGTTCGCGTTTTGCTTTATATCTTCCAGCCCTAGCCGCAGATTTTTGCAATTTTAATCCGATAAATGCACCTGCCATGCCTGTCACAAATGCGCCAATTCCACCAATAGCAGCATTTCTTGCAAACTTACTTGTAGACAAGATATTTATCATTTTTTTACCATTATGTACAACAGACTCCATTCTGCCCATTTTTTTAGCAGCTTCACCTTTTTTGCCTGAAGCATCAAATGCTTTTACAAAAAATTCGCCATATTTAACAAGTTTTGCACCCCAGAATTCTTTTCCATTTTTTGCTGCGGGTTTTAAATTTTCATATAATTTTTTTATTTCTTCTTTTTTAACATTATCATCTACGCCTTTTAAAATTTTATCTAAACTCTTGGCTGCAATTTTATCTCCAAGGCCTGTTTTATTTACAATAGCACTAATTATACCGCCCACAGCCGCACCTAAAAATGGTGTGCCGCCAATTAAAACACCTGCTGCGGTTTCCATATTTTCAGAATATTCTTCAGCTTGGTTATTTATAAGCTTTGTTACCCTTTGAATAACTTCTTGCTCGCGTTCGGCTTCTTTTAATTCTTCAGAAGTCAATCTGCGTTTGATTTTTTTATCTTCAAGATTATGGTTTTGCTTCCATTCATTATACTTTTTATTATCAGCTATTGTATTTTTTAAGGAACTAAAAAATCCAGTGTTATCACCATATTTAAATCCCGATTTTTTGCCTTTATTAAAAAATGGCAGTGAAAATTTGCTTTCATTTTTATCAGAATTTTGTTCTATATTATTCTTTGCAGCCTGAATTTGTTCATCAGTATATTGAACAAAATATTTTGGATCAGCCAAATCCTGTCTTGATTGCCACCTTGCAATTCTAGAACTTCTAACTTGAATCTTTGCAGCTAAAATATTTGCTAAAACAAATGTGCCTATTACTACTCCGCCAAGAATACCGCCGTATCTGCCCATATTTTTCTTAAAATTTTTGATACCCGGCGTATTGTAGTATTCTTTGCTTAATTCGCCTAATCTTTTATAAATATCATTAATAGCCTTATCCGGTGAACCTTTTAAAACATCCATGTTCTTTTTATGAAAAAGACTTGCAAGGTCATAATACTCTAAAGAATTGTATTTAAAACCACTATTTGAATTCTTTTTTAACTCTTGAGAAATTTTTCCAAGATTTTCCCCAATAAACAACGGGTCGCCAGGATATGTTATCTTAATTTTTGCTAGATTTTTATTTTCAGATGAATTTGATATTTTTTCTGCAAGTTCTTGAACCATTTTTTGTAGTTCTTCACTATGAGTTTTTCTAAATTCATTATATGCTTTGTCATATTTTTTTACAGCAGGCATAACAGCAAATTTACCAAGCCCAAAAGCAGAAGCAAGCCCTGTAATTGAAGGTGCCAATTGTGCAAGCGGCATAATCACAGTTTCTGTATTTTCTGCAACCTCTTCTGAATGTGTATCCATAATATCGATAACATCCATTATTACTTTACCCTTATTACTTGCCTTTTGAAGAGCAGCAGAATCTATGCCTTTTTGTGCAAGAACCTCTCTTTGCTTATTTTTATTAGCATCATTCTTTTCCCATTCTTTAAAATTTTTACCATTAGAAACAACTTGTCCAATTGCGCCAAAAAGTCCCATATTTTCTCCAAAAATAATACATGGCTGTATATTGTGTTATATATATAAAGTATTTATTTGCAAATTAATTGCCTTAAAAGTTAGGCGCAATTATTTTACATGATTTTTACTTGTCACTACGCCATTTTCTGCTAGTTGATGATAAATCTTTTGTGGAGTATATAATTCAGAAATAGCTATCAAGGCCTCATTTACAGATAATGCTCTTGGCAAAACAATCTCTTGTTGATTTTTATTAATTAATCTTACTTCGCCATCTTCATTGGCTGTTATCAATTTAAAAAATCTGCCCGCCCTCTTAATATCACTTGCTATAGCGTAAGCTTCGCCGATACTTAAACCTTTATCTAATAATTTTTGATATGCTTTAAGATTTTGATTTCCTAATTTTAATCCAAAAGCAGCTTCTTTTGGGGTTAAAGGCCTATCAAGCTCTACATAAGTAGGGCTGTCAGCATTAAGAAGTATAATATTTCCATCCCCATCAGGTGTTGTTAATTCAAAATATTTTATACTATCCCTATATGATGATGCTATCTGTAATGCTTCAAAATCATGTAAACCATCATCTTTTAAGTCAATAAACGATTGCACTTTATAATTGCTTAATGCTTGCTCTTTCTTTAAAACAACAGTGGCAGCTTCATTTGGAGTTAATTTTCTTGATAAAATAATATCTTTATCAACCCCAGGGATTATTGTTTGGCCGAATTTATCTTCGCTTGTAAGCTGCATGTATCGTTTTGCATTATTTTCATCTGATGCTATTTTTGCTGCTGTTTTAATATTTAAGCCGCCATCTACAATTTCAATATAATCTTTTATTAATTGATTATCACTAAAAATATTACGGCCCACAGCAGGTGATGTAATTTCATTAAATTCTTTTATACTTAAAGGCCTTTTTAAAATTGTCTCATTGTCATCATCATCAACGAAAACAGCGTTTCCGTCTTTATCTTCACATATTAAATCTATTATTCTCCAGTACTTATCAGCATGCGAGCCATAAAAAACAGCGTTATTAATACCCAAAGCTTCAAGTGCAGCCACTCTTTTTGCAGTTTTCCTGCCCATATTATTGTTATTTACAATGCTTAAAACTTGTAAACCTTGCTCGGTACTTGTTTGGTGAATAAATTTTCCATTTTTTGAAGTTATACTTTTTGCAACATCTCTGTATTTTTTATAGGTATTTTCATCTTTGGCAATTATATCCGCCATAACTTCATCCAAGCCATCAGACACCAAATATTCCTTAATTCCTTTTGGATTGTATGAAAAATCCAAAATATCTGTTTTAAAATCATCGCTTGTTAAAGCAAGATTGCGTGGTGTTTTTGTGCCTGAAAAATTTATACTCTCTAAATTAGCATTTTTAACATTTATACCATTAAACTTAAAATGATTAATACCCGATAATAACATCTTTAAACATTCCACTTCTATATAAATTATTTTCTAATAATGTGTGCAAATGTATTAATGTTTGTAAAAATATTTCTTTGCTATTTTGTATAAAAATTTTACTGGTAAAATAAAATGATGACAAATTATACAGAAAAAATGGCGAATATTTTGTCTGATTTAACAAAGTTCCACAAAATATCGGGCATTAAAACTGAATTTGAAACAGAAGGTGCAAGTTTTGATGAAGCTTTAAAACTAAAACAACTTGCAGATATGTACAATTTGATTTTTTCAATAAAAATAGGCGGGTGTGGCGCCATAAAAGATTTATACGATACAAAAAAAATTGGCGCAAATGCAGTTGTAGCCCCAATGATTGAATCACCTTATGCTGTAATAAAATTTTTAAAATCAATTGAGTGTGTATACAAAAATGATAGTATAAAGGCCTATATAAATATTGAAACCAAAAACGGAATCCAATATTTAGATGACATTTTAAAAAGTCCATTTTTGAATAAAATTACAGGAATTGTTGCAGGCAGAGGAGATATGGCCTGTTCTTTAGGATATGACTGCACTATGGTAAATTCTAATGAAATATTTGAAATGGTAAATTTAATTTCACAAAAATACAGCAAATATGATGGCAATTTAATAGTGGGCGGAGGAGTTACTTTATCTTCCATCCCTTTTTTAAAAAAACTCCAAAATCTTGATTATTTTGAAACACGAAAAATAATTTTTAACAAACAAGCACTTGATTATGACATTAAAAAGGGAATAACCAAAGCCATTGAATTTGAAATCATGTGGCTAAAAAGCAAAAATGAACTTTTGCCAACAGATATCAAAAGAATAAATACACTAGAGACAAGATTATCCAATACCAATATACTACAGATTATTTAACCTTATTTATATTTGATTCAATAATACATAATGGTTGTAAACAATTTCTAGCGCAAATCATATATTTGCGATATTATCAAATGATAGTAGGGTAAGGATAATTATGAACAAAATTTTAAAATTATTTTTTACAAGTTTAGTTTTAATGACAGGAGTTCTTATGAGTGATGCAAAATCAAGCATTGATTCAAATGCACAAAATTACAGTCAAGTTCGTGCGGCACATATTTTAGTAGAAACCGAAAAACAAGCACGCGGCCTAAAGTTGCAAGCAGAAAGCGGAGAAGATTTTGCAAAACTTGCAAAACAATTCTCTAAATGCCCATCAGGACAACGTGGCGGGGATTTGGGATATTTTGGACGCGGCATGATGGTATCAGAATTTGAAAATGCTGCATTCGAACTACCAAAAGGCGAAATATCAGAACCTGTCCAAACCGATTTCGGCTGGCACATAATTAAGGTTATAGATAAAAAGTAAAATTAAAAATTTCATATACCATTCCTTTACTGTTGGTTTCAATCTTAGACCATGATTTGCAGCAGTCTTCTTGTGATGTCTCGCATGCTGGCCTTGATTTTTGCACGGTTTTTTCTTCTCATACTTTGTTGTTTTTCCTCATATTGTTGTATGCAAATTTTACGGGGTTCCTTTTTTTTTAAAACCATCATTTCTAAAAAAGGATATTTTGTTTAACGGTAATTTGAACTATAATCTTTATAGAAGATTTATATTTATTTACAAAAGTTAAAATTTATGCTTAAAATTTGCACAATGGTGGGTTTAAGAATTTTATCCAATTCTTTTCTAAATACAGAACAAAAAAGAATCTCAAAAAATATATCTTCAATAAATATAAACTTTAAAACTTATTTCATTTTAACAATTTTTTGCCTGCCTATATTTTTTATTCTCTATTTTAATAATATAAGCCATAATGCAATATTATGGGCCTTTATAGGCGGAATATTTGGCGCTGTGGGAAACGCCTGCCTAATTCATGCACTAGAATATGGTGAATTATCGGTATTAGGACCAATTAACTCTTATAAAGTAATAGTAAGTCTGGTATTTGGAATATTTTTATTAAATGAATTTCCAAACCTTTGGATGCTTTTTGGGATGATGCTTATTATTTTTGGAAGCTGGTTTATTTTTTCAGATACAAAAGAGGGTTTTACGCTTAATTTATTCAAAAGAAAAGATGTTCGTTTTAGAATCTTGGCACTTGTTTTAACTGCAATTGAAGCCGTATTTATAAAAAAAGTAATAATTTTATCCGATGCACTCTGTTCGTTTTTATTATGGGTAATATTTGGATGCTTGTTTTCATACATAATTTTAAAATTTGCAAAGAAAAAGGTTTTTTGCAATCATCACAACAATTTCTCATTTAAAGAAGAAATTGGTCAGTTTATCATTTTAAGCACACTTGTTCTTATTATGCAATTATCCACCAATCTTGTTTTCTGCATACTTCCTGTATCTATAGCACTTAGCCTTTTTCAGTTGTCTAATATTTTGAATGTATTTTTAGGATATAAAATCTTTAATGAGAAACATTTCTTGAAAAAATTAGCTGGCTCTATCATAATGGTTGTAGGCTCTATTTTCATAATATTGTGTAAAAAATAAAATGAAAAATTATAAAACTGGAGAAAAATACAAAGAATTTATATGTAAAAATAATATTTCCCTCATAAAATTTGATGGAAAAGATTTAAATATTTTTATTTTAGAAAATTCCCCAAATCAAGAAATGATTAATGAAATCAAAAATTCAAAACCATTTTTTCAAATATACACAAAAAATAATATAATATTTCTTTTAATAAAATTTGGAACACTGGATTGGATTGATATTGCATACATACACAATAAACAAAATACACAAAATATACAAAAAATTGAAAATGACACCTTTGGCTATCCATGCAATTTATTTTTTATCAATTCAGACAATGGAATGCTTTTGCAAAAAAGATACGATTGCTTGTCACATGGACTTTCAAAGGCACTTTATTTTGCAATAAAAAAACAAGATGAATACCTGCCAAAAAATATTCTTGAAAAAATAAATTCTATACGCGCAAGCTTTCATCCAAACGAAATTGCAAGATTGTCTCTAGGCAAATAGCATTTTGCATACTCATTTTTTTATAAAAGCTTTTTTATGCTTTTTAGTTATATAATTAAAATATTCTGCAATAATTTTAGTTGGCAATGTATGTTAAAAAAAATATTTTTGGTTTTTCTGTGCTTTCTGTTTCAAACAGCAAATGCTGGACATATAGAAAAAGAAAAATACTATCAAGATATTTGGTGCACAAAATGGAATGGCGCCAAAGAATACGTTTTACCTGATAAAACAAGAATAGACTGTTTAACGGATAATTATGCAGTAGAATTTGATTTTGCACCAAAATGGGCAGAAGCTGTTGGGCAAAGTTTATACTATTCAAAAATTACAGGTAAAAAAGCTGCTATAATTTTGATTATTGAAAAAGAAAATGATTTCAAATATTTTAATCGGGCAAAACTTTTGGCAGATGATAATAATATCCAGCTTTGGTATATGAAAAGCTCTGATTATGCAAAAAACATTAAACCTGTATCTTTTCAGCATAATACAGAATTTAATATAGATATTGAAAAAATCATAAATTGGGTATTTGCCATAATAGATGAATTAATAAATATAAACTTTGACTAAGAATATTAAATACAGACAGGTTAAAACGCAAATGCAATTAAAAATAGACATAGAAACATCTTTAAACAAAAAAGCAGAAGAAGAAAACAATAAAAGAAAAATGGAAAAAAATCTTTCAAAATTTCCTTCTGATTACACAGTAATTGACATTGAAACAACTGGATTATCCTCTAAATACAATGAAATTATTGAACTTAGTGCCATAAAAATCAGAAATAATAAAATTGCTGATAAATTTTCAACACTTGTAAAACCAAACTGCATGATTAGCCCCTTTATAACAAATTTAACAGGCATAACCAATGATATGGTAAAAAATGCTCCAAATGTTAAAGAAGCAATTTTAAAATACATTGATTTTATTAGTGATGACATTGTAATAGGACACAATGTTAATTTTGATATTGGTTTTATTTTTCATAATTATTTAAACCACCATAAAAAAGAATTTTCAAACAATTATATAGATACCTGTAAAATGTCAAAAAAAATTTGCAAACTTAATAGTCACAAACTTGATAATGTTGCAAAACATTACAAAATTGATACAACAGGACATCATAGGGCAGAAAACGACTGCATCATGACAAATGCTATATATCAAGCAATGAAAAATGAAATTTTATCCCCATCTAATAATGCAGTTTAATTACAAAGTTCCATAAAAATATCGGGATGATGCCGCTATCGTAGGCGAAGAATAAGCCGCACGAGAGAGGTATGCGGCCAGCTAATTTAAGTTTGAGCAAAGCGAATTACTTAAATAGCGTGCGCGCCAAGATGCAATCTTGTCCATTTATTTGTGAAGTTCCATAAAAATATCGGGATGATGCCGCTATCGTAGGCGAAGAATAAGCCGCACGAGAGAGGTATGCGGCCAGCTAATTTAAGTTTGAGCAAAGCGAATTACTTAAATAGCGTGCGCGCCAAGATGCAATCTTGTCCATTTATTTGTGAAGTTCCATAAAAATATCGGGATGACAAGATTCGAACTTGCGACCCCCGCGACCCGAACACGGTGCGCTACCAAACTGCGCTACATCCCGATATTAAACTATTCCTTGTAAAGTATAGCTAAAAAAATAATATTTACAAGCCTTTAAAAACCATTATAATTCCTTAAATTCAAGCTTTATTGAATAATAAATATTGTGCTTTTTGAAAAAACTTTCTGAATTTGTGAAGAAAAGCATGCCTGCATTTGGTTCAAATCCTGTCGTTCCGAAATTTTAGGAGAGGGTTGCATGACCCTCTTTTT
>CAJUNK010000004.1 GCA_910587815.1 Candidatus Gastranaerophilales bacterium | reverse complement strand
TCTTTGAATAAAATCAGGTGCTGGTTTAATTTTAATATCGTCTAAAAGTGCTACAGAATAATATTTACAGGTTTCATTATCTAAAATTTCAACCTTGAAATTATCTGTTGTTGTATCTTTTGTAGCACTTAGCGGTGAAAATTTTAATTTTTTATTAAATAATGCTGAAAGCTCCCTTGCAATGCCTATTACAGACATTTCATCACCTCTGTTTGCAGTGGGTGCAACATGGAATATTATTTCATCATTTAAATTTAAAATCTTTTCAAGCTTTTCACCAAGGCAAATTTCCCCAAGACCAAGAGCAGGATTGTTTAAAATTAAAATCCCATCCTCTTTTTGCATACCATCCAGGCCTAATTCATCCTGCGAACAAAGCATCCCTTCTGATTGCACCCCGCGAATGACAGCAGGAGTGAGTTCAAAAAGTTCTCCTGTTTTTCTAGAATATACTTTAGAACCAACGCTTGCATAAGGAATTATTTGTCCTTCTTTGATATTTTGTGCGCTGCAAACAACAGTTTTTGTGCCATTGCCTGTATCTACAGTTACCAAATGTAATTTATCAGCATTTGGATGGTTATCAATTTTTTTAATTAATGCAGTGATTATATTTGTAAAATTAGGTTTTTTATGTTCAATTTCTTCAACCTCTAAACCGCTCATAGTGAGTTTATGGGCAATTAATTCTGGTTCAATTCCATTTAAATCAACATATTCATTCAGCCATTCCAGTGAAACCTGCATATAATTTAATTCCTTCTATTTTATTTTAATATTTTTGATTAACTAAACGCTGGCAAAAAGCCCGCTTCTCTATTAATTTTAGTACAAAAAAGGAAAAAAATGCAAATATTAAAGCAAAAAATAAACAGTGCAAAAATGCTTTTTTTGTAAATTTACTACACCTTTTCTTTTTGACGAATTTTCATAGCTAAATTATCATCATTGCTAATTACATCAGGCATTATATATCTATTGGAAATTTTACCTTTGTTTTTGACATAAAGTTTCATCTTATCATCATCAAAAGCATCTTCCCACCTTGCAACCACAGTTGTTGCAACGCAATTACCTATTAAATTAACAGTTGTCCTTCCCATATCAAGTATTTGGTCTATCCCAAGTAAAATTGCAACACCAACCACAGGGAGTCCAAAACTTGAAAGCGTGCCTGTTAGAACCACAAGTGAAACTCTTGGCACACCAGCTATTCCTTTTGAAGTCAGCATTAGAGTCAGCATTATTAAAATCTGCTGTTTTATAGGGATATCTATTCCTGCAATTTGTGCACAGAATAATGCCGTGAGAGCTAAATAAAGTGTAGAACCGTCTAAATTAAATGTATACCCTGTAGGCATTACAAAACTTACAATGTTTTTTGGCACTCCAAATTTTTCCATAACCTCCATCGCCTTTGGCAGGGCGGCTTCAGAGCTTGCAGTGGTAAAGGCTAAAAGCGCAGGTTCTTTTAGGGCCTTAATGAGGGCAGAAAACGGGATTTTAATTATTCTGCAAACAATTGCAAGCACAAGGATGACAAAGATAATTAATGAAAGATAAGTCACCCCTATAAGTTTTGCATAACTTGCAAGAATGCCTATACCATTTTGGCCTATTGTTGCAGAAATTGCCCCAAATACGCCAATGGGTGCAAAAAACATTACAAATTCTGTAAATTTAAACATAATTTCGCATGTACTTTGCAAAAAATCTAACACAGGGCGTGCTTTTTGGCCAATTGCACATATTGAAAGTGCAAAAAATATTGAAAATACAACAATCTGTAGTAAATTTCCCTCAGACATAGATTTAAACACGCTTGTAGGTACCATATCTACAACCATTTGTGAAAAAGAATGATTTATTTGAATGTTTTGCATTTTGTTAACAACAGCCATTGAAACAGAATTTAAATCTATATTAAAGCCAACGCCGGGTTTAAAAATATTTGCCATAACGAGCCCTAAAACAAGGGCAATTGTGGTTACAATTTCAAAATAAATAAGGGTTTTAAGACCAATTTTACCTAGATGTTTAACATCACCATGGCCTGCGATGCCTACAACAAGTGTGGCAAAAATCAAAGGCGCAATTATCATTTTTACCATTCTTAAAAACATATCCGCCAAAGGTTGCATTTTTACTGCATAATCAGGGGCAAGCCAACCAAAAATAATCCCTGCAATTAAAGCTAAAAATATAAATAAGGTTAATTTAGAGCTGGACAAAATTTCTCTCCTGTGTGCAGTGCGGTGCAGTATGTGGATATGATGCAGGCGCAGTATTTCTCTCTACTAATACAATTGTAATATAAAAATAATAACGTGTAAACTTTCTCTAATTGTGTCTTTATCCTACTTTGATTTTATTTCGTCTAAAAGCCAGTTATAAACATCAATTGTTGCAGGGCAAATGGCAAGTTCTCTGTCGCATAGGCTTTTTATTGTTTCCTTAAAACAGGTGAATAATGCTAAATTAAGCCCTTTTGTGCCTGGGTTTTCATCTAAAATTTTTAAAATTTTATTTCTCCAAACTTCATCCCTTGTTTTTGCCTCAATTTTATCAGCAAGAAAAATAATTTTTTCAAATGTGCTCATATTAATTTTTCCAAGGGTGTGGCAGCGGATAGAGGATAAAATATTGTAATCATCCACGGTAAAAATTTCCTTTGCAAAATATTCTCCTACAGGCGCATGGAATGTTTTATAGTTTAAAAGTTCATCCTTCCTGACATCTTTTATTTTGGTATCTAAAATATTTTTCAATTCTTCATTTGAAAGACATTTGGCACAATCATGCAATAATCCTGCAAGGCCTGCCTTTTCAATATCTTCACCGTATCTTTTTGCAAGGTCTTTGGCGCATTCTTCTACGCCAAGGGTGTGAATATATCTTTCTTCATTCAAATTTTTTTTAAGCCAAGCTAAAATTTCATCCCTATTTTTAATATTACCGGTAAAGCCCGTGTGCATCAATGTATCCTTCCACCTTTTTATCTACAAATTTTCCTATATCTTCATTATTTTGTGCTAAATCCCTAATCTGGTTTGATGAAACATCAAAATAATCAATAGTTTTTGCTATCTTAAAATCAAATCCTTTATCCAAAAGTGCCATTATTTTGGCCTCTAATTCAGCTTCTTCTTTGGCATCTTTGCCATTTTTGCGCCTTTTTAAAACTATAAATTCAATTTTTTCCTTTAAAATTTCAGGGTTTTTCCACTTTTCAATATTAATAAAAGCATCATACCCTATTATAAAAGGAATTTTTTTGCCGTTAGACAGATTTTTTGATAAATAATTTATGGTCTGAAACGTGTAAGAAGGCGGATTCAAGCGGCTTTCAATATCTGATACTTCTCCAAAACTATTGCTGACACATAGTTTTAACATATTGTACCTATGATAAAAATCAAGACTTTCCTTATGCGGTGGCAAATATGCAGGCACAAAAATTATTTTATCAAAATTAAATTCTTCCTTAACTTTCTTTGCAAGGCCTATATGCCCTAAATGGGGAGGGTTAAACGTGCCAAAAAAGTAACAATTGCCGTTAGTTTTCATCTATCTTAGTCTATTATTTCCTATTCTTTTTTGATTATATTACAATAATTTCATAATGTATAATCTTGATTCGCTTACCTTAAAATATTTAATAAACCAAAACAAAGATTTTTTTGACGGTGCCGTTGTGCAAAAAATTCAAATGCCATCAAAAAGGGAAATCTTGCTTTCTATTAGAAATTTAGGGGAAAACAAAAAATTATATATAAATGTTAATCCTAAATTTCCGCACATAAATTTTATAGAAAATAAAGAAAATTATTTTTTAAAAATTCCAAAAGAGCCGCCAATGTTTTGCATGCTGCTTCGAAAACATCTTGAGGGTGCAAAATTAAAAGATGTGCGCGTGGTGGAATATGAAAGGATTGTAGAATTTTATTTTGATATTTATGATGAAATAGGTTTCATCACCCCTATGTGTCTTGCAATTGAACTTATGGGAAAACATTCTAACGCTATCCTTTATAATGCCCAAAACAAAATAATTACAGGTTGCATTCATAATATTTCTCAGCAAAAAAGCTCCGTAAGGGAGGTTTGGGGCGGAATAAACTATATATATCCCCCAAAACAGGATAAAAAAGATATTTTAAAATCTTCAATTTCAGATTTTTATACTCTTCCTTTGGATGAAATTTCATCAAAATATTATTATTTTTCAAAAGGTTTGCTTGAATTTATTTTTAATAAAAATTTTATTAAAAAAGAAGATTTATTTTCATATCTTCAAAACCTTGCGGGCACAGGCGAAAGTGAAATTAAAAATTTTTGGCATAATAATTTAATAATTGAAGGGCTTTTGCCCCCATCTGCTTTAATAAATTTATCAGATTGCAGCCTGAATTTTTTGGTTGAAAAATATTTTTCCTGCTTTGTGATGAAAGATTTATTGCAAACAAGAAAAAACATTCTAGAAAAAGCTATAAATAAGGAAATTAAAAGGCAAAACGATGTTGTTTTGAATTTGGAAAAGAAAAATACATATTTAAACCATAAACAAAAAGGCGATTTGATTTTAGCAAATATTTATAAAATCAAAACGGGGGATAAAAAATTAATTACCGATGATGAAATAATAGATTTAGACCCGTTCAAAACCCCGTCAGAAAATGCACAGTATTATTTTAGCCTCTATTCAAAAGGAAAAAAGGCGCAAGATATTCTAAAAGAAAGATGCAGCAAGGCAAAAGAGAATTTAGAATATTTAAATGATATTTTGTTTTCGATTGAAAATGCAGACAGACCCGAGATTTTAGATGAAATTGGGGAAGAATTAGGTGAATTTTTAAACTCTTCATACGTATTTGGGGCTAAAACTAAATGTGCCCAAAAAGGAAAAGACAAGGAAAAACCAAATGTGCAAACTCTTGAATATCAGGGTTTTACAATATATGTTGGGAAAAATAACAAGCAAAATGATTATTTAATAAAAAAAATATCAAGCCCTGAAGATATTTGGCTGCATGGAAAAGATTGCCCGTCAGGACACATTTTTATAAAGACAGAAAACGGCAAAAAACCTTTAAATGATGAGGTTTTACTTTATGCGGCACAAATTGCAAAACGAAATTCACCAATGAAAAACAGTGCAAAAGCATCAATTATTTATACAAAAAGAAAATTTATAAAACGCCCGCCTGATACGCACCCGGGGTATGTGACATATAGGGAAGAAAAGGAAATTGTGGTGTAGGATGATTATATTTCCTTTTCAAGTTTAATTTTATAGCCAAATTCATTTGCAATTATATAAAGCTCGTCATATCTTAACATTCCACGGTAAAGCTTTCCTGAAAGCGCGGTTGCTGTATATTTTCTGCCTGTTTTTGCCGTTAGAAGTTCTGCCAGTTTTTCGTATGTAAGCGCTTTTTGCGCCATAATTGTTTTTAGCATTTGTCTTGAGTTCATAAGATTATTAAACATTTTTATTGACAAAGCAACAAAATAAATTTACAATCTTCGATAATAACTATATATATTTAATAATGACTAAAAATATTACATAATGTTGGAATATTAATGGCAAAAATAAAATTTGAACTATATTTAAAATTTAATAATACAATTATTCAACTATATTCCATAGAAAGTTTGGAGAAAATCTTGCCATTATTTGCAAAGAACAAAAAAGAAGAAAACAGATTTAAAAAACTTTCTTGCAATCTTTATTTGTCTTTTGAAAAACTATGCAAAGCAATAAAAAATGTTTAGATATAAATAAAAAAGCCATTTGCAGCTTTTTCCTTGAATTTATTTATAAAAAATTCAACATCTTCTATAAAATTTGGAATAATTTCAATTAAAGTTCTTGATTTTTCAAGGTTATCTGCATTAAGTTTCATAAACTTATGATAACATATTTTAAACAAAATGAAAGCTGGGTGCAAAATTGTAAAAATGCCAAAATGGCATTAAAAAGCGGGTTGTTTATAACTTCCCGCTTTTCACCCATTCAACACAATCTAAACTTATCTTAGTCTTTGGCTTTCAGCAGCCCTTGCCGCATTTCTTGCATATCTTCCGCTGCTTAACAATTCATTTGCTTTTTCAAGCTGCGGGTCGCGTTCTGCCTTTACATCTTCTGCTGTTATATCCACTTCAATATCAGGTTCAATACCTTTTTTGTTGATATCTGTGCCATTTGGTGTTAAATATTTTTGAATTGTAATATGCATAGCTGCGCCGTTTGGAAGTTTGTTAATTTCTTGAACCAATCCTTTTCCAAAAGATTTTTTGCCAACAATTGTTGCTCTGCCATTATCTTTTAGCGCACCTGATAAAATCTCGCTGGCACTGGCGCTTCCGCCATTTATTAATACAACCATAGGCTGTCTTGAAACTACTTTTGGGTTGGATCTTTGGGTTTCTTTATAGCCATCCCTATCTACAGTGGAAACTATCACCTGGCCATCTAAAAGCATATCTGCAATAAATATTGCATTTGTTAAAAGCCCGCCTGGGTTTGACCTTAAATCAAGAATAATTCCTTCTTTATCACGGTTTTCAATTAGTGCATTTTGAAATTCCATTGTTGCATTTTTGCTGATAAAAGAACTAAGTCTTATATAGCCTACATTTGGAGATAATTTTGCATATTTTGGAATCTTTGTTGAAACAGATTTTAGTTCAATATTTGCTCTTGTAATCTTATAAAGTTTTGGAGCCTCACCTTCTCTTTTAATTAAAAGCTCTACCTGGGTGCCTTCTTCGCCTCTTATTTGTTCAGCAGCAGCATCTACAGTTATACCTTTTGCAGATTTTCCATTAATTTCTAAAATTTCATCCTCTGCTTTTAAGCCTGCCTTTTCGCCCGGTGTGTCTTCAATAGGTGCTATGATTAAAAGCTTTCCATCGCGAACACCTATCTGCACGCCTATTCCTTTAAGAGAACCTTGAATTGAATCATTTTCTTCTTTATATTCTTTAGGGTTTAAAAATTTTGTATAAACATCATTTAAACTTGATACCATTGTATCTATTGCAATGTATGCATCCTGTTCTGTTTTAATTACAGAATCGTATTTATGGCGCCATCTTTCCCAGTTTTGATTATTATTTGTTTGATCAACAAATTTTGTATCAATAAGCTTCCAGGCTTTATCGTAAAGCGCCTGTGGTGTTTGTGCTAAAACAGGATTTAGTGATGTTGTTATGTAGCAAAGCCCTAAAATCATCAAGGCTGATGTAAATTTTTTCCATAAATTCTTCATTTTGTAATTCTCCTTGCCTCCAAGCAATATAATTTAATTTTAATATAAATAAAACCCCAAGACAAATCTTTAGTGAAATTATTTGGCAAAAAGGTGTTTATAAAGTAAAATAAGGCTATGGAAATTTCACATAAAAAATCATTAATTTTGCTTATAGTGGCATCAATTGTGGTGTTCTTTCTTGTGTATCTCATTGGGCACACCATTTTTCAATATAAATCATACAATTTTATGATGAAGCAAACATCGGTAAATAAAATCGCATCTGATGATATTGTCCTTGTTGTTATTGATAATAAATCTCTTGCAAAACTTGGCCGTTGGCCTTGGAAAAGAACAATGTTTCTTGAGATATTTGATTTTTTAGAACACCATACAGAAGCTAAAGTTTTTGGTTTTGATGCAGTAATTATTGCACCAGATGCTGATTTTCCCGAGGTAGATAAAGAATTTTCAAATAGAATTGGTGAATATGAAAAACTTGTGGCTGGTGTTGGATTTATGTATGATGAATTCAAGCAGCAGGATGATGAAATAGAATACAATGCACTTTTGCCCTTAAAACATGATATTAAATTTATAGATAATAGAAGTATAAAAAATAAACCATCTAATTTTGTCGAAGAAAAACGTACCTATAAAAGTTTTACCCCATTTTTAAAAGATTATTTTTATAATGTAAAAAATCTGGGTGCAGTAAATACGTATCAGGATTCTGATGGCTATATTAGAAAAGTAGATCAGGTTTTGGCCTATGATGATGCCCTATATCCATCTTTGCCACTTTTAATGTATTCAAAAGCAACAGGCATTAATGAATTTACGCTGACAGATAAATTTTTAACTGCAAAAAATGGCGATTATGTCCTAAAAATGCCTATAGTTAATATAAATGGTACAGCTTGCAGTTATGTATTATTTTATAATTCAAAAGATGGTGTGTATTCTCATAAGCATATTTCTGCTGTAGATATTATAGAATCTTTGAGAAATATTAAAAAAGGCGAGCCTCCTGTAATAAATCCTGAAATATTTAAAGATAAAATTGTTTTTGTAGGTTCAAATGCAAATTCACAGGCTTTACAGGATGTAAAAAGAACCCCTATATCAGATACATTTGCAGGTTTAGATATTCAGGCTACAAATTTTAATAATATATATAAAAATGAATTCTTTATGGAAGTAAGCCCTGCGTATGATTTTGCTGTAGTGCTTACAGTATTTTTGCTTGTGCTTCTTTTAATTTGCACGCTTCCCATTCCTGTAGCCCTTATGTGCACATCGCTTGTGATGTTTTTATATTTTATTTTCACATTTATTATGTATGATCATAAAATAGGTGTGGGGCTAATTCTGCCTGAAGTATTTATGCTTATTGCAATTGGGTTTGGATATTCATACAGATATTTGGTTGAAGGCAGAAAAAAAGAAAAGATACAATCTGTTATGGGAAAATACATTTCAAAAGATGTTATGCAAAATGTAGTTTCAAACATTGATGGTGTGCGTCTTGGCGGCAAAAGAGCCTGTGTAACAGTGCTTTTTGCAGATATCAGAGGTTTTACATCAATTTCAGAACAACTTTCAGCAGAAGAAGTGACCAAAATTTTGAATGAATACTTTTCTGCTATTGCCCCCATAATAGAAGCGCATAACGGTATTTTGAATAAATTTATGGGAGATGCAGTTCTTGCTGTGTTTGGTGAACCTATTAAAAATGAAAATCATGCTACAGATGCTGTAAAATGTGCTGATGCGATGCTAAAAAAAGTAAAACAGCTGCAAACAAAGTGGCTGGATGAAGGCAAACCTAAAATTGAAATTGGAGTAGGAATTTCAACAGGGGAAGCATTTGTTGGCAATATCGGTTCTGAAGAGCGCCTGGAATACACGGTTATCGGCGATACAGTAAATACTGCAAGCAGAATTGAAAATTATAATAAAGTCTATAAAACTAAATTTTTAATTAGCGAAGAAACTTTTTTAAGAGTGCAAAAGTATGTTGATGTTATAAAAATAAGAGAAGTTTCAATTCGCGGAAAAGCCAAAAAAATCAATATATACGAGGTTTTAAGGATTTTAGAAAGATAGAATCTTTGGAGCTTTTGTATGAATTTTGATAACCTTTACAAATCTTTACATAAAGCAATAAAAGTTGAAGAAAAATATCAATACATTGATTTTATAGGCAAAACCACCTGTTTTTCAGATTTTGTCCTAAAATCCTTAAATGATTTTAAAAAGAAGCTGGGAAAAATTGACAAACAGCGTCTGGAGCCTATTTGTGGGTGTTTTTACCAATATCGTTTTGATTCAATTTCAGGCAGAATGAATTCAATCCACATGCTGATTGATGTGCTTAACTACTTTAAAAAGGCGCAAAACCAGGCTTTAGAAGCTGCTCGTATTAAACTGGAAGAAAAAAAGCGTTCAAAAGCGGAGGCTGAAGCGGCCGAACTGGCTAAAAAAGCCACAGAGCGTGAAAAAAAACCTTTTACAACAGATATTGATGAAATTGATGTAGCCTTTGTAAAGGGTGTGGGGCCTAAGCTTGCGGCCATTTTTAATAAATTATCAATCTTTACCGTGAAGGATTTACTTGAATATTACCCTAAAAGATATGTGGATTATGAGGGTAGAACAAAAATTAAAAACCTTGAAGAAGGCACTTCTGTCTGCATTTTTGGTACCTTAAAAAAAGTGGAATGCTATACTGCTAAAAATAAATTAACGGTAATGAAACTCTCTATTGCAGATGGCACAGGTGTTTTGAATATCGCACTTTTTTATAAGGCGGCAAATAGGCGTATGCTAGAACACTATAAATCTCAATACCCAACAGGGGCAGGCATTATAGCCTATGGAACGGTGAAAGTGGATAAATTTACAGGCTTTTTAACTTTAGATAAGCCTCAATTGCAGGTTATAACATCAGATTTCACGGATGAAGATGAAGAAGCCCTCTACGAGAGTAAAATCACCCCAATATATCCTTTGTGTGAAAATCTAAACCCTAAAACCCTTACTAAAGCTATATATAACGCGGTTGAAAAACATTCAAATACTTTCCCTGATGCACTTCCCGGGTTTTTAAAAGAGAAATTTAATTTAATCAATAAATCTGATGCAATACGTCAAATTCATTTTCCAAAAACCTCTAAAAGTCTTGAGGATGCAAGGTTTCGGCTGGTCTTTGAAGAGCTTTTTATTCTGCAATTAAATTTAGCATTAATTAGAGAATCCAATAAAAAACTGGATAGTGTATCCCTTAAAATCAATGAGGACGGGCTTGTGGAACGGTTTATAAAAAGTCTGCCTTTTGAATTGACAAATGCCCAAAAGCAAGCAGTAGAGGAGATTAGAAGAGATTTAATATCTAAAGAACCAATGCAGAGGCTGCTTCAAGGTGATGTAGGCAGTGGAAAAACAGTGGTGGCATGCATTATGCTGCTTTGTGCAGTTGAAAATGGATATCAAGGTGCAATTATGGCGCCCACAGAAATTCTTGCAACCCAGCATTATAAAAATTTTGTTGAATGGCTTACCCCGCTAAACCTTTCTATAGGCTTGTTTTTGGGCAAAAACACGACAAAGCTGCGCCGTCAGATGTTGACATCTTTAAAAAACGGTCAAACTCATATAGCAGTTGGCACCCACGCGCTAATTCAGGATGGTGTTGAATTTAACAACCTTGGGGCGGTTGTTGTAGACGAACAACATAGATTTGGCGTAAAACAGCGCTCTAAGCTATTAACCAAGGGTAAAACGCCGCAGATGCTTACTATGACTGCTACGCCTATTCCTAGAACCCTCGCAATGACTGTCCATGGGGATTTAGACGTAACTACAATTGATGAATTGCCTAAAGGACGCCTTCCTGTAATTACCTCTTTAACGGGTGCAGCGGGCAGAAGGGAGGCATACGGCCTTATTCGCGAGCAGGTACTTTTTGGCCATCAG
This sequence comes from Candidatus Gastranaerophilales bacterium, assembly GCA_910587815.1. Lineage (GTDB taxonomy): Bacteria > Cyanobacteriota > Vampirovibrionia > Gastranaerophilales > Gastranaerophilaceae > MGBC122484. Next base: position 119,825 of record CAJUNK010000004.1, on the reverse strand, counting down.
GCATATATTGTATATCCATTAATTGATGAAAGCGAGACTATCAGTGCAAAAAACGCCACTCAAGAAGCTGAAAGGCTTCAAAATGAAGTGTTTCAGAGCTTTAAAATAGGTTTATTGCATGGAAAGATGCCAAACGATGAAAAAGAAAAGGTCATGAATGACTTTAAGGCGCATAAATACGATATTTTGGTATCCACAACAGTTGTGGAAGTGGGTGTGGATGTGCCAAATGCCACTGTTATTTTAATTGAAAACGCGGAACGCTTTGGCCTAAGCCAGCTTCATCAGCTTCGCGGGCGTGTAGGCCGCTCGGATAAGCAATCTTATTGTGTTCTTGTGGCGCAAACTGCTTCAAAACAAACAAAAGACAAGTTATCAGTATTGACCCAAACAAATAACGGTTTTATAGTAGCCCAAAAAGACCTTGAAATCAGGGGCCCTGGAGAATTTATGGGTGTAAGACAAAGCGGTATGGCAGATTTTGGCCTTGCAGATCTTGTTTCTGATGTGAAAATCCTTGAAATGGCGCGTGATGCGGCGTTTGAATTTGTCAAAACGCACAATATAGAAGAATTTCCCCTATTGAAAGATGAAGTTTTTAAGAAAAATATGTTCAGAGGGTAAAAAATATATGCAGTCTTTTGATGAAAAAATTTGCGTGCACTTTTGTGTACACGCAAAATCCTTTATTTATGCGGTTTTCTACCATATTAATGTGTTATAATTCAATCACAAGGGTAATTTCAGCTGACTTTGTTCCAAAACCGCTCTGCGGTGGTTTCATGTATGATAATGTTTCCCGCACGCTTTTTTTGATAATTTCATCAATTTGTGTAGAACCTGATGTCTGTGCTATTTTCATCGATTGAATGTCTCCATTGTGGCCAAATTTTATATCTACTTTTATCAGGCTGTTTTTAGCGGTATCATTAGATAATAATAGGTCATTTTGAAGATTTAATTTTATATTTTTGCCGACTAATTGTAAAAATTTCTTGTAATTTGCCTTGTCTGCAAGGTTTTCAGGTACCTCCCAGGAGATTTTATTTATGGTGGCAATAATAGGCTCGCCGTTTGCTTCTGAAGCCAGGGCGTAATCATTGTCTTTGCCGTAATATCCGCTTGTTGAGTTATAAAAATCTTCAGGCAAATTTTCTGTTCCACCGTTTAAATCGCCCTGGGTTTCGTCATAGCTGTATTCTCCATCTTCAGAATACTCCATATTGGCGCTTGAAATTGAATCCGGGTTTGTGCCTGAATGTTTAGTTATAGCAAAACCTACAATGCAGACCAAAATTAGCGCCGATACTGCCATTGTGATGATTTTTTTCTTTTTTCCCTTAATTGGAATTACAACATCATCACCGCTTCCTTCAAAATCCGGTTTGTCTCTGAAAATATAGTCTATTGTGTTCTTTTTGAAGCTTTGAGCTGCTCTTTGTGCTGCACTCATCATTGGAACTTTTTCCTGAGAACCAGTTATATTGCTGGTGTTTTGCTGTGCCAAAGATGCTTTATTTAACATTCCTGTAACAGAACTTTTTCTTTGAGGCATTTGTCCGATAGATGCCTGCATATTTTGCATTGTGCCGGGTAATGGCATATTTTCAGCCATAGTCTGTTTTTTGTGGATTAAATATTTGTTATAATATTTTTCCATTGTTCTTGGATATGCCCTGGCACTTTTTGCCGCAGCATCAAATTCGATAACATCAATCAGTTTTTTGGTACAAGTTTCGCAACTTATAAGGTGCTGTATTAAAACCTTTTTATAGCTTGTAGATAATTCTCCGTCTATAAATCTTAAAAATAACGACATGCACTCTAAATGTTTGCCAATTATGGCAGGAAGCGGACCTGGAGTTTTTATTATTCTTTTTAAGTCTTCAGCGCTTCTTAATTTTTCCTCTGAAGGGTAAAAATATTTATTATCCTTTTTGGAAGCCAAAATATCTGCCGGGTTTAGATATCCAACAATTTTCGTCTCTTTTAGCATTGTGCCTATCTGTACCACAAGATAAAAATGCGGCATGATGTCAAATTCGGCATGAATTCTTGGAATTTTTACATTTTTTTCACGAAATACAGTTATAACATCTATTCTGTAGTTGTTAAAATAAATGTCTGTTATTTTGAATTCTTCCAAAAGTTTTGGTACTTTGTGCAAACTTTTTGAAACTTGCACTTTCATTTTGTTTGCAAGAAACCAATTGACAGCACTTGTTATGCCAATTATATCTATCATTCCCCTTTTTCTAGCAAGCGGATGCGACATTTTTGATGCCACCATTTTGGCATATTCGTTTTGATCTTCAGTTATTTTTAATAAAGAGCCTGGATGGGTCATTTTTTCTTATTCTCTCCCAATAATAGGATGGCATATAATTGTCAGAATTTCAAATACGTTAAAAATTTGTATCATATTTAATAAAACTTAATATTTTGTAATTTTTTATCAAATTAATTCATCTTGATGCATTATAAGAAAAGCCAAATAAGTTTCGAGAGGGAAAAATGTCTTATATTAATAAAATCCATTTTCATCGCCCATCAGGCATTCTGTCATGCGGGCCTGAAATGCAGCAGGGGAAAAATATTAAAGAATCTAAAAGCAAAGGCTTGATAAGGGAAATGGAAGATGTGCATTTTATACTAAATTATCCTGAAGCAACGAATGCAAGGGTGATTTATAATCCCAATATCAATAAAACAAAGCTTGATATGGTGGGTGAAAATGGTATTATAGCATCAAGAGTGGTTCAAGGTGATAATATTGACCGCCTTCACAAAATGTTGTCTAATACGGGTTTTGATGATGAACATGTAGAAATTGCAGTGTCTAATTTGCGTTCAATAGCCAATATAGATGGTCTTGATGCCCTTGGTACAAAGGAGCAAACAAGGGTTCAAAGAGCCTTAATTGATTTAGAGATGAAACACAATAAACGCGATAATTGCCCCATTGTTCCAAGTGAATACGATACAATAAGGGTTTCAGAAAATGGAGATGAAGTTTTGCTTGAATCCTATTCAAAAAAAGCATTTTTAGATTTTGAAACCAATAAAAAAATTATGGCTGAAGCTAATCAAGATGGCACTTTTGAAATAACTTATTATGATGAAGACGGTACAACTGTATAGATTAATAAACTAAAAAAATGTTTTCAAAATTTTATTTTTTGTAATAAAATTATTCTATGAATAATTTTTTACTGGAAGTTTTAGTGCAGGAAATGCCATACAAGTTCATTGCAAGCGGGCTTGGGCAATTAAAGTCTGCATTTGAAAAACTATTTAACGAAAACAATTTAAATTTTACTGAAATAAAAGGGTATGCTACCCCAAGAAGGCTTGCAATATTGGTTGAAGGCCTGGATGAGGCTCAAAAAGATATTGTAAAAGATATTAAAGGCCCAATTTTAAATGTAGCAGTGGATGAAAATGACAACTACACAATGGCAGCACTTGGTTTTGCCAAAAAAAATGGTGTAGAAAAAGAAGAATTGTATAAAAAAGACGGCTACATTTGGGCCAAGGTACAAAAAAAAGGTAAAACCACAAAAAATATTCTTGAAGAAAATATTGAATCTATAGTTTTAAAACTTCAAGGGCCTCATTTTATGCGTTGGAGCAATTTTGAAGAAAGATTCGCAAGGCCGATTGAAAATGTTCTTGCGATTTTTGGCAAAGAAAATGCCATAGAAACGCTTGATTTCAAAATCATAGATAAAAAAGCCACAAATAGAACAAAAGGCCACAGATTTTCTGAAATAAAAGAAATGGAAATTAAAAATCCGCTTGAATATGTTGAAAATCTAAAGAAAATGAATGTGTACGCTTATGCTGATGAAAGAAGAGAAATAATTGTAAAATCTGCAACAGAAGCTGCAAAAAAAGAAGGCTTAAAGATAGATTTTAATAATCTTGATGATTTATTGGATGAAATAGTTTATATTACAGAATATCCTGTACCTGTTGTTTGTGAATTTAATGAAAAATATCTTGCAATTCCAGATATTGTAAGTACAACAGAAATGTCAAAGCACCAAAGATATTTTCCTTTATATGATATAAATTCAGGTAAATTATCAAATAAATTCATCACGATGGCAAACTTTGTGGGCACAGATGATGAATCGCATAAAAATATAAAGGCTGGAAATCAAAGAGTAGTTAGTGCAAGACTAGAAGATGGCGTATTTTTCTATAATGAAGATGTAAAAGAGCCTTTAATATCAAAAGTGGAAGAATTAAAGGGGATGACTTTCCAAAGAGATTTAGGCACCCTCTTTGATAAAACATCAAGAATAGAAAAAATTTCAGATTATCTATGTTCTGAATTAAATTTTGACCACAATGCAACATTAGATATTTTAAGGGCGGCAAAACTCTGTAAGGCAGATTTAAGTACTAAGCTTGTATTTGAATTTACAGAGCTCCAAGGTTTTATTGGTGAGAATTATGCCTTAAAATCCGGTGAAAAAGAAAATGTAGCATTAGCTATAAAAGAACATTATTTTCCTTTAAATGCTGGTTCACAGCTGCCAAAATCAAACGAAGGTAAAATAGTATCAATAGCAGATAAAATTGATACAATATGTGCTATATTTCTATCTACACAAATGGACAAAAAGAAAAAACGTCCTACAGGCTCAAACGACCCATTAGGTGTACGCCGTGCTGCTATCGGTATTTTGAGGATAATAATTGAATCAGGATACAGAATTGATATCGAAAAATTAATTGATTATACCGTAAGACAGATAGCAAATGAATTCAATTTAGAGGTTGAACTTACATTAAAATCTGAACTTGTAGATTTTATTATTGATAGATTATTTATAATGTTTGATTCTGAATATGATTCTGAAATCCTTGAAGCATTGAGAAAAACATCTCCGCTTGCAGATTTAAGTGCATTTAAGCAAAAATGCGAAGATTTGAAAGCTCAAAAAGATACAGAAGATTTTAGAGAATTTATAGAACAAGCAAAAAGAGTTTCAAGGATAACAGAAGACACTGATAAAAATCTTTTGAATCGTGAAATTTATTCTGATAGTTTAAAATCAGAAGAAGAAAAGAAACTTTTGGATGCTGTAAATAAAATGAAAGATAGTGAATTAAATTCTGTTCAAAATCTTTATCATTTGACAAATTTAATTGATAATTTCTTTAAAAAAGTGCTTGTAAATGATGAAAATATCGAAGATAAAAATAACAGGCTTTCTTTACTTTTAAAGATTAGAAATAAATTTGAACGCTGTGCAGATTTTACAAAATTTAAGAAAGTTTAATAAACTCAAAATAAAATGAAAATCCTTTTTGTGACAGATTTATACCCACTTTTTGAAGGTGAAGATGGTATCCCTTTAACATTAGAGGATTTTACGCTTGGTTTTTTTAATGCAGGCCATAATGTACAGGTTTTTCGGCCAAATTTTATATTAAACACAATGATAAGGAAAAGAAAAACCCATAAAAACGGCCTGTATCAAAATTCTAAAAATCCTGATATAAAAATATTTAATAGAAATTTTCTTTTTCCTTTTAGAAAAAACAGTGTAATATCAGCATATAGAAAATATTTTAAAGATGAAAAATTTGATATAATTTTATCTCACATGCCATCTGGCATAATGTGCGCTGAAATTTTATCAAAAGAATTAAATGTGCCGTATCTTGCAGCTGTTCATTCAAGTGATATTACGGTTTTAGAGGATATTAAATATTTTGCATTTAAAAAAAGAATGATATCGGCCTATAAAAATTCTTCTTGCGTTTTAGCGCGTTCTTTTTGGTTGAAAGATAAAATCCGAAAACTTATTCCTGATTTAAACAAGCCTGTTGAAATTGTATATTCAGGTATTCCTTTAAAACAGATTGAAGAAAATGAAAAAGTGCTGAATGAAAAACTTGAGGCAGGAAAAAAATTTAACCCAAAAAAAGCAAAAATTTTAACTGTATCAAGCCTTATTAAAAGAAAAAATATTAAAACACTTATTTTGGCCTATAAAAAATTAAAGAAAAAATATCCCAATATTTCTCTTGAAATAATAGGGGATGGGCCATTAAAAGAAAAACTTGAAAATTTAAATATCAAAAAAAAGCTGGATGTTAAAATGCCTGGCAAAATGGATAGAAAAAAGGCGATGGAAAAAATGGTGGAAGCGGATATTTTTATCTTGCCATCATTAAAAGAAACCTTTGGAATGGTGTATATGGAAGCTATGGCATCAGGAATGGCAGTTTGCTGCACTAAAAATTCAGGCATAGATGGCATAATAAATGACAGTGAGAACGGGTTTTTGTTAAAACCAAATAGAAAAGGTGTGATTAATGTTTTGAATAAAATTTTAGGTTTAAAACCTAAAGAATATACGCAAATTTCACAAAATGCAATAACAACATCAAAAATGTTTTCTTATGAAAATTCCATTCAAAATTATTTGGATAAAATTGAACTTTTTAAGATATAATAATAACGAATAGACAATAAAAAAGGAATAATAAATGCAGGCAAGACGCGCTTCACGTGAATTAGCACTTATAATATTTTCTCAAATAGGAAAAGATATAGATAGATGTACAAATGGCAGTTTTGAACAGATGATTTTGGCCTCTGTAAGAACGCTTATTAGTAATTGTGAGGAAGAAATTTCAATAGTAACATCAGAACTTACAACCGTTCGTGATTTTGTGGAAGAATTTGAAAATAATCACCCGGATAATCTGTCTCGACCTATTGATGCACACAATATTGCAGTAGAGATGCCATTAACATCAAAAATGAAGGAAGATATTGATACTATTATGAATGTGGCAGAAAAATCCCTTTCTGCACTTGAAATAGCCGAGCTTAGCATTTTATCAACACATACAGATGTAAAAAGATATATTCAAAAAATTATTACAACCTATAAAGATAAAAAAGATGAGATTGATAATGTAATTAAAGAACTGGCCTCCGGTTGGGATATTGAAAGACTGTTTAAGATTGATAAAGATATATTAAGAATTGCAATAGTTGAATTGTTGTTCATAAAAGATGCGCCCATAAAGGTAGTGATTGATGAAGCGCTTGAACTTGCAAAAAAATATTCTACAGATGATTCACCATCTTTTATAAATGGAATTTTGGCAAAAGTGGTTGAGGTTTATGCTTAATAATCTAAAAAATGCTCTTTCAAAAACATCTGGCGCCTTGATTAAAAATGTTTTAGATATGGTGCAGGGCAATGATATTATTGATGAGTATGAACTGGATGATATTGAAGCTGTTTTAATAAAGGCAGATTTAGGGGTGGAATTATCTGTTGAAATTATTGAAAAGATTAAAAAAGAAAAAATTAAAGCATCAAATTTAAAAGATTTTTTAAGGGAAGAATTTACAAAAATCTTATCAAAAACCCCGTCGAATGAATTATTGTATGAAAAAAATAAGCTAAACATCTATCTTGTTGCAGGGATAAATGGTGCAGGTAAAACAACGCTCATCGGAAGGCTTGCACATAAATTTAAAAATGAAGGTAAAAAAGTTTTGCTTGCAGCAGGTGACACATTCAGAGCTGCCGCTGAAGAACAGCTTGATATTTGGGCAAAAAGGGCAAATGTTGATATTGTTAGAAAAGATGGTGCAGATAGTGCAAGTGTTGTATTTGATTCTATTAAAAAGGCGCAAAATGAAGGATATGATGCCCTTATCATAGATACGGCAGGCAGGTTGCAAAATAAGTTTAATTTGATTGAAGAATTAAAAAAGATTAAAAATGTTATTTTAAAAAATGCATCCGATGCAAATTATGAAGGCATCCTCGTTTTAGATGCAAATTTGGGTCAAAATGGTCTTTCACAGGCAAAGGTGTTTAATGAAGCAATAGATATTACATCTGTTGCGCTGACAAAATTGGATGGTTCTGCTAAAGGCGGTATTATTCTTGCTGTTGCAAAACAATATAATTTGCCTGCAAAGCTAATTGGCATTGGTGAAAAAATTGATGATTTGAAAGAATTTAATCCAAAAGAATTTATTGAAGCAATTTTTTAATATCCGTAATAATCCATATAATCAAATACTCCGGGCTTATTGTCTCTTTGGTATTCATAATATCTTTCATTTTCAGCAGAAATTCTTGCCCCTTCCTTTATTTCAAAATCATATTCATCCTCTACCTTGTTGTATATTTCACTTGGCAATAAATATTGGATATTAAAAAGAAAATGGTGAAGATATCTGCAAGTATCTTCTTTTTTTACAGCATCATCCATAGATTGTTTAACGCTTTTTATAAAAGGCGGTCTTTCATATCCATTCACAGGGCCCCCTTCATAATTTTGGCTGAAATAGCTGTATAATAATGCAATATAAAGCTTTTCTTCATTTGAAAGCTTGCGACTTTTTGGCAAAGTGCAAAGGTCGCTCATATTTAACCAGTTTATGCCATTGTAAATTAAATCATGATAAGATCTGGATTTTTCTCTATGTCGTTCTCCAGAATCATATATATCAGATACTTCTCTTGAAACTTCTGTTAATGAATCTAAATGATATTTTATAAAAGTTTGCGGGGATTTAAATTTATGCGCCACTTTTCCAGGGCCGTCAAAATCAGGGTCAGGCTTTATTGGCAGGGCAGGCTCTTTTGCTTTGATTAAAGGTAATGCAAATGCATCCTCTTCTTTTGGTTTTGTTATTTTTATTTCTTTCCATCCATACACTGTGTTTGCAGGATGTATTCCATACGCTGACATCATAGTGTTATCTGGCATGGAAGAATGTTTTTTTAAACCCGTGTGGCCAAGATTTTGTGATACAGCTGGACTATGTGTTTTTTCAGCCAAATCATTGGTTTTAGCCTTGTTGGTTTTATTTTTGCCAAAAGCCTGTCTGGGCGAAGTGTATAGATTTAAACTTATTTTCATTTAAAATATCCCGCTTGAATACAATTCTTGTTTATATAACATCTAAACAAGAAATAATTTGCGTAGATAATTGAATTACACCTTGTATTGAAATCAAGAGCCAAGTAATTCTTTTGCAAAAGTTAAAGAGTTATCACTTATATCTCCAAGAGCCATTTGTGCCAGCGCATTTGGTTTTTCATCTTCGTTTAATTTGCGCACATTTACAGTGGTTTTGTCGTTTTGTTCCTTTGATACCATATAAAAATGATTAGCTTTTGATGCTATTATTGGCTGATGAGTGATTGCAAAAACCTGTGCACCTTTGGTTTCTTTTGTACCTTTAGATAACTTTGCCATAGAATTTGCAACACAAACCGATGTTTTGCCTGAAATACCTGTATCAATTTCATCAAAAATAACTACAGAAATTTTATCTATATTGCAAAATACAGTTTTTATTGCAAGCATAACTCTCGAAATTTCCCCGCCGGAAGCTGTTTTTGCTAAAGGCGTCATTCCTTTTGAAATATTCGTTGTGATTAAAAATTCAACACTGTCTTTACCGTTTTGTTGAAAATTACTTTCTTGAATATCAATATGAAATTTTGCATATTCCATATTTAAATCTTTAAGTTCATTTTCGATTAATTTTGATAATTTTTCAGCATTTATTTTTCTTTTTTCTGTTAGGTTTTGTGATAGCTTGTTAATAGAATTTAATAAGTCATCCTTTTTAATCTTTAAATCATCATAAGATAAAACACTGCTTTCTATGGTTTCAAGTTCTTTTTTTAAATTTTCATAAACTTCAAAAATATCACCATATTTTCTCTTTAATTTTTGAATTAATTCAAGCCTTTCATTGATTTCATCCAGTCTTTGCGGGTTATTTTGAAGACCATCTGAATAATTTCTTAATGTGTTTGATATATCTCTTAAATTTTCTAGTGCATCAATAAAACTGCTTTCTGTTTCATCTAGCGAATTATCAAATTCCCTTGCCCTTGAAATATTATATTTTATTTTGGATAGTGCATCTAAAATAGATCCATCATCACTGTTTAGCGCATAATATGCGCTATAGGTTAATTCCTTTAATTCTTCAAGGTTAGATAAAACATCAAGTTCAGAGTTTAATTCATCCTCTTCCCCCTCTTTTATCTCAGCAGTTTCAATTTCATTAATTTGAAACCTTAAAAATTCTACCCTATCAGCATTTTCCTGCTTTTTTTCTTCAAGTTCATTCAGTTTTTTAGATACATTTTTATATTCTAAATAATCTTCTCTGTATTTTTTTAGTGTATCCTTAAAATCTTTATCTATACTTTCAATGTAAGAATCCAAAAGCCCAATATGGTGTTTTGGTTGAATATATGTATATGTTTGGTGTTGCGAATGGATATCAACAAGTTTTTCTCTCATTTGATTTATGATATCAAGTGTTACCATAGCACCATTTAGCCTTGGCTTTGTGCCGGTTTTGCTTATTTCTCTTGAAATTACAATTTCTTCATCATCTTCTTCAAAGGTAAGTTCAATTAGGGCATTTTTTTCAGGGTTATTTAATACATCTTTGCTTGTTTTTGCGCCAAGGGCTATATCTATTGCTTTAAAAATTATACTTTTACCAGCACCAGTTTCCCCTAAAAATACATTAAATCCTGATTCAAAATTAAGTCTCAATTCATCAATTAATATAAAATTTTTAATGAAAAGTTCTTTTAGCATTTGTTTGGTGCCACCCCCCAGTGCAGCTTTTGTCTTAAAATTCTGTAGAAATCATTTTTTTCTTTATTTAATAATAAAAGTTTAGCGCAATTTTCATATTTTTTAATTACAACTTCATTTTTAAATAATCTTGTATCTTGTCCGTCTGCTGTTATTTGATATCCACAATTTTCACAAATTTTAACCGTGACAGTTACATTTGAACTTACGATGACAGGTCTTGCATTTAGTGTGTGCGGACATATTGGTACAATTATAAAACAATCAATATCGGGCGAAATTACAGGGCCGCCAGCAGATAGTGAATATGCAGTAGAGCCTGTAGGGGTTGAAATTATTATTCCATCTGCCATATAGCTGCAAATTGGTCTATCATTTATAAATAAATTCAAAACAGATGTTCTTGCATTTGATTCATTTTTTATTACCATATCATTTAATGCAATGTTATCTGTATTGGATTTTAACATTAATCTTTCTTCAATCCTAAAATCCTTATCTTTAATTTTTTGAATTACAAAATCCAGTTCATTAGGTAATGCTTGTGATAAATATCCAAGGCGGCCCATATTAAAACCAAAAACAGGTACGTTTAATTTGCTGTAGTGTCTTGCACATTTTAAAAGTGTGCCATCCCCTCCTATTGCAACAGCATAAGTGATATTATTTGGCATATTTTCCATATCATAAATTTTTGGCAGGGTTTTTGTTAAACCTTGGTTAAAAAAGCAAGAAGAAACTTCGGCCGCAAAATCCTTACTGCCTGAAATATCCTGATTGTAAACAATGCCTGTATTTTTTAAATCAAGTTCCATATTATCTATAGTTTGTAAATTGCAGAGGAATGTTGAAAACATCCTCTTTTTCTTTTAAAAGTTTAATAACATCTTGAAGGTCATCGCGGCTTTTGCCGGAAACGCGTACCTGTTCTCCCTGGATCGAAGCCTGCACCTTTAATTTTGATTCTTTAATTGCAGCAGTGATTTTTTTAGCTAAATCCTGGGTTAGACCTTTTTTAAGTTCAAAAACTTGTCTAACGTTTCCGCCAAGAGCGTTTTCTGGAGTTTTTGGGTCTAAAATTTTGATGCTTAAATTTCTTTTAATCATCTTTCCTTGTAAAATATCCACAATGTTTTTCAGTTTCATATCGTCATTTGTGGTAATTGTGATTGATTTATCTGCATCCAGTTCAACTGTTGAATTAGAATCTTTAAGATCAAACCTTGAATTTATATCTTTTTTGGTTTGTTCAACTGCATTTAAAAGTTCTTGTTTGTCAAATTCAGAAACCACATCAAAACTGCAATCTTTTGCCATATTCTCCCCCTTAAAACTTTTATTCTAAAAAAGGGGATAAAAGCAATCCCCTTTTAAATATTTATCTAAACACGTCTTTTTCTTGCTGCTTCAGATTTTCTTTTTCTTTTTACTGACGGTTTTTCATATCTTTCTCTACGTTTGATTTCAGATAAAATACCTGCTTTTTGGATTTTTTTCTTAAATCTTTTAAGAGCGCTTTCGATATTTTCATTTTCTCTTACGCGTACTTCTGGCAATGTTTTCACCTCCTTCAGGTATTTAAAATCACTGTTATTTACTGATAATATAACAGGAAGCACACCTAAAGTCAACAATACCTGAAAAATGCTTACTTAATAAATTTGTTGTGTTTTTTATTCAATATCTTTTTGTGCCGAAGTTTTGTCCATAAGGCCAATCAATAGCCCGGCTACAGCCCCTACCGCAGTGCATATTAGTATAAATTTTGGTGTAGTTTTTTTGATAATCTCTTTTGCGTCTTTAAGAATACCTGAAATATTTTCAAACGTGGGTTTTACGTTTTCAGGTGTGGTTATGCTAAACCTTTTTATATCTTTTATTTTATATATATTGCTTGTGTTGCCGTCTTTAATAATAGTGCCTGTTTTTTGAATAATATCTTTTGTGAACGTATCTTTTGTACCAAGGGCTTGCAGGGCCTTATTTGTTTTATTGTATACCATAGCCCTGTTTATTCCACCAATCAATGCGCAACTTGCAGCACCTGCTGCTGTAGAAATTGGAATGGATGTATTGTTTTTGCTGTCTATTGAGCTCATATTTTATTCCTAATATTTTGATACACATTTTGGATAAAACCACTGAACTTGCCAAATTGTCATTTTGTATCAAAATATTAAGATTATTCTTCATACTCCACTTTTAAAAGCTGGCCTTTTTTAAGTTTTATGCTCACAATATCATTTGTGCTTTTGTCTAAAAACATCTGCCCTATATTATTTAAAACAAAATTTAAATTGACATTATGTTTATCCTGAAGTTCTATAAGTTTAACATCTGAAAATGTGGCCCTGTTTCCTTCCACATTGTTTAAAAATTGTCTTGATGTATTAAATGTTTCGGCAAAATCACTCTGGGTCATTCCCAAAGCTTCTCTTATCTGTTTAATTCTTGCACCGTAAAATTTCTTCATACTTAGTTTCTTAATGCTTGACATTTGATACATATAACTATACAATGTCATTATATTTAATAAAAAATATTGTTTACTATACAAAAATTTTAACTTAATCCACTCAATTAATGCAAACTTTGTTGAGTTATTTTAAGCATTACTTTTTTTGGACAAACTCAGGTTTTAGCATTGTTGTTTCACTTAAAGCATCTTTTTTAAAGGGGCTTTTGTTGCGTGGGTTTGCGGTTTCAAATTTTGTATCAGATGGGTATTAATCACATTGTTAAGGATAACTTATGAAAAATTTTTTCAAACTACCCGGTTGGGTAATCTTTAAAACAAAAATCTTTAAAAACCACACTGCGTTTTCTAAATCTGTTACCCCGAACAAAATTCGTCATTCTGAACTCGTTTCAGAATCTCTTACGGATTACAAGGAGACCCTGAAACCACTCCAAGAGGACCTATTTTGTACGAAAATAGAAGTTTTCGGCAAAAAGAGGCAAGTCCAGGGTGACAAGAGAGTTGCATTCAGTTTGGTAGAATTATTAATGGCACTTTTGGTGGCATCCCTTTTAATGGCAGCACTTGCACCTGTTATGACAAGGAAAATGAATGAAAGTGTTACATTAAATGGGAATATGAGCCCTGCAAAAACTAACCAAAAACTTGTGGAAATTGATTTTGGCTCGCCTGAATATTGCCCAATGGATTCAGTTAAAATTGACGCAGATGGCAGTGAATATTGCGAGGGTGAATTTACCGTAAAAGGCGGATATACAGGCTATATGAGTGTTACGGTAATAGGTGCTGGCGGTGGTGGAGGCACAGCGCCCACAGCAGGCTATACAGAATATACAACAGTTTCAAATACTCATCAATTTACGGTTCCTGCCATGGTAAATGATATTATGGCTACCTTAATTTCAGGTGGTGCAGGTGGTTCTGCGGGCGGATATGTTATGAAAGAACATACTTTTGTAACAAGTGGCAATGGAAATGTTACAGGGGGTGAGCCCAATAAAACCTTTACTGCAAATTCCAGCGGGCAAATTACCTGGAATATACCGGATGTATTAAAAAATAAACATTTCTTGTTAACTGCATGTGGCGGTGGAGGTGGAGGCTCTGGCCACAGTGGTGGGGGTCAAGGGGCAGGTGGCGGTTCCGGTGGATACATTGTAAACCGTGTTCCAACTATGCCAAATGTAAACAGTTTAACTGTGTATATTGGTGGAGGCGGCGGTGCAGGCGGAAATGATAATGCTGGGGGTGCAAACGGAAGGCTATTAAACGGTGGTGGTGGCGGTTCAGGTACACATGGCATTACAATTCCCGGCATTCCTGGTGCAGATGGTTCAGGTGTAGGTTTAGGCGGCATTTGTTATCAGGATAAATTAGGATATGGCGGCAAAGGCGGCGGAAACGGCGCAGGAAATGGTGCTGATGCACTAACGTTGCCAACTAGTGGCACTGTAACTATAAATGGCGGCGTTGGAAGCAGTATGGGCGGAGGAAAAGGCGGTATGTCTTATGCAAATCCTACATATTCTTCTGGCGGCGGTGGAGGAGGAGGATATTACACAGGCGGTGGTGGCGGAGGTTCTACAGGTGGTTCAGGTGGCGGAGGCGGCGGTAAAACCTGGATTTCAATATTTGATAACGATAATAATTTGGCAGCACCTGGCGGAGGCGGCGCAGGTGGCGGTTCAAGCAATATGACAACAGGCGGCGGCGGTGGCGGCGGTGCAGGATATGGTGGTGGCAATGGTGGAAATAGTGCTGCATCCGCAGGCAATACTATTGGCGGAAACGGTGCTGGTGGTACCGGTGGAAAACAAGGGAATGGCATAGCGGGCGGCGATGTGAAATCTATTTTTGGAAGTAACTATTGTAATGGTGGCAATGGGGATAAAAGCCCTACTAGTGGTAAAGATGGCGCTTTGCGTATATCCTATCTTGATTATGGCACGGGTGGCTATGGTGGCGGCAGGGGAAGCATTGTTGAAAATCGTATTCTAAAAACAAACCCCGGAGAATCTTTAACCGTGCAGGTTGGCGCTGGCGGCGCCGGGGTGGCAGCACCATATATGAATAATTCAGGTGCTGTGGTTGCAAAAACTGACATTCATTATGGAAACCCATCAGGTATATATAGAAATGGTCTTGGCGGTACAAATATTTTAACCACAGGGCAAAGTGCGTCAAACACTGTAACAGGCGGTGTTCCAAATAGTTATAATGGTGGTGCTGGGGGTGGTTTATCAATTTTAAATAGTGAAATATCCTGCACTGGCGGTGAAGGCGGTATTTCAAGTTTTAAAGATGGCAAAAGCCCTGCATCCGGTTTTGGCTGTGGTGGAGGCGGTGGCTATGGCTTAGCATCAGGCGGTAATGGGGCACCGGGTTATGCAAGAATTTCCTGGAATAAATATTGGGATGCAACATTAAATGGTGGTAATGGCGCCTATAAGCTTGCTTCATTGGGCGCAGGCGGAGGCGGCGCAAGCGGTAATATTTTCAAATATAATATTCCTGTTTCAAGTAATCAGATAATTAAATTAAGGATAGGAAAAGGCGGCCGTGGCGCCTATGTTTCAAATAATACCATTGTGAGTGCCAAAAAAGGCGGGGACACTGTTTTTGGAGATATTAAAGCAGGTGGTGGCAATGGGGGTAAAAATCCTTCTGTTAATGCGGGTGGGAATATTCAAAATGGTGCAGGTGGGAATATTTCAAATATTTGTCATTATAAAAACACAAGCTATTTAAATAATAAAAAATGCACAAAAGGCCTGAAAGGCGCTGATGCTGTGGATTTAGCTGGTGGTGCAGGTGCAAACTTTATAGGTTACATTTATTCTAAAATTGCATCTGATGGCACCGAAGCAAAGCAGGAAATCAAGGGCGATGGCGGTTTTGGCGGAACGGCAGATACAGGTGATAATGCAAATGGTAAAAATGCAACAGGGTTATCTGCGGGAGGTGGCGGTGCTTCGCTGCGCGATTTGGGCAAAGTAAATTCTTCTGCGCAATCCAATATTACAAACAATCCAAACAAGGGTGGAGACGGCACCAATGGCAAGATAATTATAGAGTGGTGGGAGTAGGCTCCTGTGGGTATCTTAGTTTGCACATGGTACGCCTTCGCCCTGTCCACTAGTTCAGTCCAGTGTCGGGCTGTCCACCGGCTCATCGCCGTTGGCACGCCCTCACATCCTAAAGGCTCGTTTGTTTTCGCTAAGCCAAGTCTGGCTAAGCTTAAACTACACTAAGATTTTAGATGAACAACTTTTTTAGGGCACAATTTAGTAACCTTTTTGTGCCCTTTTTTTATAGCTAAAACTTATGCGTGACAAGGGCGAAAATATCATTAAATATTACATAAACCATAAGGATGATTAAAAGCAGGAAGAAAATTTTTCCAATGCCTTCCGTTATTTTTTCATCAAGTTCGCGGCCTAAGATTTTTTCCAATCCAAGGAACATTAAATGTCCGCCATCAAGTGCAGGAATTGGCAAAAGGTTTATTATGGCTAAATCTATGCTAATAATTGCTGTAAGTAAAAGGCCGTTTAGCATTCCGTAAGTTTCAATGATATCAGAGCCTACTTTTGTAATCACTACTATACCATGCATTTCAGACATTGGAATTTTGCCTGTGACAAGCTGCCAAAGCCCAAAAGCCATTAATTTTGTATTTACCCAAAGATAATTGAGTGATTGCACAATCACATCTTTAACATTATTAATTTGTGTAAATTTTTCTACAGTTTCAAGTTTTATCCCTAAAACCCCATTTTTATCTGTGTAGATATTGTTCAAAACAATTTCTTTATTATCACGTTCTAAAACAATTGTTATTGGTTTATAGCTGTCAGCTAAAGCCTTTGCAACAGATTCAGGCTCTGTATCTTCTTTTAAAATGTAAGCATTTTTATTTTCAATATCATTTCTTAAATCAATTTCTTTATTAGAAAGTGCTATTTCATTTGTTTTGAATTTTTCATATCCCTTTGCTACATTTTCACTTACATTTAAAGGTTTTTCTGCTGTTTTTGCGGGAAGGCTTAATCTTGTGCCTGCTGGGATAATGTTTTCAAAATCAACATTCGGGTTTAATTTTTTTAAATTGTTAAGTTTTTCTGTGATAACCTCGCTATCAACAGAGCCATCAAAATATTTACTTTTTTGTACAACAAATATAAATTTATAAGCATTGGTAACATTTATGTTGTTTATGCTTTTAATTTTGTCTCCACTTTTAATATCCATAGAAACAATATTAGATTGATTGTTGTCTTTTATGATTTCTTTTACAAAAACATCAGCTTCACCCATAGGAAGCTTGTGATACCAAGCAGCTGCAAGCATTGTTAAAAATATTGCAAAAATAACATTCATAAATACGCCGGCAGAAACAATAACTGCTTTTTGCCAAGGCTTTTTATTTTTAAATCTTTCAGGAGAATCAGGTGGCAAAATTTCTTTGTTGTTGTCTTCTGTTTTTTTATCTTTTTTGGCATCTTCTTCTTTTTCATCATCATCTGGAAAAGAAACATAACCGCCCAAAAGAAAGGCGTGTACTAAAATTTCTGTATTACCCCATTTGGTTTTAAAAAGTGTGGGGCCTATAGGAAGGCCAAAGCCAAATTTTGAAACACGGACGCCAAACATTCTTGCCGCAAAAAAGTGCCCGAGCTCATGCACTAAAATAAGCAAGCTTATTAAAAAAAGCATTATTATTGTATTCATTTTATTTTCTCTCTTGTGTTATCTTCTTCTTTTGCCTTCGTATTTAAACAAGCCAAAAACTGTTGGTTTGTATGAATTTAAATTTCTATTGCTTTCAATTAATTGATTTTTTAACTTTCTGTTTTCTTCTGCAAGAGCTTGATATTTTTCTTTTAAATCCATTGTTCTTTCTCTGAATAATTGTAGTTTTGCATCTTGTTTTGAACTGTTTAATTTATAATATTCATTTAATTTTACAGCAATTTTTTTCGCTATTGTCTTTGCAATCATATCAAGTGTGCGGTTTGAAATATCAAGTTTAAAAGCATTTTGTGGTGCAACATCTGCTGTTTGCTTCACAATTTCTCTTACAATTTCTTTTATGTTTTCATTATTTTGAGCAACAGGCACTACATTTGCTGTTTGTCGCGTAATTTCTTCTCTGATAATATCGCGAACATCTTGTGCTGTAAGATTAGTTGAAGAATATCCTTGCATAATGGAGCTTACAACAGGGGTTTCCGGCTTTTCGATATCAGAGGGCAAATCTTCCTGTAACGATTTATATTCTTCAGGTTTATCTTGCACGAAATTCTGTAATTCTTCAAAAGGTTCTGTGTAAGATTCTTCAAATATTGTTTCTAAATCAGCAGGCGGTATTTCTTCTTTGTTTGTGCCAGTTAAATTCTGTGCAAAAGACTGAGCCAATTGCATTAAATCAAGCTCATCCTTTGTTTTTTCTGCTTGGTTTTGCTGCTGGGGTTTTTGCTCTTCTTTTGTATTTGAAGCAGCCTCATGGTTTTGTACAGCATTTTGTGTGTTTTTTGAATTATTTATCAGATTATCAGCCTTTTCAATCTCCTCTTGGCTAAAGTTTTCGCCTTCAAGTATGTGGGCTAATTCATCATCATATTCAAGCTTTGCAGTTTGGTTTAATTTTTGGTTATCAAAATCTTCTTCGCTTAAAATTTCTATATTTTCATGATCTACATTTATATTAGAATTTGGAGCTACAGGCCCTGGCTTTAAATTTCTCATTGCCATTGGCATTATAGTGTTTTCATATATTATATTGCTTGTTTTGTTTTGGTATTCTGTTTGTGTTTCTTTTGCAAGCTCTTCTAAAGAGTATGTTTTGTCATCCTCAATTATATAAATATCATTATCAACTGTTTTTTCAGTGTTTTCATTGGTTTTAATATCCTGAGCTTCAATAACAGCATCGCATGCATTTAATATATCTATAGTTTCTTTTTGTTCTTCGTTTTGAATCACAATTGGGGTGACAGATTGTGATAGGGCGGGTGCTTCTTTGTGTTGTGTTTCTGTGATGTCATTCAAAGAAACATTTATGTTTTCTTTGCTATCTTGTGAAACATTTTTTTGTGAATCAATCAAAGCATCAAGAGAAACATTTTCTTTATTGTTATTTTCTTGTGCTTGTGAGGGTTTTTCTATATTTTCTATATGTTTTTCTTGAGAAAATTGTTCTTTTAAATTTCCTTCTAAGCTGTCTTTTGTTTTTTTGTATTTATCTTTTAAATTATCTAAAATGGTCAAATAAGAACTGTTATCAAAAAATTCTATACCAAACTCATTTTCATATATCGCCTCAATTTGCCACGATTTTATGAAAGAATTTAAAGTTAATAAGTCTATGAAATATCCATCAAGTGCCAGCTTTGTTAATATGGCGGATTTTGACAGAGCATTATAATTATCCATAATTTAACCCTCTTAAAACAAATTATAAATCATAGATAAAGTTTATGCAATCGCAATACTTTGAAAATAGGATTTATAATTATAATCTACATTGCAACCCTGTCAATGAATCTTTGTTTTTGATATTCGCCTATAGATTTTATATTTTTCTTTTTTAGCGCATTTACTGTCAAATGTCTGTTATCACGTATTGTGGAAGATGTTTTCATCTTCTTTTCCATTAGATTATTATAAACAGCCTTGGATGCAGCATTTTTTAAATACTGTGCTTTTGCATTTAGTCTCTTTGCTTTCTTTTTAAACATTCTAAGTACGCTAAATACAGCAAAGGCAAATACTAAAAGTACATAGCCAGCACTTTTATCAGGATATGGCTGATTTTCAACATTTTTGAAATTTGCTGCAATATCATTAATATTGTCGCCTTTAATGTAAATTCTTACTTTATTGCCAATTTGTTGTGCTATAACGCTTTCAACACCCTGCACATTATTATATTGAATTACAAAATTTTCTTTTAAACTTGCATCCTTGATATCAAAGTATTCCCGGCCAAGTTCATCAATTTTATTTGTAATCTTTGTTTTATAATCACTTTTTATATCCAATTGCAAGCTTTGGTTGTCATTATTTCTGTTGACATTTATTGAATATATAAAATTATCGTTTGAAAATGCCACCTGCGGCACAAAAAATAAACTAAACAATAAGCATAGAATGATTTTTTTCATGATAAAAAGTTCCTAATCCAAGTCTTAATAAAATAACAATAACTTTTTACATGATTTGTATCATCAATCTAAAGATTTAAAATTCATATCAACCTAAAGATTAATATAATATGAAAAATTGTTTAAATGTTTTTAAAAAGATTTGCCATTTCAATTGCTGTTTTTGCAGCTTCAGAGCCTTTATTGCCAGCTTTAGTTCCAGCACGTTCAATAGCTTGTTCAATATTATCTGTTGTAAGTACTCCAAAAATTACAGGTGTTTCTGTTTCTAGTGCCACATGGGCTGTGCCTTTTGAAACTTCTGCACAAACGTAATCATAATGTGAAGTTGAACCTTTTATAACAGCACCCAGGGTGACAATTGCTGCGTACCCTTTTTTGGCTGCTTTTTTTGCAGCAAGAGGAATTTCAAAAGCGCCTGGCACCCAAATAATGTCTATATTATTATCTTCCACGCCATGGCGAAGAAAAGCATCTTTTGCACCAGATAAAAGTTTTGAACCTATAAATTCATTAAACCTTGCAACAATGATGCAAAATCTATCATTTTTATCTGCTACCAGGTTTCCTTCATATATCTTTGCCATTTGTTTTCCTCATGTTAATTTCTTGTTTTGATTTTATCATAAACTATTTTTTAATAAAACAGTCGTTGTTTATAAAATACATAAAAAAAACGGCCTAAATAGGCCGTTTGGAATACTTTTACGTAATTCCTCGTGTGTGAAGTGAAGGTTAGTGTGTATTGGTTAGAATGTGTAGTTTAGTTCTTTATAATTTCTTCAATATTGCTTTTAAAATAGTTCTTAATTTAAATCGTTAATCAGTCCACGTACATATATAAAGTATATCAATCTGACATAATTGCTCAAATGCAGTAAAAACTTTACAATTGTTTACAAATATGGGCAAAATTATTACCACAAGGCGAATATTTTGTTGTATTAGAAAGAATTTTATGTTAAGAAATATTAACAAGACCTTTAAAAATTAAAACTCATCTTAACATTTCTTTATACATGGATTGAAAAAATAATTTTATAATGATATATTAAATATATATTCAATATATCAAACCCTCTTTATCAATCTTTTAATTTAAATCTTTTTAGTTGTTGCAATCAGTCAAAATATTTAATTAAACGCTTTCAATATTGTTTTAAAGCGTGTAGATTCTATTGTCCTAAAACATTGTTTAAAGGCTAATTTTCTGCTGCCTTTCTTGTTTTGGATAAAAACGAGTTTATGAATGTGTAAAGTTTAAAGGAGAATAAGATTTATGAAAAATGCTAATGCAAGGGCAAATTTCGCAGCAAAATCAAGCTCAGTTTTTAATTCTAACATTATGTCAGATGAATCTTTAAATTTTTATGTAAAAAGAGTATCTAAATTTCCGATTTTAACGCCAGAAGAAGAAAAAGAAACCGCAAGACTTGTTTCACTGGGGGATGAGGCTGCTAAAAAAAGATTAATTCAAGCGAATTTAAAACTTGTGATAAATATTGCAAGAAAAACTATTCACATGAGTGGTTTATCAATGTTTGATTTAATTCAAGAAGGCAATATAGGCCTTATGGTAGCTTGTGATAAATTTAAATGGAAGTTAGGATATAAGTTTTCTACATACGCTACCTGGTGGATAAAGCAGGCAATGTTTAAAGCAATTTCGGAACAATCCCACTGTATGAAAATTCCTGTTTATATTCAAGAAACTTTATCTAAATATAAAAAGATTAAACATTCGCTGGAGCAAAAATATAATTGCAGTGTAAAACCATCAATTGTGGCAAATAAAATGGGTATTTCAGAAGAAAAAATTGACACATTTCTTGGTGCCTACACAAAAGCTCTTTCATTGGAAGCTTCAATGGATTCAATGGATGATAATCAGATGAGTCTATCTGAAATTATTGAAGATGTGAAACAAAATGTTGAAAAAACTGTTGAATATGAAGATTTAAAACATGATATAAAAATTGCTTTAAATGCACTAAAAGACAGGGAAAAAGAAGTAATAGTGCTAAGATTCGGGTTAAAAAATGAAGCCAAAAAAACATTGGAAGAAATTGGCAATATGTATGGTGTTACAAAAGAATGCATCAGGCAGATGGAAAAAAGAGCAATTAAAAAGATTAATACTTCATCAATTGCGCGTGAGTTACTATCATGTTATGTGTTTTAGCCCGGCATGAATTTTTGGTTGGAATATTTAAATAAGAATACCATTGAAGAGGCTTTGGGGCTATAATAAATTCTTACAGAGGGTCATAAACGGGACTATGTCTTTGTTTTAAATATTCCAACCAAACAACCGGGTTTAAAACCTCTTCATTATTAAAAATCATCATTTCCCTAAAATAAAATACTGCGGATGATAAGTTAATTCTACGCCATTTTTGTCTGAAAATTTTTCTAAATATTTTTCCTTAAAAGCTTCATATTTGCTTTTTGTCCATAAATGATTACTGTTTGTGCCAACACCTGTTAGTTTTATATGCTCTAATATCTTTTGCACGTCTTTAAAATACAGGGTTTCAAGTTCTTCTTCAAAATATAGAATATTAAACCCTGTTTTTTTTATAATAGGCATAATATCTTCATAATCAAGCCCAAAACCTGAAATATTTTTTATTTGGCAAAAATTTTTGCATCCAAAATATGTAAAAGCCAAAGTGCCATCATTTGCTAATATAGAAAAAAGTCTTGAAAAAAGGGCTTCTTTATTATTTATCCACTGAAATACAGCATTTGAAACAATTAAATCAACACAAAAATCATCCCCAAAATTTAACTTTGAAATGTCACCCTTAAAATATTGTTTGCATTTATGGTTTGTAAAATTATCAGTTAAATCATTTAAAAAAAGTCTTTTAAAATTAAAATTTGCCACAATTTCATCTGTTAAAAGCCCTGTGCCTGAGCCTATTTCAAAAATATTACAGAAATTGCATCCAGCTTTTGAAATAGTCTCTAAAATAAGCTTTTTTGCCATACTTTTTTGCACTATAGCATTTTCTCTATATGTATTTTTTGCTCTGATGAAATCCACAAATGGCCCTATAATTCTAAAATCTTATCTAAATTTTCAAATTCAAAAAATGGAAAATGCCCGGTATTTAAAATCACCCTGTGTGGATGATGTTCAAAAAAGGCATCCTGAGCCTTATAGGGGAATATTTTATCCTCTTTTGTTAAAATTACAGTATCAAACTGAAATCCATTCTCCATTTTGCATTCTTTTGCATTATTTTTAATTGAAATTAATTCCTGTCTTAAATTTTCTAAAGTTCTAGTAGCTTTTTGAAAATTATGGTCAGATTTGCTGTTACAGTTTGCAAGCATGTTTTGTTCAAAATTTTCAATAGTTTTTGTGCCTAAAGATGATATACTCATTGCATTTAGCATAATGTTAAATACTTTAGGATTGATGCCGTATAATGTGTGCACCGGG
Organism: Candidatus Gastranaerophilales bacterium; assembly: GCA_910587815.1. GTDB lineage: Bacteria > Cyanobacteriota > Vampirovibrionia > Gastranaerophilales > Gastranaerophilaceae > MGBC122484. The sequence continues at coordinate 96,100 of CAJUNK010000004.1, read as the reverse complement.
CAAAATGTTCCTGATATTGCAATGCTTTTATTGATTTTGGGAAGTGCTTTTGTTAAATATGCGCAATTTAGCGCCCAAACACCATAAGAATAAGCTATAAGATTGATTTCAGTATACGGTGTAAAATCAAAATATCTTAATTCCTCAAAATCCATATCGGAATAATCATTTATAAATAAAATATCAGATGTTTCTGTATCAAAATTTTTAAAACAGTTGTAATCTGTATAAAATCCGCCAAAAAAGATTAAAAGCCTTGTTTTATCATGATTGATATGTAAAAGCTGCATAAAATCTTCCTTCATTTTTTAATTTTAAATTTATTATACCAAAAATGATTCTATGAAGATTATAAAATACCATAAAACTTGTAGTATAATTGGTTTACCTGTAAAATATATTTACTTATTATAAGGAAATTTTGAACTTTATGAAAAATAAAATTTTAATCTTAATAGCTCTAATGGTTATTGCAGGACAGGCATTTAATATGGAAAATGCCGCCTATTGTAATGAAGCTGATATAAAAGAAAGATATAATGTTTATTACAACAATGGTGTAAATTTATACAAAGGTAAAAAATATACTTCTGCTATAAATGAATTTAAAAAAGTTTTAAGATATGTTCCTTATGATTATAATGTTAAAAATGCGCTTTATACTGCCTATATCTCAAGGGCGCAATATTTTTTAAATACTGAAAAACAGCCAAAAAAAGCTATAAACGACTTAAAATCCGCCCTTTTTTATATGAAATACTGGCATGCGGATAATCAAACAGAAGCTTCAAAAATTACATCTACTGAAAATAGTTTAAAGCAGCTTCTAAAAAAACATGAAAATTTATCTATTGATAATAAATTTCAAAATGCTAAAAACCTGAGGGCTCAAGGTGAAATTGCAGCAGCAGGCTATGATTTAAATATATTAAAAAATAATCAAGGGCAAAAATATGCCTATTCTGCCATGTTGCCGCTTTTTGATATCTATAAAAGTTTGAACAATCAGCAAATGGCACTTGATATTATAAGGGAGGCTGTTAAATTAAAACCTGATGATGGTCTTGCACATTATAAATATGCATTAATTTTGGATGATATTAAAAATTTTGATGCTGCTAATGATGAGTACACTCTTGCTTTTAAATATGGCGACAATAGTGTTTTGGATGATTTAAAAACTCTTTGGATGGCGCGATGCGTTAATAATCCAAAAGATGCTGAAGCGCACATTAATTTGGGTGCAATCTATCAAAAGCAAAAACAGTATGATTTAGCGCGTGCAGAATATCAAAAAGCAGAGGCTATAAAACCAAAAGATTCTGTTGTATTAACAAACCTTGCATCCCTATATTATGAAACAAAAGATTATAATTTAGCAATAGAGCAGTATAAAAAAGCTCTTAAAATAAAACCCGATGATGCTGCTGCAAAAGATGGGCTGAATGCTGTAATTGCAGGGTTGAGCGGGGAAGATTTAATAAATTATCTAAAAAAAGAAGCAATTTCAGCCCCTTATGATTACGATAAACAGTTTAATTATGCTTATGAGCTCCATAAAAATAAAAACTATCCAGATGCTATTATTTATTATAAAAAGGCAATAGCCATAAATTCAAAAATGCCGGAGCCTTATATAAATATAGCGCAGATATACCGCATGCAAAACGATGATACAAAAGCAAACGCTGCAATTAGCCACGGGCTTTCAAATTTGCCTCAAAATAAAGAGCTTCTATCAATGCAAAATGATATAAATACAGAGGCTGCGGCAAATTTATACAATAGCGCCACAAATCATTTTAATTCAGGTGATTACAAACTTGCATTGGATAATTACTTAAAAATTAAAATGCAAACTCCTGAAGTATTGTATTCTATAGCATCTTGTTATTTTGAACTTGGACAAAATGAACAGGCTATTCAATATTTTAAAAAAGTGCTTGAAAAAACGCCAAACGATACAAAGGCAATGTATTTTATAGCAAATGCTTATGTAAATTTGCAAAATACAAACTCTGCAATGGAGTATTTAAATAAAATTCTTGCAATTGAACCAAGCAATAACGATGCAAAAAATGCACTTTCTGCACTAAAACAGGGGGCAGAAGGAAAAGACCTTAATATGGCGATTTCTTTTTACGAAAATAAAAAATATAATGATGCGCTTTCTTTGTTAAATAAAGTTTTGGCTCAAAATTCAAAAAATGCCTATGCATATTATTACAAAGGTGCTATATATGATGAAACAAACAAAAAAGATATGGCAATTGAAGAATATAAAAAAGCAATTAATGCTGACCCTGAATTTGCACTTTCCTATTATACGCTGGCTGTAGCCTACGATACAAAAGAAGATTATAAAACAGCAGTTTCTTATTATGAAAAATACCAAACCCTAAAGGCAAAAGATGGTGCAAACAATGATGACACATCAAAATATGTTGAAGATAGATTAAAGGAATTAAAAGATTACCTTGGACAACAAAAATAAATACATAGATATTAAAAATATAAAAGTTATTCAGGCGCCTTTGGCTGGTATTTCAGATATTGTATATAGAAATTTAATTAGAAAATACAAAGGAAAATGCCTGCTTTCAACTGAAATGTTATCTTCTGAAGCACTTAAAAACGTGTCAAATCCAAAAATTGCAGATTTTAAAGAAATTGAATACCCGCTCTCCTTCCAAATTGTGGGCCACAAACCTGATTTAATGGTAAATGCTGCAAAATTACTAGAAAAAAGAGCATCTTGTATAGATATAAACTGCGGTTGCCCTGTAAATAAGGTGGTAAAGTCATCTGATGGTGCAGGCTTAATGAGAAACCCGCATCTTGCCTTTGATATAGCGCAGGCAGTAAGTGAAAATATCAATATTCCATTAAGTGTAAAATTTAGGCTTGGCTGGGATGAAGGGCATAAAAATTTTATAGAATTTGGTCAATTAATGCAAAAAGCGGGTGCTAAATTTTTAACATTGCATGGAAGATGCCGTTCGCATCTTTATTCAGGCTTTGCTGATTGGAAAGCTATTGGCGAACTAAAAAAAGAAGTAGATATTCCTGTCTTTGCAAATGGTGATATTAAAACTGTGGAAGATGCTGCAAGATGTTTAGAAATTACAAAAGCTGATGGTGTTTCAATAGGCAGGGGCCTTATGGGAGATTTTACTTTGGCTTATAGGATTGAACATTATTTATCTACAGGTGAAATTATAAAAGAACCTGCTTTAGATGAAAAAATAAACATGCTTCTAGAACATATCCAAGATGAAGTAAATTTAAGGGGTGAGATTAACGGAATAAAATTTATGAGGAAATTTTATGGTTTTTATATTTCATCTGTCAAAAATGCTTCAAAATATAGACAGGTTTTAGTAACACTTGATACATTTGATGAGGTGAAAAAAGCGCTTGATGACATACTTTGTTTATCTGCTTGAGACAGAGCGCGGTACGATTTATACAGGCATTACAACGGATGTTGAAAGGCGTTATTTAGAACATCTAAATGGCGTCAATAAAAAAGGTGCAAAATATACTAACGCAAATAAACCTGTAAAAATTCTTTATAAAAAAGAATATGAAACAAAATCTGAAGCAATGAAAGAAGAATATAGAATAAAACACCTAAGACGAGAGAAAAAACTTGAGTTAATTGCAAATTCTAATGCTATTAAAAGTGCTAGTATAAAAGAATAAAAGATTTAGGGCGGAAAATAAATTAATAGATTCATTACCATATCGGGTAATTGTGAAGTTTAGATGGGCTGTTTATTATAATGAAAAAGAATAAAAAAAAAAAGGGAGTTTTCAAAACCCCCATTTCCCCATTAAAATCTTTTTCATAACTTCATTTTCTTTAAGAATATTTTAACATAAACATTTATTGGGCGCAAATGTTTAATATTCTATTCCTCTCCTTGCCATAACTCCTATATCAAAATAGTGTTTTACAGGTTGCATTTCAGTAACAAGATGTGCCATTGCAATAAGTTCTTGCGGTGCGCGTCTTCCTGTTAAAACTATCTCTAAACTTCTTGGTTTGTTTAAAAGGGTATTTTTTACATCTTGCAATTTTATCATGCCAAGGTCTATACAAACGTTAATTTCATCTAAAATTATAAGACCATATTTGCCGCTTTGAATTGCATTTTTAGCAAATTCCCATCCTTTTTTGGATTCTTTATAATCATCCATATTAAGGTTATGAGAATAGCACACTCTATCTAAACCAAATTGAACAACTTCAAGATTATCGGCAAAACGGCCGGATGATGCTATTTCGCCATAGGTTGTGCCTTTATCACCCTTTGCAAATTGAATAATTAAGACCTTCCACCCATGACCAAGGGCTCTAAGTGCTAATCCAAGACTTGCTGTGGTTTTTCCTTTGCCGTCCCCTGTATAAATTTGAATGTATCCGTTTTCTAACACTTTTCCTCCGAAAACTAATGAACAACAATCAAGATGTTTAATTGTTCATCTAACACTTTCTATAGTAAACTAAAAGGTTAATTAATGGCAATTATTATTATAAAAAATTTATCTAACTTTAGTATTTTACACTTGTAGAATTGAGATTTTATCCTATTTTTAGCGTATTTAACATTTGTTATTAAATTTTACATAAACATTTCTTTAACATTCTTAATGAATACTTGAAACCATTGCAGCACAATAAAATTACCATTATTATAATAAACAATCAGGTTAAATTTTATTAAGTTATTTGTTGAGTATTTTTAATAAATTTAAATAAAAAACCATGCCATTGATTGAATAATTTGGCATGGTTTTTTTAAAGTTTTTAAAAGCGTAATCAATAATTTGATTTTATGAAACTAGATTGCAATAGGCAGCCTGAACAATCCTGGATTTGATGGTCTTGAGAGCCTTGTAACGCAAAATGCGCTGTGTTCTCCAGTTTCACAATTTTCAATTGTATCATAAGCTCCTTCTCCTTGAGGAGTTTCTGTTGCAGAACAGAATTGTTCTCTTGGAATTAAAATATCGCGTCCTGATTTACAAGCAGCTTCTTGATAGCTGACACCACGCATTTGAGCATCAGTTTTTCTTGTTTCTGAATCATCTATATCAGGGACATAGCTTCTAAATAAGTTGTATGAAAATGGATAACTGCTTTTCAGCCAGTTATCTTCGCTTGAAGTGCCGCTTGGGCAATATAAATGTGTTGTATCCATAGCATCAGCACCTTCAAGCTTTTCGCCTGCATATAGTTTGCATCCTGATGGAATAATTTCACCTGTAATATAAACTTTTAGAGCAAATTGGTCTTCTCCTGGTTTGTTTGGTGCATCATTACCATTTACATCAATCCAAATTTGCTTTGCATAAGTTTCAGTTGTGGCATTCATTGTTTCGGGGCTTCCTTCAGATGGTGATGCCCTCATAATTCTATACCATGGTCTTTCAAGGTAATAGTATGACACCATATTGGAAGCTTGAAAATTTGCTTTACCTTTATTGCCATTGCTTGCAGAGGGCAATTCTGTGCCATCACCATTTCCGTTGTTAAATTTACAGTTTATTGTTTCATCTACCAATGTAAAAAGGTTTGCAACTTCAATACAATATGTATCATCTATGTTATTTACTGTAGGTTCATATAGGTTTTGCTGTGCCCTTTCTTCAGGTGTCAGGTTTGTCCAATAATTGTGCATATCTTGGACTGCTATTGTACTATCTGGCAACTTAACATCATTAGGGCGACAGCCATACACTTCATTGTTATTGCATTTGATTAATATATAGTTGTTTGCCTGTTTTAAATTCTGAACCCCTGCATACGCAAAAGGTGCTATCAGCATTCTTTTTGGTTTGATTGATTGAACAGAAATTCCAACCAAAATTGCAAGTGCAATCATTGCAACGCAAAGTTCAACAAGTGTCCAGCCCTCTTTTAAATTCTTTTTGAATTTGCAAAGGTTTTTAAATCTTTCTTTATTCATATTCTTTCCTTATAAAATTTAAACATTCCTGATAGCTTGAAAATTGCCTGATATTTTGACTGGCATTTTTTTCATTAATTATATCATTTTTTCTAAACTTGTTGCAATCAATTGAAAGTACGGTTTGATTTTTAACACAACAAACGCATATCCCATAATCAATGCAGGATAATACTGCTTTTGAACCTAATGCTCCATCAGGCACGATGAGGCATTTAACATCATTTCTTGATATTATCTTGTCGGCATTATTATAAATATTGCAAGGAATGAGTGCTGGTGCCACAGAAAGCCCATCCAGTATGCAGGGAAGGTATGTTGACGATATAAATTCTGATGCAACTTTGCAATTTACCCTTTTAAATGTTATATCAAGCCCTGAAAATGCAGGAGAGTGGGCGCAGGGCACCATAAATTCTTTAACCAAATAATGTGAAATAACAGCCTCAATGCCGCCAATAGGGTCTACGCCAATTCCATTATTATAATTTTCATCTTCGCATTCATCTCCAAAAAAGCACACTACAGCTATTGCATTGCACCCTTTTTTTATTAATTTTTCTGCCGCGCAGTAAAGTGTTTTTTCATTTTCAATTATGCCGGTAGAAACCCCGGAATCATCCTTTAAAAGTTGCACCCCTACAGTATTTTCTGTTATTTCATAATATGGAATATCATATCCTTTTACTATTTTTAATGCATCAATAGTATTCAAGTGTAGGTTCAAAATGTCTTTTGGAATGCTTTTATCGAAAATCACCCCTATTTTGTTTTGTTCTAAAAAATAACAGTCAGCCTTACGTTTTAAGGGTTTTAAATTTATTTTGCCATTAAAAAATTCATCAAAGGCATACCCTTCTGTGTAATACATATTTTCATTAATGGCGCTCAAAATTCCTGCATTTACAACATTTGGATTTAAAATTACCTTGAAATGTTTTGAAAATTCTCTTGCAATATATCCACCGTCTCCTGCATATCCGCCAATTTCTGCCCCTATTCCTGTTGGGATTGAAAGTGCTATAATGTTCATCTTATTCTTTCTTTGCAAAATCTAAAAACATACTTTCTAAAACAATTTTTGGGCTCATTGAAGTCATAATTCTTTTTTTTGCTGTTTGTATAATTTTTATATGGTGCTCAAACATTTTAACAGCCTGGTTATTGTTTAAATTTGCTTTCAATAAGTTTAAAATGTATTCTTGAACATCATTTAAAAAATCCATAATATCTATTTCTTTAGATTTTATAAAATCTTCTGCTTTAAACGCTGTTTCAAGCGCCATTTGTGTATTGAAATCGGGATATCCTGCTAAAATGTCACTGAATTCAGCACCCAAGTGCAATATCCTTCTTGCAGAAAGTTTAAATACAACAGATCTTGAAACTATTGTTGAAATTATATCTTCCTTAGACTTTGTAAGAAAAATAAAAGTTGTTCTTTTAGGGGGCTCTTCAATGGATTTTAAAAGTGAATTTGAAGCTTCTGCTTTAAATATTTTTGATGTAACAGGCATTGGTGTCCAGTTTTCTTCAGGAAAATCATATCCCAACGATTCATATTGTTGAATGCTTTTTGTTTCATTGGCGCTTCTTTGTTTAATTTTTGCATCACAAAAGATAAAAAATCTATGATAATCACTTGTTTCCCTTAAAGATGAGGTTATTTTTTTAGATTGGTTTATTGATATTACGGTTTTTGTTGAATCATCTTTATAGTTTATCGGAGAAACAATATTAACGCTTGGGTGCTTCACATCTTTTATCCAGGTGCAATTGATACAAGTGCAATCGGGTGTTTTGTCTCCGTTACAGTTTAACACCCTTGCAAGTTCCATAGAAAATATATATTGTCCAATGATATCAAGCCCTTCAAATACAATAGATTGAGGGAATTTATCTATATTTTCATTTATTAATGTTTCAAAATATTTTGTTATAAATGGAAATTTTTCATATAAAAGTTTTGAAATCATAAAGCGCCTCCAGTGCTGATTCCATCTTTTATTCTGTTTTTTGCCATTATGGCGCATTCAAGTGCTGTCAGCGGTTCTTTTAAACCGCTTTTTATTTCATATTCTGCTTGTGTTAGGTTTTGCTTAATATTTATAAGTTTTTCTAAATTTACACTATTCAATTTTTCTAAACTTTTTTTTACAGCATAATCATTTTGACCTGTTTTTCTTGCAATATCAAAGCTTGACATTGTTTTTGAATAAACTTTTGTAATTAGAAGTTTTGAAAAAGAACTCTGTAAAAATGCTAAAATCTCCAAATAGTGAGATTTATCAAGCATATTTGAAATCTGAAAAACGGCTTCTGAATTACGCCCCTCAAGTATTAAATCACTTATTAAAAATATGTTTCTGTTTTCTCCGCCAAGCTTTTGCACAGCATCTTCTGTTATAGTGTTATTTGGGTGAATTATTAATTTTAATTTTTCAAGTGCTGTGTTTAAATCTCTTAAAGCAGAACCTGTTTGCCTTATTATCATAGTAAGGGTGTTGTTATCCGCCTTTAAACCCGTTTTTTGTGCCATAGATTTTAAAATGGGAAGAATTTTATATTCTTCATACGCCTTGAATGCACTAAATTCCTGAATTTGCCCCGCCTTTTGCACGGCTTTATATAGTTTTTTTCTTGAATCAGGCTTTTTTCTATCTCCTTTTTCAATAGGGCAGGTTAATATAATATGCACCCTTTCTGATACTAATTCAAGCGCCTTTATGATTTCATCTGTTTGTTTATCATCAAGTTTTACCTTTTTTGTAGTTTCTAAAAAATATTTATCTGCCCTGATTTTATAAACAATATCCCCAAACATCATAGGTTGCGCGCGAAGCGCATCAATTAAATTTTTAAAATCCGGATTATCAAGACACCTGTAATTTAGGGGCGAAATTTCCCCGCCATTTGCCGTATCTAAGGCTTTGTCTTTTATGGCTTTTATTTCATTTTCAAGCGTGAAATCTTCATCGCCCCAAAATAAATATACAGGCATATTTTTTTAACCTTCTTTTATCTAGCTTTCAATAAGCAAGCTTGCACCAATTACCCCTGCTGTGTTTCCAAGTTCTGCTGGTACAATTTCAACGGCGCTTGCTTGTATTGGCATAGCACGTTTTTGTACTACTTCTCTAATTGGCCCTAAAAGGATTTCCCCTGCATCTGCTACACCGCCGCCTATTATTACTCTTTCAGGATTTAAAAGATTTATAACGGATGTGAGGCCAAGGCCTATAATTTCACCTGTTTTTCTATAAATTTGTTTTGCAACAACATCCCCCTGTAATGCAGCCTGTGCAACAATATATGGACTTAATTCTTCTGTTGCAAGTTCTTTAAATTTAGAAGATTTTCCGCCCATAATGTATTCTTTTGCCATTTGTACAATTGCAGGGCCTGAAGCATAAGCTTCAAAACATGCAAAATCTCCGCAGCCACACAAAGGGCCATCATTCATAGACATTTTAATGTGGCCTATTTCTCCTGCGGCATTTTTGGCACCGCGTGCAAGTTTGCCGTTTATAACAAGTCCGGAGCCTATTCCTGTGCCTACTGTAATGCAGACAAGGTTTTGACAGCCTTTTCCTGCACCATATTTTAATTCACCAAGTGTTGCAACGCGAACATCATTATCAAGGCGTGTTGTTATGCCAAATTCTTTTTGGATAATGTCAGCTACAGGAATATCCACCCATCCGGGCATATTGGGCAGCAATCTTACTATTCCTGCCTGATAATCAATTTGTCCCGGAAAACCAAAGCCTATAGCTTCTATTGTATCTTTTGATTCATTTGTTTCTTTTATTAAATCTGAAATTGCAAGTTTAATATTTCCTAAAGAATGTTCATACCCAAGGTCTGCACGGGTAGGGGTTGTGTTAGAATAGATAATTTTTCCTTCTTTATCTACAAGTGCAATTTTAATATTTGTGCCGCCAATATCCACACCTATACGGTATTTTTTCATGATTTTCCCTCTCCTCAATGTAATTTTTAAAATAGCAAATAGATTATACCACAAAACTATACCCTTGCAAAACACTGCACTGGTCTATGTTTCACCGTTTGTTAACTATTGTAACAAAAGCTATCTTTTATGAAATTCAATACTTTTTATATACTTTATATATATGTAAGACGATTATATTGAAAGAATGAGTTTATATGGCAGTTAGACCAACAGATAGTATTGATAAAAAACTGGCGCAGATGTATGCCACAAAAGTGACGGTTAATCTTGAGGCTAAATCAACATTGTCTCCAAATGAATTTTGGAGTTCAATGGAGCTTATCGCTTTGAATAATAAAGCTGTTATGAATTTCAGGCGAAAGTGATAAAAATGTAATCATTAAATTGATGGATTATGGAGTAGAAAAAAATTATGCCGCCCCTGAATATCAATCTACAGGATGGCGGTATTTTTTTATCTTTAAAATTTGTTTCATAAGATTTAAAAGAAGCTGTATTTTGCCTTTACATAACTTTATATTTTGACACATTTTTAATGAAAGATGTCAATTTTTATTTTCAGCACAATTTATTTGTGTATGATAAATTTGAATTTTTTAAGAAATATCCAAAAACAAGCTAAAGTACCTGTTTTACATTGTGCAAATCCATTAAAATCGCCAAATAATTATCGTTTCAACACAGGTGTGCTCAAAACCGATACTGTAAGTTTTACAGGCAAGTTTAATTATGATAATGAAAGGCATTATCCATATACTGACGATTTTACGCAAGTTTCAATGCATCATGATATAAATCGTTCAAATAGCGACATAAGATATATTCTAACCCGCCTGGAGAAGGGACTTCCGCTTGAAAAATATGACAAATGGACGCTTGAATATATTTCAGAAATTGATAAAGAATTTGAAAATCTACCCCCGCTTGAGGATGATTTTGTATTCTATAGGGGCAGAGGTAAAAATTCCCTGATAAAAAGGTTTAATCAGGATTTTGATGTGATTGAAAATGCAAAAGAGGGCGACACAATAATTCCTGATAAAGGCTATTCCTACGGGGCTTTCAGGAAAGAATTGGCAGAAAATTGGTCAAACAGTGTTAATGATAATATGATGCTTGAAATCCATGTGCCAAAGGGGGCAAAAGTTTCAAGGAATGGTGAACATGGCGGCGAAGTTGTTTTTCCTAGAGGGGCTGAATATAAGCTTATTTCAAAGGAAAAAGATAGATTTGGCACCCTGAACGTGGTTTTAGAATATATTTTGCCTGAAAATTAGTTCTTATTTTATTCCCATCTTTTTTTGTGATAAAATTTTAACAGAATTTTAAACAAATAAAGAGGAAGATTTGTTATGGAAAATAAGGATAATTTAGCTGAATTGCATACTTTAAGACATTCATGTTCTCATATTATGGCTCAGGCTGTGCAAAATTTATACCCAAATGCAAAACTTGCAATAGGCCCTGCTATTGAAAATGGCTTTTATTATGATTTTGATATAGAAGATGCCACCCTTAAAGAAGAAGATTTTGAAAAAATCGAAAAAGAGATGAAACGCCTTGTTAATATGGATTTAAGGTTTGAAAAATATGTTATTCCTGATGTTCAAGCCCAAATTGATGAATTTAAAAAGGCAGGTGAAATCTATAAAGCTGAACTTTTAGAAGAGCATAAAAACGATAATCCTACCCTTTATTTAACAAAAGATAAGGATGGAAATGTACTGTTTAATGACCTTTGCTCTGGCCCGCATCTTGAAAATACTAGAAAAATCAAGGCTTTTAAACTTTTATCTGTAGCAGGTGCTTATTGGAGAGGTTCTGAAAAAAATAAAATGCTGCAAAGAATTTATGCAACAGCATTTTCTACCAAAGATGAGCTCAAAGAATATCTTGATATGCTTGAAGAAGCTAAAAAAAGAGACCACAGAAAGCTTGGCAAAGAACTTGATTTATTTTCTGTGCACGATGAAATAGGCGCAGGGCTTGTGCTTTGGCATCCTAATTTGGCTCTTGTGCGTGAAAACATTGAAAATTATTGGAGGGAAGAACACAGGCGCCGCGGTTATGTTATTGTAAATACTCCCCATATCGCAAAAACAAAGCTGTGGGAAGTTTCTGGCCATATTGATCATTACCGTGAAAATATGTTTTTTGTGCAAAAAGAGGATGATTCAGACGAGCAATTTATTATAAAACCTATGAATTGCCCGTTTCATATTCTGATTTATCAGGCACAGCGCCGCTCTTACAGGGATTTACCTATCAGAATGGCAGAACTTGGCACAGTTTATAGAAAAGAAAAATCCGGTGCACTTGGTGGTCTTACCCGTGTTCAGGGTTTTACGCAGGATGATTCCCACATTTTCTGTACTCCTGAACAATTAGTTAATGAAATTAATGAAATTATTGATTTCATTCAAGATGCAATGAGTATCTTTAACATGACCTTTGAAGTGGAGCTTTCCACCCGTCCTGAAAGCTTTGTAGGCGAAATTGAAAACTGGAATAAAGCTGAAGCAGGCCTTAAAGAAGCCCTTGAAAAACGCGGCATGAAATATGATATAAATGAAGGTGATGGCGCATTTTACGGCCCAAAAATTGATTTTAAATTTAAAGATGCAATAGGCAGAACTTGGCAATGTGCTACAATACAGCTGGATTTTAACCTTCCTATCCGTTTTGATTTGAAATATCAAGATAAAGATGGAGAATTAAAGACCCCTGTAATGCTTCATAGGGTTGTGTTTGGCTCTATGGAACGCTTCCATGGCATTTTGACAGAACATTATGCTGGTGCTTTCCCATCTTGGCTTGCTCCAAAGCAGGTTGCAATTGTCCCAATTGCAGACAGGCACGCACAAGCAGCCGAAGAATTGTTCTTTGAACTGAAAAATAAAGGCATTAGGGCACTTTTAGATGACAGGTCTGAAAGTATGCAGTACAAAATCAGGGATTGTTTGCAAAATAAGAAAATTCCTTATGTTCTTGTACTCGGTGACAAAGAAATTGCCGAAAACACTGTAGCAGTGCGTGCTAGAGGCAGGGGTCCAATTGGAACATTCAAATTTGATGATTTTGTGGAAAAATTGGAAGAAGAAATAAAAACTAAAGGCAAAAAAATTGTAGAATAATTTCTCAAAAATTTTCTTGTCAAAAATAAAGCAGTTAAATTTTAAACGTGTTAAAAACCTTACCCTTAAAAAGCAACCGGGGTAAGGTTTTTGGGCTTATTATGGCGTTATATTGAATATTTTTTACACTTATAACCCAAAAACCTTTATGTTCTTTGTGTTTTAAGTGTTTGATTTGCCTTCTTATTATTTTGTGGCGCAGTTTTTGGCTTGTGTAACTTATATTGTTAGTTATAATTTACTTATTTTTTATTGTGCTGTATGGTATAAAAGCAGTCTATTGTTGTGTTTTATGCGTTTAAAATCTTGTTAATTTACTATAGCTAAGCATTTTGGGTATTTTTACAAGACGTGCGCATTTTCTCTTGAAAAGTAAAATTTTAACATGTGCCCTTTAAAATTTTTTAAAAAACACCTGCAATTATTTGTACGCATAATATCTATACACTCATTCTTACTTAATAATATTAAATTATGTAACAAAATATTAAAAAAATATATTTTAATAAAGGGTAACCTAAGCATTATTTGCTAATGATTTCAGTTAAACCTTTCATTTTATTATTTAAAATTTTTATAATTGGAATTAATTCGTAATCATTTTCTTTTGCCCAAATGTCTATAGTTCTTACTATTGGCTGTATTTCGTAAAATTTATCTTCTACAATAAGCAGTTTATTTGCCAGTTTATTATATTTTTCCTGAAGTTCTTTCATATTATTCCTCTTTTTTGTGTTTTTAATAAGCATGTACTTTATGTACATTATATAAAAACATTTTAACATAGAATAAAAGTATGACAAGTAGTACATCAAAAACCAAAGAAGCACTTAAAGATAATATTATAAAATATAGAAAAAAATTAAACCTAACCCAGGTGCAGCTTGGTGTTTGGGCTGGTTTAACTGTTGATACGGTGCGCTCTATTGAAATGGGCAGAAGAGTGCCAAGTTTGGATACACTGTGCAAACTTGCCGACGCCCTAAAAGTAGAACCGTATGAATTGCTGAAATGATTATCCTGTTATTTATCTGGCCATTCAATATAAATTTTTATACACGGTGGTCGCTTGTTCATATAACATCTAAGCTCATCTTTCATTGCTCAAAACTCGTCGGCGCTCATATTCTAATCAGGTTCGCGCCTCCTCAAACGGTTTCGCTATTTACATTCGCTAAGATGTTATTATTCACCGCTTTACGGTATAAAAATTTACATTGAAGGCTGCATGTTTTTTAAATATTCTTCATTTTAAAGAAAATATGTAAAAAACTTTAATGTTTCTTTTACCGTTGCAGGCCCGCTTGAATAAATAATTGTCAGGGATAGATAAGATGTTAGCCAAATGAATAAAAGCGTACGCCGCTAAGATGCTGAAATAAATTCAGCATGACGGCTGCTCATTGGAATAAAACAAGTTCAGGATGACGCGAGGGCAGCATGACAGAGAGTTTTGAATTGCCGCGCTTTGCTCGCAATGACGATGGGGGGGTATATACTTATCGCGATGACGAGAGCAAAAGACCTTCTGATGATGAAAAATTAGAATAATAAAAACTGCCTGATAACTTCAGGCAGTTTTTAAATATTTGCTAACTGTTGTTCTGCTGTAGTGCTTTAAAATTGCAAAACCTATCGTCTTGGCGATTACCGCACCAGCTTCACGCACTATTTTTTGTTAACAAGTTCTTTGAATTTTTTACCAGCAGAAAATGCAGGAACTGTTTTTGCAGCAATTTTGATTTCTTTGCCAGTTTGTGGGTTACGGCCGGTTCTAGCAGCTCTTTTACGTGCTTCAAAAGTACCAAAACCAACTAATGTAACTTTTTGTCCTTTAGAAACAGATTTTTGAACAGTTTCAATGAAACCGTTTAAAACTTCAGCTGCTTCTTTTTGAGTAACTTTCGCTTTTTTAGCAATTTCTTGTACTAATTCTTCTTTGTTCATTTAGAACCCCTTTCCTTATTTCTTGTATGATTATATTGAATTTTTGGGCATGTTGCAAGTTTTTTTATTTGTAAATACAAAAATAATATTAAATTTTTTATAAAATTTGATATAATAAAGTTATGAAGAATTTAAGATGGTATGATAAAGATAAGTATTTAAGTGCCTTTATGACACTATTGCAGGGGCTTCCAGAGGATATTCAATCAAAAGTTGCAGTTGATATTTTACTCTATGTTCCAAAAGTAATTGAAAAAGATTTTAAGAAATTTATTAAGATTATTGCAGAACATAACCCGCGACAATATCAAAGATGGTATGACCATAATCCTAATTTACATACTGCAATTGAATCCATAAGAGAGCTCTCGCCGAAAGAACGTGAAAAATTGTTAAGTTCAATATCAGATATTGTTGTAAAATATACAAATCAAAATCCGTTTGAATTTGGTAAATAGGGTGAAAATATGGCAAATGTATTAATTACAGGTTCTTCTTCAGGAATTGGCTTAGAAACTTCAAAAGTCCTAAAGGCAAGTGGTCACAAAGTATTTAAAACAGGCAGGCGTGAACTTGATGAACCTGATTATTTTAGCATACCGCTTTCTTGCTTTGAACATGCAAAAATGCTTTATGAAAAGGCCATAGAGGCTTTTGGGAATATTGATGTTTTAATTAATAATGCAGGCGAATATTATTATTCTCCAATAGAGCGTGTCCAAGATTATGATATTGAAAGAGTAATGCTTTTAAATCTTTCTATTCCTTATTATTTGGCTTCTTTATGTGTTTCGCAAATGAAAGAAAAAAGATTTGGCAGAATAATAAATATTTCATCAATTTCAGCATCCGTGGGTGAAGCAAATGCAAGCCTTTATGCTGCAACAAAGGCGGGGCTTTATGGTATGACAAAATCATTAGCGCTAGAGCTTGCCCAATACAATATTACGGTAAATTGTATCAGCCCTGGCTGGGTAGAGACCCCTATTTTGAACGATATAAATGAACAAGACAAGGCTGAAATTTTAGATGTTGTGCCGCAAAGAAGATTTATTCAGCCAATAGAAATATCAAATTTAATAAAATATTTAATTTCAGATGAGGCAAAGGGTCTTACTGGCCAAAATATAAATCTATGTGCAGGTCTTAGTGTCGGCAGCTAAAATTTGTGTATTGTAATTTAATAAAAACGGTTTATAATAAAAATATATTGGGCGTGCAGGTTAGGCCCCTGCACTTTAAAAGCCCTAATGATTTATTAATTGATTTAGCGCTAAGATTATTAAAAGAATAATTATTAGCGCTTTTTCACTAATTATCATTTGCTTTCCACCTCCTTTCTTACAAACTGGCCTTAATAAGACGTTGTTTTGCAAAAGGGAGTAGGTTTATAGGGCTTACCCATTTTGATTCTATAGAACTTGATTCTTTTTTAAATCCTTCAAAAGCCTTAAAAAAGTGCATTTATTAAAATTTTTGAATAATAAAAAAGCCCTTATTTAAGGGCTTGAGTAACTATTTTGTTAGGTTGTTTTGTTGTTAAAAGTTGTTAATGCATCTATTGTTAGTCTTTAGGCTTTTTGTGTGTTGTTGGTGTTGTGGTCTCTGCCTGAAAGGGCTTTGCCTATTTTTTTGCCTATGCCGTATGCTAAAACAGAACCTGCAACAAATAATACTTCAAGTCCTATTTTTGCTGCTGTTTGCTTTCCTTTTGATAGCCCTTTAAATTTCTTTGCAGCTTCTGACATTATTTTTTTTATACCGCCTAAGTCTGCTGCTTCCTTTAGTGCTGCTTCACTTCCTTGTGCAAGAGCGTAAAAAGTTTTTCTTTGAGTTTTCATTAATTTTTCTGCACCAAACATTAATCCCATAGCGCTGCCTTCTTCAATAAGTGCAGCATATTGGTCATCGTCTTTTAAAATCCTAATGCCTGCTGCGCCTATAAGTAAGGGGTTTACGGCTTTTTGCGCCAAGGCTCCAAATACAGATTTTGTACCTGCTTCTGCGGCTATATTTTCAACAGCATTTGTGCAGCCCATTTTATCTGTTATTGCAAGAATTCCAGAATCTGCCGTCTTTAAGATTCCGCCTGCTGCTCCTGAAATTTCATTTCCAAATATAGATGCACCGCTTGCAACTTTATCTGTCAAAGAACCTAATTGCGCTCCTGCTACGCCAATTCGTCCCTTATCGCTGCCTGAGGCTACCTTTCCTCCGTTTCGGATGAAAAATATTCCTGTTTGTACTATTCCTTCAACAGAACCCGCACACATAAAATTAAAAATACCTTCTACCTTCTATACTTTAATAAAGTATTTTGCTACCTAAAAATTGCGTTTCTTACTTAATACTTTTAATATTTGTTTACAACGCCCTTATTTTAATTTAGAATAAAATCATAAAAACGTTTTGGAGGAGTAAAATGGTAGAAGTTCAGCCTTTAAGTGCAATTATTTACAATCAGGAAAAAGTGGATATTAAAGATTGTTTTGCACCGCCCTATGATGTTATAACAAAAGAAGAACAGCAAAAATTATATGAGAAAAGTCCATATAATATTGTAAGGCTGATTTTATCGAACGCAGAGGATAGATATTCTGATGCTAAAAAAAGTTTTGAAAACTGGCAAAAGGAAAATGTTTTAATAAAAACAGACAAGCCTGCTATTTTTTATATCATCCAAAAATACACTACAGAAAACGGCAGGCATGTTGAAAGAAAAGGTTTTATTGCAAAAAATAAGGTGGAAGAATTTTCAACAAAAAATATCCTTCCCCATGAATATACTATGGGCGGGCCAAAAGAGGATAGGTTAAAATTAACACGCGCATGTGAAGCTAATTTCAGCCAAATTTTTATGGTTTATTCTGATTCTTCAATGCTGGTTGAAAATGAAATAGCACCAAAATACATAAAAAATACTCCTTTAATCGATGTAACTGATGATAAAGGCGTGCAAAATCTTGTTTATATTATTGATGAACCATCTGACATTGAAAAAATTCAAAAACTTTTATCAAACAAAACGCTTTTAATTGCGGATGGCCATCACAGATATGAAACAGCACTAAATTATTCTAAAGAATGTAATACTCCTGAAAGCCAATATGTGATGAGCTATTTTACAAATTCAGAAGATGACAATTTAATTATTTTTCCAACACATAGAATTATCACAAAATTCATAGAACCTTACGTTTTGTTAGAAAGTGTTAAAAAATATTACGACCTTACTGATTATACATTTAACAGCTTAAATAAAAAGGATGTAAAAGCTAAATTTTTGGCAGAGCTTGAAAAGTCAAATGCGCAGCGCATTTCTATGGGCCTTTATATGAAGAATGTAAATAAATTCTATCTTTTGAGACTAAAAGATAATGTAGAAGATTTAATAGATGCGCCAGATGAATTAAAAAAACTAGATTTAACTGTTCTTCATGAATTAATTATAACCAATGAGCTAGGATACACTAAGGAAGAACAAATGTCTCAAGATGGTATAAAATACATAAAACAAGAGTTTGAAGCTTTTGATATGATAGATAAAGGAACAGCTGAAGCAAGCTTTATTATGGCATATCCTAAAATGCAGGATATTAAGGATATTTCAGGTGCGGGATATAGAATGCCTCAAAAATCAACTTATTTCTATCCGAAATTATTATCAGGCGTTGCAATAAACCCTTTAAAATAGGGCTTTAAAATAAATCATAAGGAATTTTTATGTTTCAAAATACATTACAAACCACATCAAATACAAGATTTGGCGCCAGTTTTGATGCACAGACAAGCTGTATTAATTTCAGCCTGTTTTCAATAAATGGAACTAATGTCCTACTTTGTCTTTTTGACAAACCAAAAGGCGAAGATGCAGTTTTGACCATAAAAATGACAAAAGAAGAAGATATTTTTAGGGCATCCATAAATCTAAAAGAGATAAGTAATATAAAAAATATTTTAAAGGGCGAACCTTTATATTATGGCTTTAGGGTTTTTGGGCCAAATTATGAGTATACTGAAAATTGGAACCCTGGAAATAAAGATGGTTTCAAAACAAAAAGGGATGAGTTTAATAATAGGTTTAATCCAAATAAACTGGCGTTTGACCCTTATACAAAAGAACTCAGCCATCTTCACATTGATGTTGACCCAAAATTAGAAAATTTCAGGTCTAATGAAAAATATTTTGAGGATAATCAAAAAATTGCCCCAAAATCTATTTTTAAAATAAATTCTGATATTGAAATTATAAAAACATCAAAAAGGGCGCTAAATGATGAAATTATAGGCGAAGTGCATATAAAAAGCCTTACTATGCTGTCTGATAATGTGGATGCCAAAGGTACATTTAAAGGAGCAGGAGAATTTGCAAAATATGTAAAATCATTAGGTATCACTATGATTGAATTTCTTCCAGTATTTGAATTTGATGACAAGGAAGATATTGGAAATTATTGGGGATATATGCCTTTATGCTATTTTGCACCGCACAAAAAATATGCATTCAATAAAAAAGATGGTGAAGCCATTGTTGAATTCAGGGAAATGGTAAATGCTCTGCACAGGGAAGATATTAAAGTTTGTCTTGATGTGGTTTATAACCATACTGGTGAAGCAAGGATATATAATGGAAACCCTGATGATGTAAATCTTTTTTCATACGCCCTTATTGATAATCAAATCTATTATAAATCTGATAAAAATGGTTTTTATGCAGCAAATTCTGGTTGTCATAATGATTCTAACACAGCAGGAATCGCTTTTAAAAATATAATAGTAGATTCACTAGAATATTGGATAAAACAAGGTGTGGATGCATTTCGTTTTGATTTAGCTACATCTTTAATGGATACAAAAACCGATAGCAGCGTGTATTATGATAAAAACCGCAGCATTGTGGGAGATTTAAAAACTAGGCTTGAAGAAAGAGGTTTAAAAGTAAATTTACCGGATGAAGCAGCTGATGGCATTAATCTGATAGCCGAACCTTGGACATGTAGTGGATATAATGCCTATCAATTAGGGAATTTTCCTGAATTTTTTGCAGAATGGAATGATATTTCAAGGAATACAATACGTGCTTTTTCAACAAGGTCAAAACATATTGATTTTTTAAGTTTGAAAAATCTAATCACAGGCACACCGCAAAAATTCAACAATCCATCTGAAAGTATAAATTATGTATCATGCCATGATGGATTTACATTATGGGATTTAAATTCTTATGATAAAAAGGCCCCTGGCACATGCGGCGGTTCTGATTGGGAATTATGTTCATCTTATGGAGGTGATAAAAATTTACGCAATAAAGCAATTAGAAACCAAATGGCGCTTTTGATGCTTTCATCTGGGTGTGCTATGGTGCAGGTAGATGATGTTTTGCTGCATTCAAAAGGCGGCAATAATAATAGTTACAATATTGATGGGCCTGTAAATTATATTAATTTTAATTTAACAGAAGAAAAGCAGATATTATCTTTATTTATAAAGTCTTTAATTGATTTTAGAAAAAATCATAAAATTTTTAAAAGCAGACAATATGTTGAAAATATGGAATTTTATGGTCATTTGGCACGTCCGTTTCCTGATTTTTCGCCATTTTGGACGCTTACTGATATGAATTTTGTGTCTTTTGCATCAAATAATGAAGAAGAATCAATATTTGTTGCAATAAATAAAGGCAACAATAATGTTAAATTTATTCTTCCAAAAAAAGCATTTGAGGAAAATAAAAATTACTATATTGTTTTTGATACAAAAAATAATGAGTTTAATCCTGACGGGGTTTTGTATAAACCTGATAAGGAAGAGCCTGGGCAATATGAAAATGAGCACACCTATACAATTGAGCCGCACACGTTGGTTTTAATGCTCATAAAGGATTAACAATAAAGGATTATATAATGGAACTTATAGATATATTTAAAGAACTTGTCAGAATTCCTTCACCTTCAATGATGGAAGATAAAGTTGCTGTAAAAATTATGGAAATATTATCTAATGCTGGAATTGAAACATGGCAGGATGCATACAATAATGTCTATGCAAGATTCTTAGGAAACAATAATAAACCAAGTCTTTTATTATCAGCCCACATGGATGTTGTGGGAGATGATACGCCAGTGAATATAATAGAAAACACAACAGCAAAAGGCGTATTTATTGAAACTGATAAAAAAAGAACCCTTGGCGCGGATGATAAAGCAGGGGTGGCAGCTATTATAAAACTTCTTCTTGATGCAAAGGAAGGTAAATTGCCTGGTTGCCCTACGCTGGAGGCGGTTTTTACAAGGGATGAAGAAAATTCAATGACAGGAATTGAAAATGTGGAATTTGACAAATTGAATTCTGAATATGCCCTTGTTTTAGATTCGGATAAATTAGGGAATTTTGAAATTGCAGGGGCAGGTTATACAAAACTTACAATTTCTGTAAAAACTCCATTTGGCGGCCATTCTGGGCTTGATATAGCAGATTCCAAAAGGTTAAATGCAGCAAAGGTAATAAGTGAAATAATATCAAAAATTCCACAAGGTGTTTATAAATATGATGAAAATGATGAAAGCACTGTAACATCTATAAATCTGGGTTCAATAATTGCAGGCGGTGTTGAAAATGCGCTTTATCAGGCGGTGAAAAATAATTTAAAGGGTCAAGATGCCGTTGAATTTGTTTCAAAAAATTCTATGTCCAATATTATAAATACAATTGCATACGCACATTATTCAATCAGAAGCTCTGATATAAAAGCGCAGAAGGAATTAATTGAAGAAATTGAAAATATAGTAAATGAATTTAACCATAGATATGGTGAAATTGATGAAAATGGCTTTAAATCACCGGCTTTGGCAATTGCTAAGATTGAATTGGAAGAACATCTTCCAATTTTTGAAAAATCTGATGATGAATTTTTAATTAATACAGCAAAACGCGCTTCTGAAAATGTAAATTTGTCTTTAAAAATATCATCATTCCATGCCGGGGCTGAAACGCACATCTATGCAAACAGGAAGAATGCATTTAATAAAACATTCAAGCCTGTGCTGCTAGGAATAGCGGATGTCTATAATATGCACTCATCCGATGAAAAAATTAATATTGAAAGTTATAAAAAAGGTTATGAATATCTGTGTGAATTTGTAAAAGAAATTCAATAAAACCTGCGATTTATTACCAAGGACTTGTAAGATGCAAAAAATCTCCTTAAAAGAAATTTCAAAAACACCTTCTTTGAATAATATTTTGCTTTTAATTGTGGCATTTATTTGGGGTGCAGGTTTTGTTGCCCAAAGGGCAGGCATGGAATATTTAGAGCCAATTACTTTTAATTCTGTAAGGTCTTTTCTTGGGGCTTTTTCTTTGCTTTTATTAATAATAATTTTTAAAATCAAAAAAGGCCCAAATAAAAACATAAATAAATGGGAAGAGCGCCGCTATTTTATTAAGGCAGGGTTTTTCTGCGGCGTTGCATTGTTTTTTGCAAGTGTTATTCAACAAATAGGAATGGTTTATACAACGGCCTCAAAAGCAGGTTTTATCAGTCCTATGTATATAATAATTGTTCCCTTGATATCAATATTTTTAGGTAAAAAAATTCCTAAAACCATTTGGATTGGTGTATTTTTTGGTGCACTTGGGCTTTATTTTCTTTGCGTTGGTGCATCAGGAGGCTTTGATAGCATAGAATTTGGCGATTTATTAATTATGATTTCTGCATTTTTATATTCTATTCATATTTTAATAATAGATTACTATGCCCCAAAGGTAGATAGCGTGAAGCTTTCCTGTGTGCAGTTTTTGGTTGTTGGATTAATATCTTTGCTTCCTGCATTTATATATGAAACTCCAACCCTTGCTGCCATTTATGAATGCAGGTGGTCGCTTTTATTTGCTGGTGTTATTTCCTGCGGTGTGGCGTATACTTTGCAGATTATAGCGCAAAAAAATACAAATCCAGCCCTTGCCTCATTAATTTTAAGTTTCGAAAGTGTTTTTGCTGTGCTTACCGGGTATTTAATTTTGCATGAAACATTGACTTCAAGAGAAATCCTTGGATGTATTTTAATGTTTATTGCGGTCCTTGCAGCGCAGTCAAAGCATAGTCCGTCCAAATGCTGCTAAGTTTATAAAATATTAAATTTGTTAAAAAATGTTACTCCATTTTGTCAATTTTTTCTATAGAAAAAACTTTATAAACTTATAAGAGAGTTTACAACAGTTTTTTAGAGAGATTAAACAATGGATAGTAATTTTTCACTAAACAATGGCAGTATTTCGTATGATGTTAAAACAGGTAATGACAAAAATGAAACTGTCTCATCTAAAAATCCTTATAGTGCAAAATTAAATTCTTGCGGCCTTAAAAAGGATACCGTTTCTTTTACATCTAAAAAACAGGAAAATAAAACCTTTATTGATAAGGTAAAAAACATATTCAAAAAAGATGAAAACGGCAAAATGTCAGGTGATGGTAAAGCAGCAATCGCCTGCACCGTGCTCGGTATAGGTGCCGCTGCTGGACTGTACTTATTGTCTCATGGGAAAAAACAAGTAAGTTCACTGCCAACCCCAAAAGGCAAAATCAATGATATCGTACCTCAGACACCTGCTCCAAAGATAAAACCTGATGTTCCAAAGGCCCATCCTGGCGTATCAAAAGGTAAATCCAAAACTTCTATTGGGCATCCTGCTGCGCCTGCCCCAATTGTGCACAAAGGTGAAGCTAGCGCCCCTGCGCTACAGCCAGCCTCTGCACCTATACCGGTAGTTAAAGCGGTTCCCGAAACCCAATCTGCACCTTTGCCAATTTTGCAAAGTGGCAACAGAGAGGTTTATGATTTTTCACGCAATCCCTGGATTAAACCCATGGATAATGCAAAGTTGGATGCTGAAGCGCAAAATATATTAGATGCTGTTACGCTTGATAAAGTATTTAATGATTCAATTACAAATGAAGCAGACCTTAGAAAAGTTTTGGCATCTGCATTTCCACAGTTTGATTCCGAAGATGTGAACAGGGTTATTGCTTGCTACAATAAAGATGCTAATATTGCAGAATTGCTGAGATATATAAGTGAACCCAATCTCAAAGTAAAAATAGATTCCAAGCACAGTATACCAAGTCTTTTTGAATATATGAACTTGGAAGGTGCAGTAATTGATGTAGATGCTTTTAAAGAATTTTTAAAATTTAAGAAAAATTACAGCATAAACCCATGTTTTAGACCATTAAGTCTTGCTAGAGAGTATAAAAATTATGTGAAAAATCCAGAAGATGCAAAAAGACTGTTTGTTTATGCAGATTTAGCAGAAAAACAAATAAGGGATCCAGATCCATATTCTATG
This sequence comes from Candidatus Gastranaerophilales bacterium, assembly GCA_910587815.1. GTDB lineage: Bacteria > Cyanobacteriota > Vampirovibrionia > Gastranaerophilales > Gastranaerophilaceae > MGBC122484. The sequence continues at coordinate 71,723 of CAJUNK010000004.1, read as the reverse complement.
GTTAAAGTAATTGATGTATTCAGAATGCTGGAACAAGATAATCACAATCCTAAAGACGTAATAGAATTTTTATCCGCTCTAAACGAAGGTAATATGCATAGTGGTAATCTTGGGTGTTTATTGAGCTTAAAACCTAATTTTGATCCAAAGACAGCTGCGAAATTTTTAAATTCACTAAAGAAAGAAGCAATGGAAAAGGTTGGCGCTAAAACTATAGAAAATGTTGGAGTAAAAAATATTAACGGCAAAGAGTTTTCTAAAAAATTAAATGCCCTATCCCCGGATGTTTTAGCTAAATTTAACCATGATAGTGATATATTAAACTTTGATAAATTTCCGTATCTCTTTGAAGTTGATGATATAAATGCCCTAACTATAACACAGAAAAAAGATTTGTTCTCAAAGCTTGTAAAAATGAATGTTTGTGAACTTGAAAATAATGATTGGAGCCGAATGTTTCGCCTTGTTCCAACAGGTGAGGAGAGCTACTGTTCGTTGTTGCAAAAATTAACAAGATCAATCGGTATTGATACAAAACCTTTGACAGAAGCTGAATAAAAAGCCTTTGAAGCTGGCCTGAAAAGTGCTGCATCAAATATTTCAAAGGCAAACCTTGATGATGTGCATTTTGCACTTGATATCCCAAGGCAGGATTTTATCCAAAAGGCAAGAAAAGCCATGGAAAATCTTGATGATATTGAAAAAAGAAGGGTGATGGATTATTTTGGTTTTGAACTTCAAGATATTGCCCCAAGTAAAAGTAACGGCCTAAGACATACATTGCACACTATGAAAGGCTATCCTATAAATGTAAATAACGGTGCAAAACTTGCAGAAATTGAAAGTGATGAAACTAAAAAAGTTATTGAAAATGTAAGAAAAATAGTTGCGGAATTTTCAGAAGATAATGGTGTAAAATTAGTGTCAAAAAGTGGTGCCGCTTTAACGTCTGAACAAAAAGCGCTTGAAGCTGATTTAAATGAAATATTTAAAGGCCTGCCCGAACTTAGGAGCATAATTGGAAGAAAACAACATAAAACGCACGTATTTTCACTTGATGAACATACATTTAGGGTGTTTCAGGGTGTAACACAAAATCCTAAATTTGAAAAATTATCCGATAGCGATAAAAAAGTTGTATCATTAGCATCCCTTTTGCATGATATTACAAAGGCAGAAGGTTTAAGAGATGCAATGTATCCTACAGAATCTGCTTTTGATGCATTTCATATCACACAAAAATTAAATCTTTCAGAAGATGAAAGAGTAAAAGTTTATGAATTAATAAAATCTCATAACTGGCTTGATAGAATGTGCGCCAAAACAAAAGATGGCACTGCGTTCCCTATTCAAAAAGTGCAGGAATTAGCCCAGGATGTAGCGTTTGATGCACGTCATACAAATACTTTTGATTTAGCAAAAATTCTCTGTGAAGCAGATATGAAAGCAGTAAAGCCAAACGGTACTTTCTTTGAAAAACATAAAGATTCATTTAATGAGATGAGCGCTTATGTAGATAAATATTTAGAAAGTATTCATAGTACTCAAATCATTCTACCGCAGACAAGGATTCCAAAAGCATCAGCCATCAAAAATGGCATCCAAAAAACGGCAGACGGTGTGACAAACACTGTGCTTTATATGGATGATATTAAAGGTGATATGTCAAAGTATGGCTTTAAAAAAGGTACTACAAAAGAAAATTTAAGAGTCCTTGTTCATGCGCTTGTTAATAAGGATCAGATGAGTAAATTTAATACATTTTCTTCAATAGATTCTGATGCACTTTTAAGCGCATCCTACATTGATGCAAATAACTATAAAGTGTTTAGAAACCAAGGTTTTGTTTTGGATGTGGATTATAATGATATCCATGCCGGATACTACAAGGATTTTGGCACAGGATGCAAAAAAGATATTGAACTTTTAAAATCCGATTATCTTTTCCATGGTGATAGAAAATCTTTTGATAACAGAACAAAATACAGGAAATATATTTCAAACCTTATTAAAAAAGAAATGGGCATTACAAATGATAAAGAATATGCAAATATGGTAAAACAAATTCAATCTGCAAAATCTATAACAGAAATAAAGGAAACAAACCCAAAACTTGCAGATGCGCTTGATAATGTATTTTCTTCAATGGAAGCAGGTGAAAGGTATGGCGGCAGACAATATAATGAAATGCTTGTAAGTTGTCCAAAAATTCAAGGTTCATTTGCCTATGATGAAAAATATGAAGACATTCCTGTATTTATAAGACAATATGCCCAAGATAATGATATTCCGATTTTATTATTCGGCGATTGTAAATAAAGGAGCAGAACAGAAATTTTTGTGGCAATTTTTTACCTTAAAAATTGTTTATATAATATATAAGGTAAAAGTTTTCTTTAAAAAATAGCGGATGAATAACAATATTTTGCAAAATTATCAAATAGATAATAAGGTGTTTGGCACATTTATAAACCAAACAGTTGATCTTGCAAATAAAAATTCTTTTATAAAACCAAATGTTGATATTAATAATCCCGTAAGTGATACCGTAGAACTCAGTACTAAACCTAAAAAGACTTTTTTAAATCAGGTTAAAGATTTTTTTAAAAAAGATGAAAATGGTAAAATTACAAATAAACAAAAACTTGTAATGGCAGGCGGCGGTGCTCTTGTAGCAGGGGTTTTGGGTGCTGTATATTTTATTAAAAAAGGTGATTCAAAACCATTTACAAAACCTTTTGTAAAAAGAATTTCTGATGCAAAACTTGATAAAATGGCATCAAAAACAATTAACAGTATCAGTCTGAAAAATGGCTTTAGTGGTGAAATTAAAAATCAAGATGAGCTTAAAAAGGCGCTGGAAGGATTGTTTCCTAATGCCAAAAATGATGCCTTTGATGGAATTTTACAGCGCTACTCAAAAGATAAAAATACAGTAGATGCGTTGCGTATTTTAACTGGCGATAATCTTCGTTATTCTGCCCAAATTGGTGACTTAACAAGTTTTTTCCATCAAATTGGTGATGCTAAAAAAATCAATATGGATGATTTTTCAGACTTTGTGAAATTAAAAACGCTGGATGAAGATGTATTGCCTATGTTTAATATGGGTATGCAATACAGAAATTATGCGGCAAATCCTAGAGAAACAAAAAGGTTTATTGCCCTTATTGAAAAGATAAATAAAAAAGCTGAATATAATACCATAAAACCATTTGCGGTGCTAAGGAAAGATAAATTTAATCCTAGAGATACGATGGAATTTTTGTATACATTAAAAAACGACACTGTAGGACACAGGATGTTTACTTTACAAAACCTTATTGCAGATGAAGCATTTGACCCAAAAGTTGGTGTAAAATTTTTAAATGATTTAGATAAAGATATAATTGGGAATGTAAAATTTAAATCTATAGCAAATATTTTAATTTCAAACGATATAGATGCTGGTACTGCTGTGCAAAAATTAAATAAAATTCCAAAAGAAATAATTCATAAATTCAAAGGTGACAGTGATGCAATGAACTATTTAAGATTCTCAAAATATGCATCCAAAACAGATATCAGTGAATTAACTTTGGATGAAAAGAAAGATTTAATGCAAAGACTTATTAAAAATGCTGATGAAACATTTGGTTCCGGTATTAATAATGAAGTATTTCCGCTTTTACCTAAAAATAAAGAAGAATATTGCGAACTTTTACAAAAATTAGCGCAATCAATAGGTATTTCTACAAAACCTTTAAGTGCTGCTGAAAAAACCACTTTTAATAAAGGTTTGAAAAACATTATGACATCATTGCAAAACGCAAATCTTAATGATGTTACAATTTCGCTTGATAATTCAAGAAGCGACTTTATCAAAAAGGTTTCAAAAACGCTTGATGGCCTGAATAATGAAGATAAAAGAAAAATTACAGGCTATTTTGGTTTTGAAATTGCATCTGTGAAGAAAAAAGACGATACGGTTATAAAAACACTGAAAGGCTATCCTGTAGATTTATCTTCATCACGCAAGGCGCCAAAAGATCTTGATAAAAAGACAAAAGAAGCTTTAGATAAAGTGACCAAACTTGTTAAAGATTTTTCTGAAAACAATACTGTTAAATTAACAGCAAAAAACAGTGCTCCTTTGACGGCTGAACAAAAAGCACTGGAAAATGATTTAAATGATATTTTAGCAGGGCTTCCTGAATTTAGAAGCATTATAGGAAGGAAACAACACGGAAGACAGGCCTATAGCCTGGATGAACATACATTAAGGGTAGTTCAAGGATGTATTACAAACCCAAAATTTGCAAAATTATCAAAAGAAGATAAAAAAGTTTTAACCATTGCATCTTTAATGCATGATTTTACTAAAACAGAAGGCATTGTAGATAAATTGCATCCTGTAGAATCTGCATTTGATGCATATTACATTTTAAAGAAATTTGACCTTACAGAAGATGAGCAATTAAAAGTTTATGAATTAATAAAATCCCATGATTGGCTTGAAAAATTAAATAAAGCATCAGATAAGCCCGAAAAATTCAAACGCTATGCGCAGGATGTTGCTTTTGAAACAAGGCATACCAATACTTTTGAATTGTCAAAAATTTTATGTGAATCAGATATAAAAGCAGTAGAAGCAAATGGCGTTTTCTTTGATGAAGACAAACAAAAAGCGTTTAAAATATGCTCTAAAGAAGTTGAAAAATGTCTTGACAGAATTCATTCAACCCAAATAATGCTGCCACAGGTAAAAATCCCACCAGCATCAAAAATTAAAAATGGCGTGCAAAAAATGGCTGATGGTATTGAAAACACTGTAATTTATATGGATAAACTTGATGATGATTTGTCTAAATATGGGTTTGAAGCTGGCGCTACAAAAGAAAATTGTCGTGCACTTGCCCACGCTATTGCAAGGGATGATAAAGGAAAAGCTGATTTTGGTAAATTAAGCACAACATCTTTAATTGAATCTGATGCTGTTTTAAGTGCTTCTTATATCAATCCAAGGGATTATAGAACATATTATAGGCAAGGTCTGCTTCTTGATACAAATCCTTCAGATATTTTGGCTGGATATTGCAAAGATTTTGGCTCTGGCTATGGCAAAAATACAGATTTAATCAAGGCGGATTATTTGTTTGCAGGTCAGAGAAAATGCGACATAAAAGGCTGGTTTAGGCGTGATAGGACTGAATTTAGAGATTATATTTCCCACTGCATAAAAGAAGAACTTGGAACAGAAATTGCAAGGGGCAAAAAGGTTCCAATGGATGATAAAGATTATATTGAACTTATGAGAAGTGTTTCAGGGTGCAAATCTATTACAGATATTAGAAACATAAATTCTAATCTTGCTGATGCTCTTGAAAAGGTATTCAATTTAATGGAAACAGGCAAAAGACATGGGGGAAGGCAGTATAATGAAATGCTTGTGTGCCATCCACGCATAAAAGCGGTGTATGCTTATGGGCAAAGTTATGAAAGTATTCCTAGATTTTTAAGAAAATACGCACACGAAAATGATCTTCCAATTGTTATATTTGGCAAATAAAATTTATAATTGTAATATGTCTTAAAAAATATTAGTATGTAAGGAAATTTTTAATATTTTAGCGTTTTTATAATTATACGCTAGGTTTTTTATGATAAAGGCGCTAAATGAACGGTAATTTTCAAAACAACATGTCAATGAACAATTTACAATACAGGCAGCCGCCTGTTTCGCAGGCTAATATGACATTGCTTCAAACAAAGGGGCAAAATATTCAGCAAAATGCGCCATATCCTGCCCAAAATGTTAAACCTGCCCAATCTGCTTCTGTGCAAAATTAAACACCGCAGGTGAAAAACGCTCCTGTTCTCCAAAAGCTTAATAACGATAAGGCTGAACTTTCAAGTAAAAATGAATCTAAACCTAAAAAGAATTTTATACAAAAAATTAAACAATATTTTGACGGTAATACCGAAAAAGGCCAAAACAGAAGAAGAGTTGCAATTGCAGCAGGTGTTGCAATTACTGGTGCTGCTGTATATTTATTTACCATGGTAGAAAAGGAGCAAATCCGCTACCTGGACCAAAGCGCAGACCAAGCGGTCCTATGCCAGGAACTGGAGCCAATCCTGCGCCCAAGCCTCCTGCACCAAGAGGCAGGCTATATACGCATAATTTTTCCCATGATGCATTTATTAAACCCGCATCTAATGTGCAATTAGACAGGGAAGCTAATAATATATTAAATGGCGTTACATTGGATAAAGCATTCAATGATACAATTACAAGTGAAGCTGACCTTAGGGCAGTTATTGCAAGAGTATTTCCAAGTTGTAGTTCTTTGGATACTAGCGACATTATTGCAAATTACAGAAAAGATGCTAATGCTGTAGAAATGCTAAGATATTTGGCTCCATCCAATTTAAAAGGAGACAAAATTGCCTCTTATAACATAGGCAACCTTTTAAAAACCGCAAATAACAATGGTGCTATTGATATAAATTCATTTGAAGATTTCTTGAAATTAAAGAAAAAATATGACACAAGTACAATTTATGCAGCCACAAACATAGTTGAAGAATACAAAAACTATCTGAAAAATCCTAAAGAAGCAAAAAGATTCTTTGCCTATGCAGATTTAATGAATAAGCAAATAAATCAAGGAAGCACCTTTGCAATAAATACAATTAATCCTTTCAGGATGATGAACAAGAAGAACTTTGATGCAAAAGGAACTATGGAATTTGTATCAGCCTTAAAGAAGGGTAATGTAGAAGATAGTTGGAGGCTTAAAGAACTTCTTGAAAATGAGGATTTTGACCCCAAAAAAGGTGCAAAATTCTTAAGGTCTCTGAAAAAAGATGTTATGGAACATATCGGCATTAAAACCATAGAAGGTGTTGCAACATCGGCAGATATTAATGGCAAAGAACTTTCTAAAAAATTAAACGGTTTATCATCAGATGTTTTAGTTAAATTAAACTACGATACAGATATGTTAAGCTTTGCAAGGTTTGCAGACCTTTATGGTGTTGATAGTGTAAATGCCTTAAGTATAGCACAGAAAAAGGATTTAATTTCAAGGCTTGTAAAAAATAATTCAAGCTCGTTCACAAATGAATCCAGCGAAATGTTCCCTCTTATTCCAAAAAATCAGGATGAATATTGCAAATTACTTTCTAAGCTATCAAGGTCAATCGGTATTGATACAAAACCTTTAACCAAGGCTGAAAGAACAGCATTTAATGAAGGCTTAAATAAATTATCAAACAGCGTGAAAAACATTAATTTAGATGATGTTGATGTAACGCTTGATATGCCAAGGGATAAATTTATCACGCGTGTAAAAGATGCAATTGAAGATTTGGATGATGTCGAAAAAAGAAAGGTGATGGATTACTTTGGCTTTGAATTAGCTGATGTAACAATTAAAGAAAAAGGCAAAGCTGAAGAAATTATCACTACATTAAGAGGCTATCCGATAAATGTAAATAACGGCGCTAAATTAAAAGAAATTAAAAATCAGGAAACAAAAGATGCGGTAGAAGTTGTTAGAAAAATCGTAAAAGATTTCACAGAATCAAATAAAGTTACTCTTGTTCCTAAAAATGGTAGCAAATTAAGCAACGCAGAAGCCGCATTTGAGGATGATTTAAACTCCATCCTTCAAGGTTTGCCTGAATTAAGAAGTATAATAGGCAGAAAACAGCACGCTACGCACATTTATACACTTGATGAACATACATTAAGGGTGTTTAAAAATGTTGTTTCAGACCCTGATTTTGCAAATTTATCTAAAAAAGATAAAAAAGTGCTTTCAATGGCATCATTGCTGCATGATATTACAAAGGCAGAACGCATGAGAGATGCTGCCCACCCTGCTGAATCTGCATTTGATGCATACTATATCACGGAAAAATTCAAGCTTCCTGAAGATGAAAGATTAAAAGTATATGAGCTTATAAGGTCTCATAATTGGCTGGATAGGATGAATGCAAGAATAAACAAAGGTAAATCCCCTCTGCCGCCAGAACGGCTTGAAGCATTGGCACAAGATGTGGCCTTTGATGCACGTCATACAAATACTTTTGAATTGGCAAAAATTCTATGTAAAGCTGATATGAAAGGTGTTCAGCCAAACGATAGATTTTATAATAAGCACAAAGATTCATTTGACGCTATGAGCGCAAAGGTGGATAAATACTTGGAAAGAATTCACTCATCTCAAATTCTTCTGCCGCAAACGCAAATTCCTAAAGCATCAAAGGTAAAAAATGGTGTTCAAAAAACGGCTGATGGTATTAAAAACACTGTGATTTATATGGATTCTGCAAGCGACGACCTTTCCAGATACGGTTTTGCCTCAGGTACTAAAAAAGAAAATTTAAGAGCACTTGTCCATGCTCTTGAACGTGAAGAACAAATGAGTAAATTTGATACATTCTCTATGATTGATACAGAGGCTCTTTTAAGTACGTCATACATTGATGCCAAGCACTATAGAGTATTTAGAGACCATGGTTTTGTATTAGATGTTAATTCTAATGATATCCATGCTGGATACTTTAGAGATTTTGGTACAGGATACGGCAAAGGTATTGACCTTTTAAAAGCTGATTATCTGTTTAAAAACCAAAGGGTGGATAAAAATTTGAAAAACGATGTGTGGAGAAGCGATAGAACACAATATCGTAACTATATTTCAGACATTATTAAAAAAGCTATGGGTACAACCGATGCTTTTGGTCAGCCAGTACCAATTAGCGACAAAGAATATGTGAATTTATTGAAGAAAATTCAAAATTGTAAATCCATAACAGATATTGAAAATGTGGATGCTAATTTTGCTAAAAAACTCAATGAACTATTTGATAATATGTTCCGCTATATGGAAACACATGCAACAAGAAGAGGCAACAGACAGTATAATGAAATGCTTGTGTGCCATCCACGCATAAAAGCGGTGTATGCTTATGGGCAAAGTTATGAAAGTATTCCTAAATTTTTAAGAAAATATGCTGAAGATAATGATATTCCAATATTAATCTTTGGTAATGGAATATAACTTATTACATAAGAATTAAAAAAATGATATAATTTCTTTATGTTTAAGAAATTGCTTCTATATTTTTTAATTGCAATAACAGCTTATGGTTTTTTTGCAAATTCCAAGATTGAATTTAAATTTTTAAAGAAAAATCAGGAATTTGATACCCCAAAAAAGCCCCAATATGCACTTGAATGTCATACTTTTGCGCGTCACAGTGATTTTGATAAAGCGTCTCAATGTTTTAAGCAGGCACTTCGCGGGAATGAAGGAAATGCTGAAATTCGCTATTATCTTGCTTTATCTATGTTTCTAGATAAAAACTATTCAGGCGCGATGTTTCACAGTGATTTTATAGCAAAAAATATACCGTCTTCACCATATTTTCGCCCGGCAAATAAGTTGTATGATGTAGCAAAGCAGGCTCAGGATGAAAAGAAGAATTTAGAAAATTCAGGTTCTGTTGATTATCTTCATGAATTACAGAACATAAGAATGTGGGGCAAAATGCCTGTTAAAGTGTGGATTCAACATAGTGATAATAATACAAATCTTAGAAACGCTTTTTATACTTGGCAGACAGCACTTTATCCAACAGTAAGCTTTCAAATGGTAAATAATAGAGATGATGCCAATTTGATTGTAGTATTTGAAGGAGCCGATAGAGCTTGTGGAAATGCAAATGCTGTAGGATGCAGTGCTACAAGGATATGGAATAATACAAAAAAACTTGCAGATGCTGTTATATATTTAAACTATGTAACCCCAAGCGGCAAAAAAGTTTCAGATGCAGAATTATATTCTACATTAATCCATGAAATAGGCCATGCTATTGGAATTGGCGGCCATAGTAGTAATAAAAGTGATATTATGTATCCAGATACCTCAAACTACAACAGACGCCCGACAAGACGTGATGTCAATACTGTACGGCGAATTTATGGAAGAAGGTAGAAAAAGTGTACGCTGCGTTTTTAGATGCAATCAAAGATACTGTTGCAATTTTACCTTTTTTACTCTTAATTTTTTATATAATTGAAATAGTTGAACATTTTTATTCCGATAAAATTTTATCAAAAAGAGTGTTTATATTTTCTAAAAAACAAAAAGTCGTTTTATTTCCTTTATTTGGTGCGCTTCTTGCCTCTATCCCTCAATGTGGTTTATCTGTTATTGCAAGTACATTGTATATAAGACGTTTTATATCAAAAGGTACGCTTCTTGCAATTTATCTTGCAACATCCGATGAAGCTATTCCTGTTTTATTATCATATCCAGGAGGGGCAAAAGTTTTGCTGCCATTGATTTTAACTAAAATCTGCATTGGGTTTATTTCAGGATATTTGATTGATTATTTTATGCAGCAACCAAAAGATATGCCAATGCAGGAAATTCAAAATAATATGGTGTTTGAAAAAGGGTGTCATAGCCATAGTATTTCAAGGGGTAAAAATTTATTTGTAAATAAGGAACTATTTTTACATCCCTTTGTGCATACGTTAAGTGTTGCGTTTTTTATCTTTTTTGTAACATTTGCTATAAATGTCATTATAAGCCAAAGTGGTGTTGTAAAAGAATTTTTAGGACTTAGCAGTAATGAATCTGTATTGTTTAAGACGCTGCTAGAACCTGTTGTTGTGGTATTGTTTGGTATCATTCCAAATTGCGCCGTATCTGTAGGTATTGCAATGATGTATCTAAAAGGTGTTATAACCTTTGCATCTTGTGTTTCTGGTCTTTGCGCAGGAGCTGGTCTTGGGATTTTAATTTTGATAAAGAAAAATGACAGCAAAAAAGATACATTTAATATAATTTTACTTTTGCTTTCCATAAGTATTTTTGCAGGTTATTTAATGCAGGCTTTTGAATATTTTTTAAAATTTTAAAAAAAGTTCATTTTTTAGCAACTTTTATTTTTTTCATGTTTTGTAATAGAGCAGATTTTGCATACTACCATTTGGAAGAAAGAATATTTGATGGAGCAACTAAACGGTAATTCCGCGCATTTGCCTTCTGGCGCTTGTGCAAATAATAATGTGAAGCAAAAAGATATTTATAAAGATACACCTGTAAGGTATCTTGGTTTTACAAACGAACTTGGCACGGCTGTAAAAGACGTTTGTGGCAAATCCACAGGATTTGTGCGCCATATACCATCTTTATCATATGTGCCCGCTGTGGGATACATTGCTTGCGATGTTTTTGATAAATATAAAAAGGGTGAAGATGGCACCGGTAGAAAACCAAGTGTAAAAATCGGTGCAAGAGAACTGATAACGCAAACTTTAACAAGTGTGCTTGCGCCTACAGGTGTAATTTTGGCTACTCAAAATTTAACTAAAAAAGCTGCCGGTAAATTTATGCCAAAAATGCCTAAAAATATTATTGATGCTTTTACAAAAAATAACAACAAACTTGCAAAGATATCTATGGTAGCAATTTCTATAGCAGTATTGTGTGCTGCAACAAAACCAATAGATAAACTTGCAGAAAAAGTGGTTGATAAAATTATAAATCCATTATTTGGCATTAAACATAAAGAACAAACGGTTATCAACGTTTTGGATAATGCGTATCAAAACAAATCTGTAGAAATAGAGAATGCGCTGCTTGATGAGACTGAATTGCAAGAAGTTGTTGAGGCATTGGATACCTTTGATACAGTAGAAGAATTATCCGAAATTGAAGATTTTGAATGTGAAGTTTAAAATTAAAGAATTAAAATTAAGCCCAATGTTATAAAATATATAATAAAAAACAATTGAACAGGCTTGTCTTTATATATGAAATCGGCAGGGTCTTGCGTTTGATTTTGTGTATTTACAAGTAAAAGCAGCCTTAGAATTATTATTGTAAATGGGATGGCAGATATATATAGAAAGTCTGTTTGTGCTCTCTCCATTGTTGCAGTATCCATTACATAGGCAAAATAAAATGCAATCGAAAGCACAGCATTTGCGCAGACAAACTGGTTTAAAAGTTCCAAGTTAAACTTTTCAACAGATTTTCTTTGTTTTGCTTCTTTTTTGCAAAATTCAAGACGTCGTTTTGAAAAAGTAAAAAACATTGAAATAAAAAATGTAAGTAAAATTACAAGTGGGGATGGCAGTACCATAATTGCTCCACATCCTGCAAGAATTCTTAAAATAAAACCGAAGGCAATGCATACAGCATCTATAATTTCAATTTTTTTAAGATAAATTGTATAAAAAATATTTAAAACAATGTAAAATGTTGCAGCAAGCAATGTGAAAATATTTATTTTTGCGCAAACAAAAAGTCCCGATATTAAAAATATAAGCATTATGGCAAAGGCAAATGGAAGAGAAACTTCCCCCTCTGCAATTGGGCGTTTTTTCTTATTTGTTTTATCGTCTTTTAAATCAAAAAGGTCATTAAAAATATAAATAGCCGATGATATCAGGCAAAAAATAATAAAAACAAGGCCAGTTTTTGCGCATAATTTATAATTTGTAAAATTTAAAGAAAATATTAGTGGCACAAAACATACAAGGTTTTTGATATAATGCTTTATTCTTATTAATCTTAAAAATATTTTTATACGGTTCATTCTTCAGTCTCTAGATGGATGCTGTAATTTATGCCTGCTTCTTTGTATTTTTGCAAACGTGAAAATTCTTCAATACCTTTGCTTGGTATTACAATGTGAAAATTGCTAATCTGTTTTGTAGCTTCAAATTCAGTTTTGACAGCTCTTGTGAATTTATTTGCACGTTTAAAATGTACATAATTTATAAACAGTGAATTTATAAACATTATACAAAGAAAAGATATAATGATATTTTCTTTTATTTTATTTAAATAACTAAAAATGGCAAACAAAACAAAAATTCCCCAAAGCTGCGGAATATAGCGTGCCCACCAGTTTTCAGGATTTAACAATATGGATAAAATCAAGATTAAAAAAAGTAGAATAAATTCATCTTTTGCATAAATTTCATTATTTTTTCGGTTTTTAAATAAAGTAGTGAAAAATAATAGAATCCCCAAAACAAATATTCCGCTAAAAAGTGGACCAAACCCTGCTATATGAAGGCCTTCCCATCTATATAATTTTAATTCACTTTTATAAAATGTAAATGGAATTTTATATGTTATTGCACCATCTCCAAAGGAGCAGTCTGCTTTTGCAAATATTGAAATAAAAAATCTCTGTATTTTTGATTTATGGATAATGCGCTTTGGAGTATTTGGTGTCATTATGTCTATTTTATTTTTGCCTACAAGCGGATATAAAGGATGTCTTTGTTTTGAAATATTTGTAAAATATGGATTTATACCTGATAAAAGAGTAAGTAATACAATAATTAAAGAAGATAAAAGAAAAGTCTTTTTTGCACTTTTAGGCATTTGAACAATGGGTTTTATCTTATTTATTTGGCATATTATAAAAATTCCAAGCAATATACATATAAAATATAATACTCCACCCAGTTTGATATTCATTAAAATAACAGAACTAATAATAAAAAATAAAGACGGAATAAAGGTTTTCTCTTTTTCTTTTGCGCATATATTTATATGAATTATACTAAATGTGGCAATTAACATATATAAGTATAAAAGACCGTCGATATAATATGTCAAAAATTGTGAAAGTAAAACTGGGTTATAAATAAGGATAAACGAAAAAAGAAATCTCATTTTTTGGGTAATTTTACTAAAAGGTTTTAATGTTAATACATAAAATACATAACAAAACGCAGCAACCAAAGAAATTGGAGTAAAGGCTTTTCCTGTTTCAATTTTATGAGTTACAGCAAAAATATTTGCTGCAATTATCTCGGAAAATTTAACATAATTTTCACACCAAATAAGATTTTTTATTTTAAAAGGATAATTTTGTGCAGCAATATCTGAAATGTTTTGATAAATAGGGTTCCAACCATTTTCTAAAAATAAAACTGCTGTTTGATGGTATGTTTTACCATCCCAAGAAGGATCTATATAATGTCCTGAAAATATTATCAGAGAAATAATTAAACAAAATAACAAGAAAGAGCAAAGAATATTTTTTAGGGGTGGAAATTTTTGAATATGCAAGCTTATGCCGAAGATTAAAAGCGTTGAAAAAAAGCTGATAACTGAATATAGCGGCATTATTTTAAAACCAAATATGAAGCCTGTAAACGAAAGACAAAAAAGAATAAAAATCCCAGAAAGTATTGAAAATGAAATATTTAAAAATATTTTATTCATTTTCAAAGTATATCATAAATAAGATATCTAAATTAAATATACCTATTGACTTAGAGCCTGCTCCAGCATTTAGAATATAAAATGTAAAGTTAAATAAGGAAAAATTATGATTTTAGATAAAGTTAACTCTCCAAAAGATTTAAAAATCCTTAATATAGAGCAAATGAATACACTAGCAGATAAAATGCGTGAACTGATTATAAAAAAGGTAAATACAATTGGCGGACACCTTGGGCCAAACCTTGGGATAGTTGAAGCAACAATTGCAATGCATTATGTTTTTGATTGTCCGCAAGATAAAATTATATTTGATGTTTCGCATCAATGCTATCCGCACAAAATTTTAACTGAAAGAAAAGATGGATTTTTAGACCCTGAAAATTATTTGAAATATACAGGTTATACCGCTCCTGAAGAAGGTCCTTATGATTTATTTAAGGTGGGACATACATCTACTTCAATTTCTCTTGCAACAGGCGTTGCAAAAGCAAGGGATTTAGCTGGAAGAAAAGAAAATGTAATAGCATTAATTGGAGATGGTTCGCTATCTGGTGGTGAAGCCTATGAAGGTTTAAATAATGCGGCTATTTTAAACAGTAATATTATAATTATTGTTAATGATAATGATATGTCCATTGCTGAAAATCAGGGCGGATTATATCAAAATCTGAAATTATTAAGAGATACAAAAGGAAAAGCTGAAAACAATTTCTTTAAAACCCTTGGCTTTGATTATCTTTATGTGGATGAAGGCAATGATATTGAAAAATTAATAGAAGCCTTTAAAAATGTGAAAGATATTAATCATCCAATTGTTGTGCATATAAAAACAATAAAAGGTTTTGGGCTTAATGTTGCAGAACAAAATAAGGAAGCATATCACTGGATTTTGCCGCACACTCTTGATGACAAAGTTAATAAACAGAAAAATATCGAAACTTATGATTCTATCACAAAGGATTTTTTATTAAACACTGCAAAAAACAACCCTATGCTTGTTGCTATAAACCCTGCAACGCCTGGTGCTATTGGGTTTGGTGAAGATTTTAGAAAAGAAATGGGAAACCAATATATAGATACTGCAATAGCAGAAGAACATGCAGTGGCTTATGCTTCAGCTCTTGCAAAAAGTGGTGCAAAACCTGTTCTTTGTGTATTAAGTTCTTTTATTCAAAGAACTTATGACCAGCTTTCGCAGGATTTATGTTTAAATAGTTCACCCGCTACCCTTCTTATTTATTGGGGTGCAATTTCAGGTGCTGATGCAACACATCTTGGCTGTTTTGATATTCCATTAATTTCAAACATCCCTAATATGGTGTATTTGGCACCTACATGTAAAGAAGAATATCTAAAAATGCTTGAATATTCCATAAATCAAAAATTACATCCTATTGCAATAAGGGTGCCTTTTGGTGATTTAATTGCTTCTAATGTAAACGATGATACAGATTATTCTATTTTAAATAAATTTAAAATTGAAAACAAAGGAAGTAATATAGCTATAATTGGTGCAGGCAATTTCTATCATCTTGCAAAAAAAGTTTGCAGCAAAATCAAGGATAATTTTGGTTTTATTCCAACACTTATAAATCCAAAATTTTTATCTGGAATTGATAAAAATATGCTTGAAGAATTAAAGCAAAACCATCAGCTTGTGGTTACACTTGAAGATGGTGTTTTAGATGGTGGTTTTGGTGAAAAAATTTCAAGATTTTATGGAAACTCGGATATGAAAGTGTTAAATTTTGGTGCAAAAAAAGAATTTACAGATAGGGTGCCTTTGGCTGAACTCTATCAGAGGTATCATCTGACAGAAGATTTAATTTTGGACGATATTTTAAAAACCTTACCGCAAACAATAAAAGTATAAAAAGGAATAAGTATGTTACAAAAAATATTATTTTTATCTTTGGTGTTGTTTTTAGCAGGAGGATATTCTATGGCAGATGAAATTTTTAAAAAAGGTGAACCAAATATTGCCTATGCAAAATACTTTAAGGGGCAAAGCTATTTAAACCCTATATCAACTGAACAGGTGCACATTGTAAATGTAACATTTGAACCCAAATGCAGGAATAATTGGCATATTCACCATAAGGGCGGACAAATTTTAATTGCAGTATCAGGTGTGGGGTATTATCAGGAATGGGGTAAACCTGTGCAAATTTTGAAACCTGGTGATGTAGTAAATATTAAACCTGATGTGAAGCACTGGCATGGTGCAACATCTGACAGCTGGTTTTCGCACCTTGCAATAGAAGTGCCATCAGATGGCGGCAGCACAGAATGGTTAGAAGAAGTATCTGATGAAGAATATAATATGTTAAAATAAATTACAGCTTGGTTATAAAGATGTATTATAAAACAGATTATAAAACTCCTATTGGAAATATTACATTAGCCTGCAATGATGCAGAAGCCCTTGTCGGTCTTTGGATTGAGGGTCAGAAGTATTTTCAAAACACAATCAATGGGGATATTATAGAAAAAGATGAATTATTGATTTTTAAGAAGGCCAAAAAATGGCTAGATAGATACTTTGCTGGCGATAGACCTAGAATATCAGAATTATCCCTTGCTCCTGCTGGAAGTGATTTTAGGCAAAGAATTTGGCAGATACTTTGCAAAATTCCTTATGGAAGTGTATACACCTATGGTGAAATTGCAGATATTATTGCAAAAGAGGATGGCAAGGCAAGAATGTCGGCACAGGCTGTGGGTGGAGCGATTGGGCGCAATCCTATTTCTATCATTATTCCATGTCATAGGGTTATAGGTTCAAACGGTAATTTGACTGGTTATGCAGGTGGAATTGAAACCAAAATTCAACTTTTAGAGTTTGAAGGTGTAAATTTAAAAGAATTGCACAATATAAACAAGCGCAAGCAAAAAAGCCCCGCATGAGGGCTTTAATTTTTATCCGCGCTTGGAGACTGTGCCGCAGAAAAATGCGAACCATTGAGCATTTTTCAAGAGGGCAAAAGCGAAGCGATTGCATCCCTCAACAAGCGCAAGCAAAAAAGCCCCGCATGAGGGCTTTAATTTTTATCCGCGCTTGGAGGGATTCGAACCCCCGACCTTTTGGTTCGTAGCCAAACACTCTATCCAGCTGAGCTACAAGCGCATATTCGGTTTTCATTTTGCTTATATTCGCATCAACAGAACCATTCTATCATGAACAAATTTTAAATCAAAACAAACATTTAAAAAACTTAAAAGAAAAAATTAGCCTCTTCTTTTTATTATTGCAATATTTTCACTAGTTTGAGCTAAGTTTTTATAAAAACATGCATCTTCAGCATTTCCGGTTTCATTTGCTATCATCGCAGCCTGTTTTTTATATTGAAGTTCTTGCGGGGCAAGCTCTATTGCTTCTTTTATAAAAAGCATTGCATCTGAATAATTTTCAAGCAAATTATATGCTCTAGAAATTTGCGCATAGTATTTTGCCTTTGTAGGGTTTAAATTCAGTGCAATGGTTAAATTTTTTATTGCTTCATCAGGTTCTGCCAAATCATTTAAAATGAGCCCGATAAAATAAAACGCTTCTGCATCATTTTTATCCAGTTTTGTTAGTTTTATAAGTTCATCAAGTGCAAGTTTGTATTCTTGTTTTCTATAATATATTCTTGCAAGAGAATTGTATGCGCTTGGACAGTTTGGGTAATTTTCTATAAAATTATTAGCATATTTTAATGCTTCTTCATAATTTTTATCATCAATTAATATGTCTATAATTTCAGATAAAAAATTGAAAGAACCTGGAAAAACTTCAAGCCCCTGTTTATATATTTCAATACTTTTTTTGTATAGTTTTAATTCTTTATAAATTTCTCCAAGGGCAGAATAAAGCATTGAATTATCTTTATTTGTCTCATAAAGTTTTTCAAGATTTAATTTGGCATCAATAATATTTCCTCTTTTATGTTCAAGTATATTTGCTAAAATCTGTGCTTTGTCATAAATACGGGAATTTTCTTCTATAAGGTTTAAATTTAAAAGAGCATTTTTGATATCATTTTTTTTAGAATACACCCAAGCTAAAAGAAAATAATGTTCATCGATATTGTCTGCATAAGGTGTGGCTGCCGATAATATGCTTAAAGACCTTAAAAGCGCAATTTGTGCTTCATTTAACCAATTTATATCACAATATGCTTTTGCAAGTTCAAAATAATAATCATTGACCTTTGTTTTATCATATTTTATGGCCTTTAAAAAACTGTCAATAGCTTTTGTGTGTTCATTTTCTTTATTGTATATCAAGCCAAGATAATAATAAGCTTTTGGATTGTTTTCGGTTTGCACGATGCATTCAAAAAGCTCTTTTGCATATTGAAAATTATTTTTGTTATAGCATAAAATTCCTAAATCAAGTTTGGCATCCATTTGATTAGGGTTTATTGAAATTATTTTTTCTAAAAGTTCATATTTATTATCAGGGTCGGTTTTTGATACTATATACATAATTTCTTCATTTTGAAGATTTTCTTCATTTAGGCTGCTGTATAATTCTTTTATTTCATCAAAAAGGTTTAGTTTAAATAAGACTCTGAAATAATTTGCATAATTTTCTGTACTTTGGGATTTTTTGCATAAATCCTGTGCAATTTCAAGGGCTTTTGAATAATTTTGCAAAATAAAATAAATTTCACATAATTGATGCATGCTGTGGATGTGTGAATTATCTTTATCTAAAACTTTTTCATATTGTTCAATTGCTCTTTCATAGTTTTTTAAAAGCATATAAAGATCGCCTATTTGAGCAATTATTTCAATATTCCTTGTGCCAATATCATCACACGATAATGCCTTGTAAAGCATTTCAATAGCTTCTTTGTAAAGCTTTAAATTCTTTAATTCAAAAGATTTTCTTATGTAATATATGGCATTTTCAGTATTTTCTTCCATAGAAAACATTATATATTTTTATTTACATATTTGCAAAGCTTTTTAAACTTTTTGCCAAAAAAGTGTACAATGATGTATTATTTTTTTATGATAAATGGTAAGAAAATTGTAGTAATAATGCCTGCATATAATGCAGAAAAAACACTTGAGATTACATATAATGAAATTTACAAGGATTTTGTAGATAAAGTTATTCTTGTAGATGATAATTCATTTGATAATACAAAAGAGGTTTCAAAAAAACTAAATATAACAACAATTGTGCATAATGAAAATAAAGGGTATGGCGGAAACCAAAAATCCTGCTATATTGCAGCATTAAAAGAAAATGCTGATATTGTTATTATGCTGCATCCTGATTATCAATATACACCAAAATTAATTCCTGCAATGGCATCTATGATTGCATTTGGTGAATACGATGCAGTTATTGCATCAAGGATGTTAACAAATAGTGCTCTAAAAGGCGGCATGCCTCTTTATAAATATTTTGCAAATAAGTTTTTAACATGTTTTCAGAATTTATTTATGGGTCAAAAATTATCAGAATATCATACAGGTTTTCGTGCATTCAGCAGGGAAATTTTAGAAAATCTGCCTTTAGCTGAATGTGATAACGATTTTATATTTGATAATGAAATGTTGGCTCTAATTTATTATTATGGCTATAATATTGGCGAAATTTCATGCCCTACTAAATATTTTCCTGAAGCAAGCTCTATTAATTTTAAACGCTCTACAAAATATGGTTTTGGGGTGTTAAAGGTAAGTATTGATTATTTCTTTGCGAGGTTAAATATTTTTAAATCAAAAATATTTAAAAAAGGTGCTAGAAAACTAAATATTGATTCAAAATTAGAATATTATCATTTATCGGATGAATAAAGACAGTGAAAGAGAAAGTTTTCAAATTTTCTATTATTGTCATTTTTGTTCTTGGTGTATTTCTCAGACTTAAAATATATCTTTTCAATATTTCGTTTTGGAGTGATGAATCTGCCCTGGCATTAAATATTATAAATAGAAGCTTTTTTAATCTTTTAAAACCTTTTGATTTTAATCAATGTGCCCCCTTTCTTTTTGCTGTATTTTCAAAAATATTTTACATGTTGTTTGGAATAAATGAACTTGTCTTTAGATTTATTCCATTTTTAGCAAGCATTCTTTCAATCCCCGCCTTTTATTTTTTATCAAAAAAAGTATTAAACAAAAAATGGAGTATTTTAATTGCAAACTATTTATTTGCGGTGAATTTTAGTCTGATATTTTATTGTCAAACATTCAAGCAATACTCTCTTGAAGTACTGATTACAATATTTATGGTATTGTGTCTTACAAAAATAAATATCAAAACTTTTTCTATTAAAAAATGTTTAATGTTGGGTTTTGCTTTTTTTGTAATGTTTTTGTTTTCTATGCCCACGCCATTTATTTTGGCTGCATTTTTATTGTATCTAATCTATAAAAATAAAAAAGAATCCATAAACCAAATATTCTTTATCAGCTTGCCATTTGTTTTGTGTATACTACCATATTATTTTATTTATTTGCATCCAAGCAAAATAACAATGATAAATGAAGCTTACGGCATTTGGCAAAATGGATATTTATCTTTAAATTCAACATCTCTTATGGCTTTAATAAGAAATTTCTTCTATTTTGTGTTTACTCCAAATTCTTCCCAATTTTTAACCATGCTTTTGTGTTTTATGGGTGCAGTTTTAATATTTAAAGATAGAAAAAAAATCGGCGTATTGATTTTGTTTATCATAATAATGGCATTTGTTGCATCATTGTTCCGCATGTATCCTTTATACGACAGACTTTGCCTTTATTTAGTGCCATTTATCATTTTATTTGCAGTTAGGCCATTAGAAAAACTATCAAACTTTAACAATGTCTATGATTGGAAAAAATGTGCTACTGCAACTATTTTGACTATTGTTTTTTTATTTTGTTTTAGAACCAATTGTATTAGCCACCTTTTAAGATTGCAAAATCCTGAAACTTTTAATAAGGGCATGTCAAGACAAATAATGGAAATAATTAAAAAAGATTTAACGCCAAGTGATGTCATAATTTCAAATAGGCCAACAATTCAAGATATGCTTTATTATTTAAAATATTTTAAACTTCAAAATGAAGTTATAAATATAGGGGCTGTTCAAAATGTGGATTATGAAGAATATGATAAAATTCTAAACAATCTTCAAAATAATAAAAAATATTATTTTTATTATTTTGATTGTTTTGGAAAAAATGACAATCTGCCTTTCATTAACGCTTTTGAAAGATGGATTAAAAATAATAATGTAAAAATTTTATACGAATTTAAAAATGGTTTTGATTA
Source organism: Candidatus Gastranaerophilales bacterium (assembly GCA_910587815.1). Classification (GTDB taxonomy): domain Bacteria; phylum Cyanobacteriota; class Vampirovibrionia; order Gastranaerophilales; family Gastranaerophilaceae; genus MGBC122484. Next base: position 50,204 of record CAJUNK010000004.1, on the reverse strand, counting down.
TTATGTAAAATTTATGATGTAATATTTAAATTTATTAGGAAACAATGTGAACGAAAAAAAATTAAACCCACCATATATTTTACTTTTAATATCAACTTTATCTTTAGGAATATTCCTTAGGCTAAAAGTTTATCTTTTTAATGTGTCTTTTTGGGGTGATGAATCTGCCCTTGCACTAAATATTTTAGATAGAGGTTTTCTTGATCTTCTAAAGCCACTTAATTACATCTAATGTGCACCTTATGGTTTTTTAATATTATCAAAACTAATGACTAAGCTTTTTGGAATAAATGAACTTGTCTTTAGATTTATTCCATTCTTAGCAAGTATTCTTTCAATCCCCGCCTTTTATTTTTTATCAAAAAAAGTATTAAACAAGAAATGGAGTATTTTAATTGCAAACTATTTATTTGCAGTGAATTTTTGGCTTTTATATTATACAAAAGAATTTAAACAATATTCTCTTGAAATGTTGCTTGCCATGCTTGTTGTCCTTTATTTGTCGAATTTGGATTTAAAATTATTATCACCTAAAAAGTGTATAATTTTTGGGTTAGCTTTCTTTTTATTGTTCCTGTTTTCTATGCCAATAGTATTTATCCTGGCTGCATTTCTTCTTTATTTAATTTATAAAAACAAGAAAAATTCTATAAAACAAATTTTATATATTATGCTGCCATTTGTTATTTGTGTCATTCCTTATTATTTTATGTATTTATATCCAAGTAAAATAATGATGACGGCATTTTGGTATCAATTATGGGGTTTAGGGTATATAAAATTTACGCCTGAATTTTTATATCAATTTTTTGTATATTTTTTTAATTTTACATTTGGTTCAAATTATAATCCATTTCCTGCTTTAATTTTAACCTCTATCGGGACGTTTTTAATTTTTAAGGATAAAAAAAGGATTAACGCAATTATTTTGCTCATTTTCCTTGTTGCAATTTTAGCTTCAATTTTGCATCTATACCCTATTTTACATAGGCTGCATCTTTATTTAACCCCGTTTGTACTTTTAATTGCAGTAAAAACGTTGGATGTATTATCTTTTAAAGGTAAAAGGAAAATTTCAGCTGCAATTTTTATTATTCTCCTTTTTATATGGTGCCTTAGAACAAACTCTATTAATCACTTAAAAAGAATAACAAAACCTGATATGTATTCATATTCTGTTCAAAGAGAAAAAATGGAATTTATAAAAAATAGTGCTGCAGCTGATGATGTTTTTGTATTTAGTGCAGGCACCTTGGCAAATTATGTCTATTATTTTAGGTATTTTGATATTGAGAATGAAAGCATAAAAATGTTTTTTGAAAGCAATGACTATAAAGGTGTTGAAAAAGTCATGACAAAACTTTTGCCAAATAAAACATACTGGTTTTACCAAGACAGCCATGAGGCTTCAAAAAAACTTGCACCATTTATTAAAAAATGGGCGCATAATTATGCATTAAATGGAAAAGCTGAAATACTTTTTGAAGAAGAAATTCAAAAACCATGTTATTCTTATCTTTTAAGGATAAGGATAAAAACATTAAACTTCTGTAGATAATGATGGGGCGATTACAATAAATTGTCTTACAAGTTCTTTATCCCATTGCACGCCGGCGCCCAGTTTTAATATTTCACAAGCTTTTTCAACGCCAAGCCCTTTTCTGTATGGTCTATCTGAAACAAGGGCATGATAAGCATCTGCAATAGATACTATCCTTGCTGAAAGCGGAATTTCTTCGCCTTTAAGGCCAAAAGGATAACCTGTGCCATCGTAATGTTCATGGTGGAATTTAACCATAGGAATTAAATCCCTTAAAGATTCATTTGGCGCAAGCACCTTTTCTGCGCCAATTGCAGGATGCTGCTTCATAATTTCCCATTCTTCATCAGTTAACATGCTTGGTTTTTTAAGCACATTTTCAGGGATGCCAATTTTTCCTATATCATGCAAAAGTGCACCAAGTCTGATACGTTCCACTTCGGCTTCTGGCAATCTTATTGCCCTTGCCAAGGCTTCAGAATATCTTGAAACAAAGGTTGAATGACCTTTTGTATACGGGTCTTTTGCATCAATTGTGCTTGCAAGAGATGTTACAACATCAAGCAAGTGTTTATTAGAAATAATTTTTTCATTATGGAATTTACTTATTAATTCTTCTTCAAAATCCACACCAATTTCAGCATGCTTTTTGGTTAAAACTTCTGCAAAGCATTTTAGTGCTTCATCATCCCAAAAATTATAATCTTCACTTGTTACAACAATGCAGTTGCCATTTTCATAAGATTTGCTCTTTGAAATATACATTGCTTGTTCTGCAAGAACTAAAAGTTTTTCTTGATTTTTTGATGCCAAAGGATATGCTGCAATGCCAGCACTTACTTTGATAGGACCTACTGCATCTACAATAACGCAAGATAAGGTGTAGGATAAATATTCTGCCATATATTTTGCTTCTTCAAGAGGCGTATTTGGCATTACAACAGCAATCTCATCCCCGCCGTATCTTCCTGCAAAATCTGTGTTTCTAATATTTTGTTTAATCTTATGCGCCACAGTTTTGATGATTTCATCACCTTTTGCATGTCCTAATTCTCTATTTATTTGAGAGATGTTTGAAATATCAAAAATGCAAATTGATAATTGTGAATTTGATTGTTCTGCAAGATGAATTTGTCTTGATAACTCTTCTTGTAAGTGCTTATGATTTGCAAGGCCTGTTAAAGTATCCGTGTCGGAATTTTTCTCAACTAGTTCCATTAAATTTATGGTTTGCGCAAAAAGACCGATTGAATTTCCTATAAACTGATATAAATCTGTATACATATCAGCCCTAGAATCTCCAAGTGCAAAAATACCCAAACATTCATCAAAAGCCACAAGTGGAAAAATTAACATTGAAGAGCTGTTTAGATATGAAGAGCTTAAAAAGTTCACATCTTGTGCTCTTTGCATTTTTCTTGTTTGTATGCATTTTGTGATGGGGTTTTCAGTGTCTGTCAGCATTATTTTGCTGGAATAAGTAGACCCTGCTTTATCAATAAGTTTTATATTTACACATTTTGATTGCTTATTAATTAGCCCTAAAGCCGAACAATTAATCTGCATTCTTGTTGATAAAACATTGTGAATAGAATAAAACAATTGCCCAAGTTCATTTTTATTTGCAAAGGCATCATTTATAAGTTTTAAAATTTCTTGATAATTAATATTTAATTGTTTTGAAAAATTTTGATTAGAATATCCGCTATATAATCTGTTTGCACTAGTTCTTGGTGAAGGTATGGCAGATTTTGTATTTATCGGATTTGAAAATACAGAGTTAATTTTAACTTCCGTTCTGCTTCCCTTGTTTGACCCTTTATTATTAACAGATTTATTTTCTTCTTTAGAGTTCACTTTGTTGCTAGCCTTCTAGAATAAATCTAATTTCCACACTTCTATATTCTAAGTAAGTACAAAAGTTTCAAAATATTGATAGTTAATTTAACTTTTGTTACATTTTTGTATTATTTTTTTACAAATGCTACTAATTTTACTGAATTATATTTCTTTTTGGTTTAATTAACAAACTCTTTTGGGAGGATTTTTCACCACTTAATATATTAATGTTGCTTTTTGGAATGTCAAAAATATCAGAAAGATATTCTATAATAGCCTTATTAGCTTTTCCATCCACTGCTGGCTTGTTAATTTTTATTTTAATAAAGTTATTATCTTGTGCATCCTCCAAAAATTCTATACTATTCTTTTTTGAATTTGCACAAACTTTTACTTTTAATTTGTACCCTTCGGGGGTTTTATTTATAGAATTTTTCAGTTCATTTAGTCTTTTTTCTTGCATTTTTACATTTTAATATAAAAAACAGATTGAAATATCTGTCAAAAGATGTAAAATCATGCTATGTCGTATCTAATGCTGTTTAATGAATTGAAAGAAATGATAATTTCCCAAAATAGGGAAACTGAGGATGTTGAAAAAATAGAACATGCCTATCTTTTTGCTTCCCGTCTGCATGATGGGCAATATAGGATTTCAGAAGAGCCCTATATAATCCACCCTATTGAAGTTGCAAAAATTTTAGCAGAATTAAGACTTGATACAAATACTATTATTGCTGCACTTTTACATGATATTTTGGAAGATACTGATACAGAGCCCAAGGAAATTGAATCTCAGTTTGGTTCTGATGTTTTAAAACTTGTAAATGGCGTAACAAAACTTGGAAAATATCAATTTAAATCAAAAGAAGAAAGACAAGCTGAAAATTTCCGCCGTATGTTTATTGCTATGGCAGAAGATGTAAGAATAATATTTTTAAAACTTGCAGACAGGCTTCATAATATGCGCACTTTAAATTATATGGCAGCAAATAAACAAAAAAGAATTGCGCAGGAAACTCTTGATATTTTCGCTCCTTTAGCAAATCGTCTTGGTATCGGAAAAATAAAAGCAGAACTTGAAGATTTATCGCTTCGTTATATAAATCCTGAAAAATATTATGAAATTGCCAAACTTGTCGCCCAAACAAAACATGACAGAGATAAGGTTGTATCATCTTTAATTGAAACCATATCAATGAGCCTGAAGGATGCAGGAATTCATGCTACAATTTATGGCAGGGCAAAACATTACTACAGTATTTATAATAAAATGTGCCGTCTAAACGTTTCTTTTGATGATTTGTATGATATTACAGCAATTAGGGTTATTGTAGATGATATAAGAACCTGCTACAACGTTTTAGGAATTATTCACTCTCAATTTAAACCCATCCCTGGGCGCTTTAAAGATTATATTGCTATGCCAAAGGGTAATCTGTACCGTTCTTTGCACACATCTGTAATAGGTTCAAAAAATAAACCGTTTGAAATCCAAATTAGAACAAAAGAAATGCATGATGTTGCAGAATATGGTGTTGCTGCACACTGGCGATATAAAGAATCAGGCTCTGTTAAGGCACAGGATAAAAATGACATTCAATTTAACTGGATGAGAAAACTTGTTGAAATTGATAAAGATTCTACTGATGCAAAAGAATTTGTAGAAAGCGTTAAGCTGGATTTATTTGCAGATCAGGTTTTTGCTTTTACTCCTGCTGGCGATGTTATGGATTTACCTGCAAATTCTACCCCTATTGATTTTGCATACAGAATACATACAGAAGTTGGCCATAGAACAGTTGGTGCACTTATAAATGGCAGAATTGTTCCTTTGGATACCAAATTAAAAAACGGTGATATTGTTGAAATTTTAACTTCAAAACAGTTTATGCCAAAAATTGACTGGCTGAATTTTGTTGTGACAAAAAGCGCTATATCAAAAATTAGACTATGGTTTAAAAAGTACAAAAGGGAAGATAATATTGAAATTGGAAAATCTGCCCTTGAAATTAATCTCACAAAAGCCATATTTGATGAATATTTAAAAACTGGCGAAATGGACCGCTGTGCAAAAGAAATGAATTATAAAAGTGCAGATGATTTATTTGCTGCTCTTGGATATGGTGAGACTACAATTCATAAAGTTTTAAATAAACTGAAAAAACCAGAACATAAACCAATAGAAAATATCGAAGAAAAAGACCGCCCCAAATATAAAAAAGGCAATAAGAAAAATGATATTTTGGGTTTAGAAGGTATGCTGTGGAGCCTTGCAAAATGCTGTTCTCCAATACCGGGCGAACCAATTGTTGGTGTTGTTACAAAATCAAAAGGCGTTACTGTGCACAGGCTTGATTGCAAATGTCTTTTTGATATTATTCCTGAGCGTATGATGGATATAAAATGGGCAGATAATGTATCAGAAGGCATCTATATTGCCCATCTTCGAATTGAATCCCAAGACAGGGTTGGTGTATTAAAAGATATTTTAATTAAAATTGCAGATACAAATACAAATATTGCTTATGCAAATAGCTATCTAAAGAGTAAAAAATTTGGCATAATTGATATCGGGGTTGAATTATCTGATATAGAAACCTTAAAAAAAGTAATTTTAAATATACAAACAATTCCTGATGTGCTTTCCGTTAGAAGATTGCAGCAAAAAAATGATTTAAACAATCTAAATAAAGGCAAAAATAAAAATCAAAAACCCAAAAAACAAACAAATAAACCGGTGATAAAATAACTATGGAAATTTTAAATTCCCTTTCTGAAAATAAAGATTTATCATTGGCACTTGGTTTTTTTGACGGGGTGCATATTGCACATAAAAAAATTATAAATACCTGTGTAAATTTAGCAAAAGAAAATAATTTAAAATCTGCCGTAATTACATTTAAAAAAAGTCCTGGCGGTTATTTTGATAAAGAAAAAAATATAAACATTCAAACATTAAATGATAGGCTTGAATTAATTTCAAAAATAAATGTAGATTATGCCTATGTGCTTGATTTTGAAGATTTTAAAAATCTTACCGCAAAAGAATATTTAAATGATGTATTGATAAAATATTTTTCTCCAAAATTTATTGTAACAGGTTTTAACCATACATTTGGCAAAAATAAAATGGGAAACAGCGAATTTTTATATGCAAATGAAAGCCTTGGATATAAATATATTGAAATTGAAAAAATGAGGCTTGATAATACTCTTATTTCAAGCACAAATATTAAAAAATTTATTCAAAAAGGATATATAAAAGAAGCAAGCAATCTTTTAGGGTACGATTTTAATATATCAGGCATGGTAATTAAAGGCATGCAGCTTGCAAGAAATTTGGGATACAAAACAGCAAATATAAAAATGCCTGATAATATAGTGCAGCCCCCTTATGGTGTTTATTTTGTTCTTGTTGAATATGAAGGGAAAAAATACAAAGCAGTTTTAAATTGGGGTATAAAACCAACGGTTGATGGTAAAACACCCGTTTTAGAGGCGCATATTTTGGATTTCAATAAAGATATTTATGGGGAAAACATTAAAATTTATTTTAAATCTCCAATAAGAGAAGAAAAAAGGTTTAATAACCTGGAAGAATTAAAAACCGCGATAGCTGGTGACATAGAATGCGTACTTACTTTAGGATTATAAATGTAAGCATTGAAAAAACAGCCCAAAGACCAAGTAAATAAAAGCTTGTGAATGTATATAAAGATAATTTCATTGTTTTTTAATTTCTCCTGTTCGGTATATGTTTAATTTTCGTAATTTAATTTAAAACAAGATAACCTAAAAATAACCTCTCCTTTTGGGTAGTATTGTTTATTTGTAGTATTTAAAAAACTACTAATTCTGTAGAACTATTTTTATAAAAAAGTGTTAAGAAACTGTAAATTTTTGTTTAAATTACACTTAATTACTAGCAATTATTATTTTTTTGATGTGTTATATACCCTGTGGCCTATTTTTCATGCCATCTTTAAATGACTTTTATGGGAAGTTTATGAAGGTACGAAGCACAGACAATATAATTGCTAACAACAACATCCAAAAAAATAAAAATGCCCAAGCGGCAAAGTTTCCTGTGCAAAGAAATAATTTCTTGTCTCAAAACATTAGTACACCTTCTTTTAAAGGATTAGACCCAACCACAAGTTTGATTGATTTTTGGGCTGCAATAGCACGTGGTGGTGTTGCAGCATCCTTTACAGTGCAAGATATGCTTGGCACAAATTTCCCAAGAACCTATGCTGCATTAGATAGAAACAAAGATATAACAGGAAAAAATAATTATAAAGCAGCGGTTGAAGTTGCAATACGTGAATTTACAACAGGCCCCAGTATGTTTACAATTCCTGCCCTTGTTTTAGCAGGTGCATCAAGGTTTTCTGGCACTGCAAACAGAGTGCCTGTGGATAATATCGCAGCATTTAGTGATATTATGAAAGGCACAATTGATAATTTGAGCCAAAATGAGTTTAAAAACGGCTTTAAAAATATGAGCGCCAATGAAGCCAAAGAAGCTTGCAATACAATTAAAAAAGCTTTCTATAAAGATGTATTTAAAGATATTTTTAATAATTATCAAACTAGCGACACCCCTGTTAATATTGATGAATATGTTGAATTAATGATGCGTTCTGAACATCCTGATACCCCAAAAAGAAACTTTTTCCAAAGTATGTTTAATAAAAGAGTAAAAGTTTTTGGAAAAGAAGTTGATTCAAAGGATGAAATAATTTCTAAATTAAGCTCTAAATTTGTTGCAGATAAAAAGGCAAGAACAAATGGATGGGGCAATTTCTTAACAGCAAAAGTTGGCAGCAAAGAATGGAAAATTGATGATATTGTCGATGATTTGAAAAATTATTCTGATGATTTTACAAAACAATATGTATCAGCACAAAGGAAAGATGCAAAAGCTTCAGGAAAGATTATTGCAGCCAAATTTATTGACAGCTTCAAAGATAATCGTATTGCCACAAGGTTTATTACAAATGTTGCAATGGTTGTTGCAACTAGCTTATTTATGTGTATAATTCCAAAACTATATACAAGAAATGCAACAAACCCTGAAACAGATGCAATATATGCACAAGTAAACCAACAAAGAAAAGGAGCTGTGAATGAGAATAAGTAACATAGCTCCGAAAGTTTCAAACGTATTAAGTGAAGGTATGACAAACCTTGGCAGAAACGTGCAAAAAAATGGCAGTTTATCATCAAAAATAAATAAATTCACAGAAGGTCGCGGTGTAAACTGTGCCAGGGGTGCGTTTTTAACCATGGTATATTCCTGCACACTGATTCCAAGATTTTTAAAAGCCCGTGATAATGATGAAAGAAGTGAAATTTTAAGACGTGATATTGTAACTTTATTTACAATATGTTTTGCAATGAAAGCCATCAAAGCTGGTGCTTGCAGTTTAATGGCTAAAAAATCCGGGCTTCCGTTAACCTTTACCAATATCCCTGAAGATGCGAATAAATTTAAAAAGGCTCTGGGTTATTTCCAACAGAAGGGCACAACTGCATTTTCAGCTGAAGATATCACTGCAAATTATGCAAATATTGACAGCAAAGAAACCATTACAAGATTTTTAGATTATGTAGATAAAAACCATGGAGATGTTGGTAAGGTCTTAACATTTGACAAGGCAAAGCCAAACTCTCTATTCAAAGGAAAACGTGAAGACGGTGCATTAACAAAAGCTGCCAAAAAGCTTCTTGGTAAGGATTTTGATTTTACAAAACCAGGCAGCGAAATTATTAGCGAAATCAAGAAGAAAAACGCTAGTGATGAAGCATTTACTAATCTTTCCAATGCCCTAAAAGATTCTGATACAAATCCTGTGTCTAAATTTGCAAAGGGCATAAGTGCCAAATTTGAAACATTTGCATTAATTGCTGTTGCTGGTTTCCTTGGTTTTGGCTTGCCAAAATTAAACGAAAAGATGACAAAAGACAAATATTTTAGCGGGGATGGCGCACTTAAAACATCATACGAAAATCCAAATTCAGGTGTTCCGAATCGCCCAATGCCAAGTGCACTTAATACTTTAAATACAGGACAAAGAATGGTATTCCAAAATTTTCTTGGTTCCTATAAAAGCTCTGCATCTAACCAAAATCAAAATATGCACAATATTCAAAATGAATTAAATAAACAAGCCTAAAATTAAGAAACCACTTGCAGCCTTTTTTGTGCGTTAGATTTTTTAGAATATATTTCTACAATTCTTCCAACAAGTGCTTTTGTTGTATCAGAATTTGGCTTTTTTGCTATATATTTTTTATAATATCTAACCGCAAAATGTTTGCGCTCAAGTTTGTCAAAACAAATTCCAAGTCCAAGATTTGCCCTAAAATAATTTGGGTTAATTTTTAAAATTTGCTTGAAAACTCTTGCAGCCTCTTCAAATTCTCCAAGCTGCATATAAAGTCCTGCCTTGTGATTATAGCAAAGAATGAATTCCGGCTTTTCTTCTAAAATTTTTTCATAAATCATAAGCGCCATCTCAGGCTCATCTAATAATTCATGGGCTATGGCTAATTGAACTTGTGCATTTAAATTTTTTGGATTTAATTTTATTGCCGTTTGAAAACAAGGAACGGCTTTATAAGGTTCTGCGTTTAAAAGATAATTAATTCCAAGTTCGTAATAAACCTCAAAGTTTAAACTGTCAATATTTTTTGCACGGTTTAAATATTTTATTGCTTTACTATATTCTTTTAAACCTTTGTAGGCTTTTGATGCGCCTATATATAGTGTGATATCATTTTTGTTTGATATCATTGAATTTAAAAATGATACAGCGGTTTTTCTATAATGTTTTTCATCTAATTTGTTTGCCATAAGATTTATTACTAAACTCCTCTATCCATTAAAAGTTTATATGCTTTTTTGTGTGAAAAGATTAGTCTTATGGTTTAATTTATCTTAATCTCAAGATTTAATTTTGTGCTGTGATATAATTTCTTATAAAAGAAAATAGGGATTTTATAATGGAAAATGCTTTTAATAATGTGCTTTTATTGATTTTGAGCAAAATCAACATTCCTCTTTTGCTAAAAATAGTGGCAGAGCTTCTTATGTTTGTTGTTGTTTTGAATCTTGCAAACGTTTTAATTAATAAAATATTTAAAAAAATAATTTTGAGACTGGATGATTTAGAGGTTCAAAAACAATATAATACTGTACGCCTGATTTTACTTTCTGTGGCAGATACTGTTGTATTTCTTTTCTTTGGCACAAATATTTTGCAAGATATCGGTATTGATATGAAACCAATTCTTGCAACAGCAGGGGTTTTTGGTATTGCAATAGGTTTTGGCGCAAAAAGGTTTGTGGAAGATGTGATATCAGGTTTAAATATTCTTTTAACAGGCCAGGTGCGCGTGGGAGATGTTGTTGTAATATCTGGCAAGGAAGGAACTGTTGAGCGTATAACGCTGACAATGATTTTATTAAGAGCTTTTGATGGTACACAGCATTTTATCCGAAATGGTCTTATCGATATTATTTCAAACCGTACAAGGATTTTTGCTTATGCCGTTTTTAATGTTACCGTTGCCTATAAAGAAGATATTAAAAGAGTTATGGATGTTTTAAAAGCTCTTGGTGAAGATTTTAAAAATGACGAATACTATAAAAACCATGTACTTGATGATATTGAAGTATTGGGTTTAGATGATTTTTTAGATTCTTCAATTTTAATTAAATGCAGGATAAAAACCACGCCACAGTCCCAGTGGGAGGTTAAAAGAAGGTTTAACCTTTTGATTAAGGAAAAATTTGATGAACTTGGAATTGAAATACCATTTCCGCAGGTGGTTGTGAATAATCCTTCCAAAGAGCCTTCATAGTCCAGTTTATTTAAAAAATACTATGCATTAATAATAGATTGCAAAAGCTTTTTTGAAGCATTTGCCGCATCTGATAAAACTTGTCCTGTTTTTACATATTCAACAAGTTTTTTGGTGCCGTCTTTTGATGTCATAATTTTCTTTAATTCATCTGCTGAAAATTCTTGCCCAAGTTTTAAAATTGCATCTGTGCTAGAAATTGAACCGCTTTCTTTTTGTAATTTAATTAAAGCATTTTTAAAATCATCTCCTAAAATTGTTGCAATTTCAGGCTCCATTTTTTCATAAATTTTATCTATATTTTCACTTAAAGTGCGCTTTTGAGCATTATCTACAATGTCTTTTACAATCTTTTGCGCTTCCTTGTCGCCCTTATTATATTCGCTAATTAAATCTTTAACCACATCTTCTTTTGTTGGAACAGGCGCCTGGGGTGCATTTTGTGCGCCTTTATGTTTGCTTTTAAATAGACGTTTTTTACTTTTGCTGGCAGTAGATGCAGCATCTGATGTATTATTTGCAATATTTTCTATAGCCTTTTGGTATTTTTCCTTACCTGCCTTTGTAAATATTGCCTTTAGGCCTTCTGAAATATTTGAGAAAAATTTAGAATTTTCACCGTTTATTATTTTTCCCTTTTTAAATGCTGCGCTTGCTGCAATAAGTGTGCCAAGGCCTATAGCTGCTCCACTACCATATTTAACTGCATCTTTTTTCTTTATTTCTTTTCCTGCAATAATAAATGTATCACCCTTGTTTGTATTCTCTTTATCGGTTTTTGCGGGTTCTGCTTTATTTTCTACTGATGGTGCTTTGGGCGCATTCGGTTTTTGTACAGATGCATTTGTCTGTACATTTTGCAATGGTTTTATAATTGTTGATACACCTAAACTTGCGGAATTTGAACTCATTTTATTCCCTTTTTAAGCCCTAAAGCTATTATTAAACGTACTTACAAAAAACCCCTGCAAATTTGCTCTTGCTTACAATAATAGGAAAATTAATATATTGTTACAAAAATTTACAAAAGTCTGGATAAATGTATATAAAATGCATATAAAAATATATGAAAAGCGGCCTGCTAAAATAACAAGGCCGCCTTTATTTATCAAAATTTATTATTATTTTGTAATGTGTTTGATTAATGTTCTTACCATTGCAGCAGTAGCGCCTTTTGACAATTCTTTATATGGTTTATCAATAAATGCTGTTCCTGCAATATCTAAATGCACCCATTTTTTGGCATTTGTGAAATTGGATAAAAATCTAGCTGCAACAGAAGAACCTGCATATCTAGAACCTGTATTTCTCATATCTGCAATGTCAGATTTTAAATTTTCCTGCATATCATCAAAAACGGGAAGCTGCCACAAAGTTTCACCAGCCTCTTTTCCATCTTCAATAATTTCTTTTACAAATTCTTCATCATTTCCCATAATACCTGTAATGGTATTTCCAAGTGCTACAATTACAGCCCCTGTAAGGGTTGCAACATCTATTACTTCATCTACATTTAATTCATCAGCAAATGTTAATGCATCAGCAAGGGTTAGGCGTCCTTCTGCATCTGTGTTATCCACCTCAATTGTTTTCCCATTTTTTGCAATTAAAACATCGCCCACTTTATAGCTGCTTCCTGATGGCATATTTTCACAAAGTGCTGATATCATGTGCACTTCAACATCAGGTTTTAATTTAGAAATTGCCTTCATAACACCTAAAACGCAGGCACATCCTGACATATCGGTTTTCATTGTAAGCATTGAAGCTGGCGGTTTAATATCTAAACCTCCTGAATCAAAAGTTATACCTTTGCCTATAATTGCAATCTTTTTCTTTGCACCATTTGCTGGGGTATATTTTAAATGTATCATCTTTGGTTCTTGTACACTGCCTTGGCCTACGGCTAAAAATGCATTAAAATTCATATTTTTTAATTCATCTTTATTGTAAACCCTTATCTTGAGGCCATTTTCAGATGCAAGGTTTGATGCAATCTCTGAAATTTTGGTTGGTGTTGCATATTCAGCCGGTTCAAAGATTAAATCTTTTGTGAAATTCATAGCGTCCCCTGTGATTTTAGCTTTTTCAACGACAGGGGTTAATTTTTCAGGTTTAGCATGTAAAATTTCTACGGTAGTTATCTTTTCTTCATTTTTTTTACTTTTATATTTATCAAAATCATATTCACCCATAATAGTTCCAAGGGCTATATTGTAGGCAATTTTGCAGCAGCACATAGAACCATTGTTTTGAATATTATATGCAACAGTTTTATTTTTGCTTAATTTTTCTGTTGTTTTAATCGTTTTTGCAGCAATTTCCCTTACCTTGTCATTATTAAATTCTTCTTTTTTACCAAGGCCTACTGCTAAAATTTTCTTGCCTGCCACAGGAACACTGAATGTTTCAAGGTATTTTCCTTTAAAATTCTCAATTCCAAGAATATTCTTTGAAATAACGCCATTAAATTTTTCATCCAAACCTTTTTGAATTTCGCTTAATTCTTTGTCATTTTCATAAAAGCCTGTGATGATAACATCCGCAGATAATTCTGTGTCTAGCGGATTTTTAACAAAAATTTCCATAAAAATCGTACTCCGTTTTTATTTTTTAACTTATTAACCTATATGTTATAGCATATTTTTCAAATTATTAATATATTCAATTGCACGATTTGAATATAATGTATTTTTTTCTTCTTTATTTTTCCTTATATGCCTTGGCATTTCCATATCTTCAACTATTCCCCAATTTGAATTAACTGGTTGAAAATGTTTGTGTTCGCTAAATGTTATATAATCAATCAAAGCGCCAAGCATACTTTTAGCTTCAAGTTGAATTAAAGGTTTGTCTTCAATATATCTTTTTATATTAATTGCAGCAAACAATCCTGTTGCAATGCTTTCTGTGTATCCTTCCACCCCTGTTAATTGTCCTGCAAAAAATAAATTTTTCCTTGTTTTTGTCTGCAAGTGTTTATTTAAAATGTTTGGACTGTTTATAAAAGTGTTTGCATGCATTACGCCATATCTTACAATTTCAGCATTTTGAAGTCCTGGAATTGATTGAACCAGCTTTTTTTGTTCTCCCCATTTTAAATTTGTCTGAAATCCTACTAAATTATATAAATCGGCCTCTTTATTATCTTGGCGCAATTGCACAACCGCATAAAACTGCTGTTTTTTACACCTTTGTTTTTCTTCTTCATTTTTAAATTTTCTACCATCAAAAAGCCCTACAGGTTTCATCGGGCCAAAACGCAAAGTATCTGCGCCCCTTTTTGCCATAGCCTCAATTGGCATACAGCCTTCAAAAAATTTTGGATTGTTTTGAAATAAATCCTTTTCAAAATCTTTTAGTTCAATCTTTTCTGAATTAATTAAAATATCATAAAATTTTTCATAATCTTCTTTTTCCATCGGGCAATTTATAAAATCGGGTTCCCCTTTCCCCCATCTGGCGCCGTAAAAGGCTGTGTCAAAATCTATACTTTCTTTTTTTACAATTGGCGCTATTGCATCAAAAAAATTAAAATGTGCTTCCCCAAATTCTTCTTTTATATTCGCACATAAGGCTCTACTTGTAAGAGGGCCTGTTGCAATAAGGGTAATACTATCAGGGTCATTTGGGATTACTTCCACTTCTTCATTTATGATTTTGATATTGTGATTTTTTTTAATAGCCTCTGTGACAGCGTTGCTGAAACCATATCTGTCTATTGCAAGGGAATTTCCCGCAGGAACAGAATGATTTTTAGCAAAATTTATTAGATTTGAACCTAAAATCTCAATCTCTTTTTTTAATAATCCGCTTGCAGACGTTAAAGCCATACTGCCAAGGCTATTTGAACATACAAACTCTGCAAAATCCGCGCTATTGTGGGCTCCTGTTTGTTTTTTAGGGCGCATTTCATATAAATTTACGCTATATCCACTGTTTGCAAGGTATAATGCAGCTTCAGATCCTGCCAATCCCCCGCCTATTATATTTATTTTTTTCATTAAAATTCTCCCTCTTATCGTATTATTTTATGTTAAAATCTTTGATTATGAAAGTGCAAAATCAAAATGAAAATGACAATAGTCAAAAAATAAGGCTTTCAGGGCTTGATAAAAAAGGTCTTGAAGATTTAATGGATGCGATGGATGAAAAAAAATTCAGAGCATCACAGGTTTTCAGCTGGCTTTATACAAAAAGCGCGAAATCTTTTGATGAAATGTCTGATATTAAAAAAGAACTTCGCGAAAAATTAAAAGAAATTGCAATTATAACCGATGTTAAGATAAAAACTAAACAAATAAGCACAGATGGCACATTAAAATATTTACTTGAATATAATGACGGTAACACGGCAGAATGCGTTTTGATGCGCTTTGATAACCGCGCAAATTTAACCGCCTGTGTTAGTTCCCAGATTGGGTGCGCTATGGGGTGCAAATTTTGTGCTACAGGCCAAAGGGGGATAATAAGAAACCTTGAACCCTATGAGATTTTAGAACAAATTTTAACAATCCAAAGAGACACGGGTTTAAAGGTTACAAATGTTGTATTTATGGGGCAAGGAGAGCCTTTTAATAATTACAATAATATGATGAGAGCAATAGAGCTTATAAACACCTGTCTTACAATAGGAATAAGGCGGATAACCGTTTCTACCTGCGGAATTGTGCCAAAAATTTATGATATTGCAAATGAAAATCTTGTGCCAACCCTTGCAATATCTTTGCATGCGCCAAACACGGAACTTCGCGCACAGATTATGCCTGTTGAAAAACGTTATAATATAAACGATTTAAAGACTGCACTTAAATTTTACACAGAAAAAACAGGCAAAAGAGTGACGATTGAATATATTTTAATTGGCAAATTAAATGATACAAAAGATTGCGCTGTTGAACTTGCACATTTTATGAAAGATTTAAAGTGCAACGTAAATTTAATACCCTATAATCCTGTAAACACAAAGGATAGCTTCAAAAAACCTGATAAAAAAGATATTATGAAATTTAAATATATTCTAGAAGCTTCCGGCAAAAAAGTGACTGTCCGACTGGAGCGCGGCGCCGATATAGATGCTGCCTGCGGCCAACTGAAAGGCAGAATTGAAGAGCAAATTTAAAAGACAAATGGAATTAGAATTTAGTATATTTTAAATTATCAGGCTTTTTGCACAGGGTGCATTCATCTCTGTTTGTGCTTATGCAGTTTGGTTCTGCATGAATTATTACAGAAACATTCGTAAATAATTCCATAATTTTGTGTTCAATTTTATCGCAAAGAATGTGTGCATCTAATAATGGCATTTTACATGGTAAAAATATAATTAGCTGTATTATACGTTTAGAACCGGATTTTGATGTTTTTACAGCCTTAACATTCATCAGCCCCTTTTCTTTGAAAGAATCTAAAATATTTTTAACAGCTGTTTTATCAGTTTCAGGCAAAGCTCCATCTAAAAGATTATTGGATGCTTTTTTTGTTAAACCAAGCCCTGTTCTTAAAATTATTGCAGCAACAATTATCGCAAATATAGGGTCTAAAACATAAATCCCTGTATATTTTACAGTGATCAGACCTAAAAGTATTGCAAAAGAAGAATAAACATCCATGCTTAAATGCTCAGCGTCGCTTTGAAGTGCGATAGAATCAGTCTTTTTTGCAACATAAAAAAGGTATCTTGATACAGCAAAATTTAAAACCGTAGATACAATCATAATTATAATGCCAAGATTTGTTTCAAAAACGTATTCATCCCCGAATTTTATTAACTTTTCTGCTGCAATGTATAAAATATAAAGTGCTGTTAAGATTATCAAAATAGCTTCAATAAATCCTGCCAAATCTTCATATTTTCCATGGCCAAACGGGTGGTCTTCATCCTCAGGTTCCGATGATTTTGCAACCGAGAAAAATGCAATAAATGATGCTGCTAAATCTACAAAAGAATGCAGCGCTTCAGATATTATTGATATACTTCCTGAAACTATACCAGCAGCCAGTTTTAAAATAATTAATGCTGTGTTTGAAACAATAGAAATAAATGCAGCCAGTTTTTTCTTAATATTTATCTGCTCGATTTTTTGTGCATTTTCCATGCTTGAAAAAGCCTTTCGTTATTAGTATAATTGTACCATCAATTAAATTAAATGGTGTATTTTGAAAATTTAGGTATTTATTTTAAAAGTGAATTCTATTATAATACACATAGTTTAATATTAAAGTAGCATGGATTTATAAAAGGTATTAAGTTTTGAGCGAACAGAGAGTATCAGAATTATTTTTAAATAATATTTATGTATTGCCGTTGTGGGTAAAACAGGTAATTTATCTTAAAACAAAAGAAAAATTAACGGCAGAACTTGCAGAATTTTTGGATTTATTAAACCCTGAAAATTTAATGCAGCATTATGTGCCAGAGCTTACCTTTAAAGGTAAAAAAGAGCTTGAAAAAAGGGAATTAGGGCTTCCTGAAAATTTCTATATATTTTTATCAGGCTGTGTTGGCGAAAATGATTTATTTGAAATGACTCTTGCAAACTATTGGACAATGGCAGAAACATCTAAAATCTTTGTCCGCAGTGTTGAATTAGAACTTGTAAATCTTCCTGAATCTGATAAAACCTATGCCGTTGCACAGTTTTTGGCAGGTAAAATCAGAACTGGTGAAGTTTTAAGAAAATTAGGAAAAATTGATATAACCCAGCTTGAAAAATCAATCAGAGAACAGAAAGAAAGACAGAAAAAAGGCGAAAATATTAAAATCGCAGATTGCATGATTTCTTTAGGGTATATCACAGAAAAAGATGTAAAAGTTTTACTTGCATTTAAAGAAGAATCAAGAAAAAGGTTTATTATGGGTATGGGCTTGTCTTTTATAAAGCCTGAAAATCCTTCAGACCAGCAAAGAATCTATGCAAATATGCAAAGACAAATGAAAAAGCTTGATCAAGAAAATAGAATTTTAAAAGACAGATTGAGAAAAATCCTGAATATCCAAGAATAATGCAGGAAAAGGGAGTTTCTAAATTTAATCAAAATAATTTAAAGCTGCCAGTTTATGTCCCATGTGTTGATTTAATGCGGGATGACGTTGTCGATCAAAGATTTTTTGGTATTGTTTCACTCTTTAATTCAAAGGGTGAAATTTTAGATTATGCAAAAACTGCTAATAGTTTAAAAATTGGCTGTGAAAATAATTACCCATTCTTTTTAAGAAGCCTTCTAAAACCTATCCAGGCTTCAATTATGGCAGATTTTAATACTCAAGATTTTTACAATTTTTCTAACCCTGAAATTGCAATCATGCAAGCATCTCACTCTGGTGAAAAAATACATACAGATTTAGTTTTATCTATCTTAAAAAAAGCAAATCTTGATGAAAGTTATCTAAAATGTCCCGTGATTCAGCCTTTGAGCCCATTTGCCATTATTAAAAATGAAAAGCTGCAAAAAATTCATAATAATTGCAGTGCAAAACATGCTATGATGCTTGCAATATCAAAACAACTTAACTTTTCACTTGATGATTATACTTCAATAAACCACCCTCTGCAAAAAATAATATTAAAAAAAGTAATTGAATTATCAGAATATGAAAATCCGCCATCGGGTTTTGATGGTTGCACTTTGCCTGTTTGGGCGCTTCCTTTTGAAAATATTCAAAAAGCATTTTTTAAACTTTATAATGATACAAAATATGAATTTTTAAAAACTTCATATATGGAAAACCCCTATATTATAGGTGGCAGGGATAATTCAGGACTTAGGCAGGATACGCTTATTATGAAATTAAACCCCAATTTAATTTCCAAAACAGGCGCTGGCGGTTTTTTAAGCATTTATAATAATGAAACAAAAGAATTTTTGCTCATAAAAATGGCGCAAGATAACAATAAAGCCCGTATTGTGCTAACTCTTTCTATTCTTTCTAAATTGGGCTGGATTAAAAATGATGCCAGCTGGCCTGATTTTAATTTTTATGATGAAAATAACATGCCAGTCGGTATTTTTAAAGCTTTAATATAATTTTTTTGTAAATAATTCTCACATGTCATGGATTATAAAAAAAATTTAGTGTAATATTTTTTTATGACACTGGATCATGTTAATACTATTGCCAAAGATAACCTGAAAGACAAGGTGCATAAAGAACAGAGGAAGAAAAATACAAAAATTAAATTCTACCATTCTTTTATGACTATTGTGCTTTTGCTTTGTGTTTTTCAAATAGGCCGTAGTGCGCTTTTAAATATATCTAAAATTGTTGTGTATAAGGCAAAAATTATAAAATCAAATGATTTAAAACTGAAGGCAGAAAAAAGAAATAAAAAATTAAAAGAAGAATTAGACAATTTTAATTCGCTTCAAAGGGTGGAATCTATTGCAAGAAACAATTTAAAAATGGCCGCAGAAAACGAAGTTTTGGTTATAATTAATGAACCAGAGCCTGAAAATTATGTACCAAAAACATTCAAACAAAAATTAATATTTTTCTTTGAAAAAAATGTTGCAAAAAAAATTGTTGAACAATAATTCTAATGCTTTAGCAAATGTTTTCAAAGCTGGTATTATAAATTGCCTGCTGTTTAAAAACTAAAAATTTGGCTTTAAATTTAAAGCCGGCACTTTAATTATAAGGCCGGCTTGTTGTTAATTTAAGTGCGTTAGTGTGATGCTTTTTGCAAATATTTTTTTATATTAAACATTTGCAAAATGCGAATGGGATAAGAATTTTACCTAAAGCTTACAACGTTGCTTTTTTTGCTTGAAACACCTTCCAAAGCTTTAATTGCAGACATTGCCATCATTCGTCTTTTTTTTGCTCCTTTAAGCATCATTTCAATGCACATAAAGCTATTTGTTTCAGGTTTCAAACTTTTTTTCAACATGTTTTGTAAAATTCCTATAATTTGTCCAAGTGCTATATAAAAATATTCGGCACCACATCTAAATACTTTATACTTTATAAACAAATATTTACAAAACTTTACCAAAAATATAAAGGCTAAAACTTTTATATTTTAGCCTTTAATAAATTTTATATTATTTATACTGTATTTAAAATTTAATATCGCCATTTTCAAATGCAGCAATTAAATCTGTATAGCCGCCGATTCTTTTGCCGTCAATAATAATCTGAGGAACGGTTACATCTCCTTCTATACAATATTTTTGACCAAGTTTTTTTCTCATGGCATCTTCATCCCCGTCAATTTTATATTGAGTAAAATTGACATTGTGTTCATTTAAAAAGGCAAGCGCTCTTTTGCAAAATGGGCAATAATCCAGTGTGTAAATTTCTACATCCATCATTTTATCCTTTCTAAGATTTTTTTTACGCTCTCCTTTTCATCTTCTGCTATATCCAGTTTTATATAGTCTTCAAAATATTCTTTTGCACTTTCTTTGTCCCCTCTTGCCATAAAAAGCATACCAAGTTTTTTATATGCAAAAGGAAAATTTTCATTCATCATTGTGGCTTTTAAATATGTGCCTATTGCCTTATCTATCTCATTATCGGCTTCATAAGCTTCAGCCAGCATAAAATATAATAAGGAACTTTGGGTTTTTTCTAACACTAATTCTAAATTAGAAATGGCAGAAGAATAATTACCCATCTCCATAAAAATTCTGGCTAATTCATAATTGTAATCCACATTATCAGGTTCATCTTCTGTTGCAATGCTTAGCATTTCCATTGCATCGTCATATCTGCAATCTGCAATTAATTCTCTTATAAAATCAAGCCTTGTGGGTTGAAAATCTTCTGTATTTTCTATATTTTCCGGTTTATTGTTTTCTTTATTATCCATAAAAATTCCTTGTTTTAATATTGCTACATTATTGCACAAAAACAATCTTTTGTGCGGTAGAATAAAGCTTTTTCTTGATAATTAGGATTCGCTGTGGTTTAATTAAAAAAAATAGCAAAAAAAAGATGAGGAAATTATATGTCAGGGCATTCAAAATGGGCTAATATCAAGCATAAAAAGGCAAAAGCCGACGCTGCACGCGGTGTAAATTTTGCAAAATTTTCAAGAGAAATAATCATTGCTGCAAAAATGGGCGGCGGGGATCCTGCGGGTAATTTCCGTCTCAGGACAGCAATTGATAAGGCAAAAGCTGGCGGTCTTCCAAATGACACTATTAAAAGAGCTATTGAAAAGGGCGCAGGCGGCGCAAGTGCTGATAATTATGAAGAATTAACCTATGAAGGCTATGGTGCAGGCGGGGTTGCAATATTTATTGAAGCTGCAACAGATAATAAAAATAGAACCGCAGGCGATATTCGTAGCTATTTTACAAAATTCGGCGGAAACCTTGGTGCAGACGGATGCGTGGGTTGGATATTTGAACCTTGCGGAATGTTAAGTTTTGATAAGATAATTGAACCTGAGGATAAAAAAAGCAAAGAAAAACCCAAAGAAATCACTCTGGATGAGGTTTTAGAGATGAGCCTTGAATTTGAACCAAAAGATGTTTTTGAAGAAGAAGATGAAATCAAAGTGACAACCACTGTTGAAGCCTTTCAGGCAACTGTTGAAGGGTTTGAAAAGCTTGGTTTGAAGCCTAAAACCGCTGAACTTACAAGGATTCCATCTAATTCATCTGAAATCACTGATCCTGATATTGCAAAAAAAGTTTTGCTTTTGATGGAAAAATTAGAAGAACATGATGATGTTCAAAACGTTTATTCAAATTTTGACATTGATGAAGATTTGATGAATTCTATTAATATATAATTTATGGAAACAGCTTTAAAAAAAATCACTCCAAATCAAAGGCAGCAAGAAGCAATCAAAACGCTTAAAGGGCCGGTTATGCTTTTGGCTGGGCCCGGTACTGGCAAGACTTTCACCCTTATTGAACGTATTAAAAATATGATTTTAAGCGGGGTTTGCGCGTCTGAAATCCTTTGTCTGACTTTTTCTGATGCTGCAAGCGGCGAAATGAAGAGCAGGCTTGTAAAAGCTATGGGTCAGAGCACGTCAAATGCAATGGGAGTGTGTGTTTCAACCTATCACAGTTTCTGCAAAGATATAATTGATCGCTTTCCAAGCAGATTTGAATTGTTAGATAATGTGCAAGTGGTTGATGACATTACAAAACAAACGATTGTAAAAGAGTGCATCGACGAATATCACAGCGTTTTTGGCGTAGAATACCTTAAAGACAAGTGGAATAACCGCTACCACTATGTGTTTCAGATAATTTCTGCGATAGATTTTATTAAAAGAGAGCGAATTTCTAAAGAAAAATATTTTGAATTTTTCAACGCGAATTCTGATTGGCTGCCGCACCTTGATGAATTAAAAATTGAATATAAAGAGCGGGAGCTGAAAGGTAAGCTAGTAGCCAGTTTTCAAAATAAGTATGAAACTTTTGAAAAAAAGCTTGGCAAAGCAAAAGAATTTTTTGCAATCTATGAATTATACGAGAAAAACCTGAAACAGCACAACCTGATTGATTTTTCAGACATGCTGAACCTTGTTTTGCAGGTTTTTGACTACGATGAAGAGCTTCTATATGAGGCTACAGGCGGGTTTCGCTATATCCTTGTAGACGAATACCAGGATACAAACTCTTGTCAGAACGAATTAATTTTTAAAATTGCACAGGGCGCAAACACCGATAATATCTTTGTTGTAGGGGATGATGACCAGATAATTTATTCTTTTCAGGGCGCGCGCTGTGATAACCTTAAAACTTTTTTAAAAAAATATCCAAAAACAAAAGTTATCTGCCTGAATGAAAATAACCGCTCCAGCCAGACTATACTTGATTTTGCAGAAGATATTATAAAATCTGACCCCTCAAGATTAACACATGACCCTGAATTTAAACTAAGAGGTATTGATAAAAAACTAACAGCTAAAAATCAGTCTGTAATTGAAAAAGAGGAAAAAATTCATTTTTCATTTTATGCAAACACCCTCCAGGAGTGCAATACCGTTGTTTCAAACATTGAAACACTTATAAATAAAGGGGTTTCGCCAAAAGAAGTTGCAATTTTATGCAAAAGAAATGACCTATTGCTGCCTTTTTGCGATATTTTAAAGGCAAAAGGCTTGCCCTATCAGCTTAATCGCCAAAAAAGTGTTTTTGAAATACCTTCTTTTATTGTAACTTATTTTTACCTAAAAGCCTTAAATAACACTTATACTGGGGCTGACAAGCTTTTTGGTCTCCTTACAAGTGAACCTTTTTTAATTGATGAGAGTGATTATTTTAAATTATTAAGGCTGAATCGCTTGAATGACAAGGCTTTTTTCCAAAATATTGAAGAAAATCTTGATAGCGAATTTAAAGATTCCAAAAAAATTCAAAATTTTTATGCAACTTTTATTAAATTAAAAAAACAAAAATCCTCTAAAAACCTTATAGGGCTTATTTATAGCGTAATTTTAGAAACAGGGATTTTAGAATATTTTTCAAATTCTGCTGATGAAAAATTTGAAAATCTTGCCGCAATAAAAAGGCTGATAAAAGAAGCAAATTCCTTTGTGGGACTGCATAAAACAGCTACTTTAGCAGATTTTATAAATCATCTTGATACTTATTTGAAACAGGGTATCAAAATGGAGATTGAAAAAAATCCCTATTCCAATGATGCAGTGCAGCTTTTGACCTATCATGGCTCAAAAGGAAGGGAATTTGAATATGTTTTTATGCCTCAAATGACGGCTCGATTATGGGAAAAGTCCCGCCCCCCGGGCGAATTGGATCTTCCTGTTGAAAAATCAAAATTTTCTGAAGATAAGGCTGAAAATAAAAAGGCAGAGCTTCTAAAGCTTTTGTTTGTGGGGGTTACAAGGTCAAAATTTGGACTTTATTTAAGTTATGCAAATTGCGATGATGAGTTGAATGTTCAGGCTATGAGCGAATATTTGGCATCTGATGTGTTGGATAATCCTGATTTTGCTGAAAAAACAACCCATGATATGGATTTAGAAACCTATACGAAGGAAATTCAAACTACACTTTTATACCAAAACTCCCTTTCTGTGCATACAGAGCTAAATGAAAGACTGCAAGATATTGTGGTGAGTGCATCTTCGCTGAATGAATATTTATCATGTCCTCGAAAGTATTACTATTCTAATATTCTAGCCGTGCCTGTGTTTTTTGAAGATGTGGATAACCTTTCCTATGGCTCTTTAATCCATGCTGCTGTTAGGAAAATGGCTGCTATTGGCAAAGAAAAGGGCGAATACCCAAGTCTGGATGCGCTTTTAGAATATTTGGATGAAAAAATTACATCTTATGAATTTAAAGATAATGAAACCCGTGCAGATTATTTAGCCCGTGGGAAAGATGTTTTTAGGCAAAATTATCTGAAATTTATTGAAACCCCGCTTGAAAATATTCTTGCAAGCGAACTAAAACTTGAACATAAAGAAGACGGATACACCCTGAAAGGCTTTGTGGATAGGGTTATTCGGGCTGGTGATAAAATTTATATCTATGATTTTAAAACAGGGACGCCAAAAAAAATCAAACCTGATGAAAATTATCACAATCAATTAAGGTTCTATAAATACCTTTATGAAAAAGTAAATGCAGGTGCAAAAGTCTTTGACTGTGCGCTTTTATATGTTGAAAAAGGGTATAATTTTTCAAATGCAAATCTAACTGATGATGATAATCTTGAAATCGAAACGAAAATCAAAAAATTTGTAACTGAAGTAAAAAATCTTAATTTTGAACCAACACCATCTGCTGATGCCTGCAAATATTGCCAATACAGCCTAATTTGCAAGCTTTCTGCTAAAGAATGAATTGTTGTTTGAAAAGGTTGAAATTATGGCTTTATTTTTTCTAAATACAAGTTTTATTGCTCCAAAGTCTTTTGTAGAATAAACTGTGGTGCCTGAATTTCTTAATAGTTCTATTGTTTCAGGGTTTGGATGTCCGTACGTGTTGTAGCCTGTTGATATTATTGTGTATTCAGGTTTTAAAAATTCAAGCATTGTTTTATTCACCACATTTTTTGCCCCATGGTGTCCTGCTTTTAATACCTTTACATTCCCCTCAATCCCTTTTGGCAGCTGATTTTTAATGGCATTGAAAGCCTGAATTCCCCCATCTGCCATAAAAATAGAATAATCATATTTCATATTTCCTTTTGGTACCTTAATTAAAACAATAATTGATTCCTCGTTTTCGTGTCCTGCCTTGATTTTATCTGCCCTGCCTTTAATTACTTTGTGTGTCGAATTTTTAAACTTTGATATTTTAGGTACATAGGTTATCACCTCAAAAACCCCGTCTTTTGTTTGTTCTTTATAGATAACTTCTCCGTTTTGTGCAGATTTTGCCTGTATTTTATTCCTTTTTATGTAATCTAAAATATTACAAGAATTTTCCGTATCACAAACATTATTTTGAATTATAGTTTCTCTTACCTTAATATTTTCAAGTATATCAATAGTTCCACCGGAATGGTCGCTATCAAAGTGTGTTACAATGAGTTTTTCAATGCTTCTAATATTTTTATCGTAAAGATATTCAAGCGTTATTCTTCTTGCGGTGGAAATGCCTTTGTAGGGTAGTCTTCCAGTATCAATCATCAAATATTTTCCGCCAGGTGTTGTGATTAAAAAATTGTCTGCATTTCCAACGTCAAATGCTAATATTTCAAAATTTTTATGAATATTAAAAGTGGTGCCTGAAATTTTTAAAGATGATATAATTAGCACCAAAAACAATAAAATTAAGGCTTTACGCATATTTGCGGCTTTGAAACCATTTTTTATATTATATGCTAAAACTAAAATTAAAATATAATATATAATCATCCATAAGGCACCAGGGGAAGGCATTTTGACAATAGCACCTGGCAAATTGGAAAAATATTCTGAAATGTAAAGTAAAATTGAAATTAGCGGGTTTAAAATATAACTTGAAATTTGGACTGCAAAATCTGCTAAAATTTCTATTCTTCCTGTTATGTAGTTTATTATTGAACTCAGGAAACCTGCAAAACTTATGATGCCAATAAATGGCACCACAGCAATATTTGCAAAAACACTGTATGGTGTAAATGTATTAAAATAGTACATTTGTAATGGTGCTGCCCAAAGCTGTGCCACTAAAGGCACAAGCCCCATGCTAAGCAAGGAAATTGGTGAAAATATATAAAATATCTTTATTAAAACGCTTTTGCCAGTAAATTTTTTATGCAGCATTTTCTTAAAAAGTTTATCTTGTCTTTTAAATCTTGTGCAAATTGGCTCTATGCAAGTGATTAACCCTCCTGTTACTAAAAATGAAAGCTGAAAACCAACATCATTTAATAATTTTGGGTTGAATAGAAGCATTATAAAGCCTGTAAAAAAAATGAGTGCAAGGTTATCAGCTGTTCTAAACATTAATTTTCCAATTAAAATTAAAATAAGCATAATTGTTGCCCTTAATATAGAAGGCGGAAACCCTGTTGTGAATGTGTATATCAAGATCATAACTGCGCCAAAACACAGTCGCACTTTATGTGGCAAGTTTATAAATCCTGATACCCACCACCAAATGCCAAAAATCAGCGCTACATTCAGCCCGGATGCAGCAAGCAGGTGTAATAAGCCTGAATTTATAAATGCTTCTTTAATTTCATCAGGCGGATTAATAGCATCATCCCCAAAAACTATTCCGCCTAAAACCTCTAGATTTGGGCTTTTTATGTATTTTCCATGATTTAAAATTATTTTTTCACGCGTTAAATCAAGTGTCTGTAAAAGAAGCCACCAGGCTTCTTTTGGCTTATTTTGCGCATTTTTAATATCAGGATGCGACAAAACCTTGAAATTTCCTGAAAAATATTTATCTGCACCATTTTTATTGTTGCAATTTGAGTATACTATCTTGAAAACATCTTTATTTTTTAAATATTTTTGATAATCAAATTCACTTGGATTTCTAGCAGCGCCAGGTGTTCTTAAATTGCCTTCAATCTCAATAATATCACCAATTTTAATGTCTTTATATCTTTCATCTTCATCATATATTGAAACTAGAACCTTTGTCTTTTTTGGTGTAAATTTTTTATTTTTAATGGCTGCTGTGTATACTCTAAGGAAAAACTTGCAGGTTTTTCTGTTGCTGCTGATGTTTGGTATAGAGTATACTCTGCCCTGTATTTTAATGTTATTTGCTCTTTTAAACGTTGATAAATCATCACTTTCTTGGTTTTGATGTCTTGCATTATAAAAGCCTGCAAAGAAAAATAGGCACAAAACTATACATAATGCAGGTTTTAGTTTATCAAATAATGCTAAAAGCACTAATATTAAGCAAATTGCGCTTGCAAAAACTATTTGGCCACCTGTATAAAAGGCAGATAAACCAAATATATAAAAACTTGAAATCAGCGCTATAATTGGAATTCTATTATCCATGACAGTTGTAATTATAATTATATCAGAAAATATATTAAGTAATGTTAAGCGGTATATACTTTTTATGGCAATTTTTAATAAACAATAAACTTTATTAATGCATAAGAGAGAAAAATTTAAGGAGAGAGCCAGATGTCAACCAATGCTGTGCAAAGTTCTGCATATAATTATGCTTATGAAACTAATGGCGCAAAAGAAAAAGAGGCCAAAAATACAATTGGCGCAGATGATTCAGTTTTTCTTGGATGCATTGAAAATGATGCTGATAAAACTGATAAAACTTCTGCCACAGATTTTGAATATGCTTGCACTGATGGTGATAATGACGGTAAACTTGGCACAGGCGAATTTTGCAAATCCGCATTTAAAGGGGTTGCAAAATTAGTTATGTCTCCAATAACAGAGGCTATGAAAGGCAATTTTCTTCCTGCCATAGGTGCCGCAGCAGGTGCTGTTGCAATAAGTGTTCTTGGTGCGCCGGCTGTGGTTGCAGCAGGTGCAATCGGTGTTGTGACCGGTGGTGCAATGCTTATAGACGGCGGTATGAAATATTTTTCTGCTGAAACAGACGGTGAAGCTAAAAAAGCCGCAGAACAAATTGGCGGAGGCGGTTTTACATTCTTATCTTCCATTTTTGCCTTTAAGGGCGGTATGAAAACTTTAAAGAAAAGCGATTCTACGCATTTAGGACAATATTATGATAATAAAGGCAGGGTGCTAAAAGATGCATCTGGAAAGAAAATAAAGCCTACCTTTGGCGAAAAGGTAAAAGCATACGGTCAGGATTTTGGCGATTCTTTTGGCAATGCAGGGCACAAATTGACTGCTGGAAGTCATAAAGGCACAACAGATACACCTGATGCGGCAATTAAACCTGATGATGGTGTGCCATTGGGCGATGATGGCATCCCTGCAACTGGTGCAGGTGCTGCTGATGATGGAATTCCTGTAGGCGGAACTAAAAACACTACTGATTTATATATTGAAGGACCGGATGGACAAATGACAATAAACCCTGATTATCAACCTGCACAACAATCTGCAACAGGTGGCGGCGCAGCGGATGATGGACTTCCTGCGGGTGGAACCGGTGTTAGCGATGCTTCTGGTACTCCTGCAAGCGGGCCTAAAAATACTACAGATATGTATATTGACGGGCCGGATGGACAAATGACAATAAACCCTGATTATCAACCTGCACAACAACCTGCAACAGGTGTGCAGCCTGAAGTAAGACCTTTTGAGTTTAAAAGAATAACTGCCGAAGAGGCTGCTGGGAGCCGTGGCGGACAAGGCCCCAAATTAGGCGAAACTTCTTTAACGGATGATATATTAAAAATGGCACAAGGCGAAGCAGGCAGTCCTATTTCTAATCCATTTAGCTAAAATGCAGGCGATAAAAGTGCTGTTGGAGTATTTAACATAACACTGGATGCTGAGCTTAACCGTGATATGATGAACTACATCCACAGTTTATAAAAAAATTAGATAACAACAATAATTTTTCTCTCAAAAATAATAGCCCAAGGCCCAAGTGTCAAGGGCTTTTTATTATGTCACTGCTCCAGGTTTTAGGTGTGTGTTACAAAACTTAATAAATTTAAACTTTAAAAAGCAATTTTTTAGTGTATATATACTTTATATATATACGAGAGATAAATAAACTACATATTAAAGAGAGACCTTATAAAATGGGCTCTGTGATGATAAAACAGGAGCCTTTAAAAAAGAGAGAAAAACAAAAATAAAACCCTAATTATTTTACCTATTTTAAACCCTATGGAGAGATTTTATGTCAAACACAATTAATGTAGACCATGCGGCCCAATGGAGGTTGCAAAACACAACTACAACGCAGGCTTCTAATGTTAATTCAGCCTCTGGTGCGGATGAAAGTGTTTTTACAAGCAATCAAAACGCCGTTAAACCTGTGCAGGCAGGTAGCGTATTGTCTGATAAATGTGATGATGGCAGTGATGATGGTAAATTAAGTGTTGGCAGTGCCATTTGTGCTTTTGGCAAAGGGATTTTAAAATCAGCATTTAATACCGTAAAAGATATATTAACAGACCCGAAAAAACTTCTTATAACCGCTGCAACTGCAACAGTATGTGTTCTATTTCCACCTGCTGCCGTTGCTCTTGGTGCAGTAGGGGTTGCAACAGGTGTTTATGGAATTGGAAAAAGCGCCGTTAAGGCTTATCAATTATACAATGACCCAAATGCTACAGATGCAGAAGCAAAAGCTGCATTTCAGGATATGGGTGGTTCTGCTCTTCAAACAGCCTTGTCTGTTTTTGGTATGAAAGGCGGCTTGAAAGCAATGAAAGCTACAAAAGGTTCTGCAATGGCAGAGCTTGCATCAAAAGGTAAAAGCACTGGTGTTAAAGGGTTTGGCGAAACTGTAAAAGCCTATGCAAAAGATACAGCTTCAGGTGGCAGAGGATTTCAGGAAGGTACATTTAAAATTAATACATCAAACGCTGGTTACAAAGGTACACAAATGTACACAAATGTTAAAGCAAATATTAATAATGCTGAGGGTGCAGGCCTTGCAAAGGTTGCAAGAGGCTTGGGAAAAAGTGCATCTGACGGGTATCAAAACATTAAAACAACAAGGGTGCAAAGAGCCGCACAAAAAGAATATAATAAATACGAAACCATGGATGATGCTAAAAAAGCTGAATTTACAGATAATATGAACAAAAATATTACAGAAGCCCAAAGCAAGGTGGCAGATGCACAAGCTAAAGTTAACGATTTAACAAAACAATTGGCGGATGCTACAGATGATGTAAAACCAGGTATTCAAAAGCAATTGGATGCAGCAAAAGGTGAATTAAAGACAGCACAAACAGGACAAGCACAAATTGAAGCTCAAAATCAAGCTTTTGAAAATGCTAAAACTGCAACTCAACAAGCAAAGGCTGAACTTACTTCAAAAACAGCTGCGTTTGATGATGCAAATAATGTATTCAAGAATGCAAAAGCAGATTATAATTTAACTTCTTCAAACCCAATAACATACAATGCACAAAAATTTTCAAACTTTGCAAAAGATGGCGGCTACAGTTCAGGCTTTGGCGCATTAACTGCTCCTATTGCAAATCAAAACTATAAATACAATGCTCAAAATTCAAACAGTGACAGAGCTGCACAAGAAAAATATTTAAACAACATTGCAACAAATAATCAAAATGGCGGCTATGGCTTTAGCGGTGATTATACTGATTTAACATTAAATAGAACGGGAAATTATGAATATAATGTAGATTACAATGATATTTATGCTAAAACAAACAATGTGCTTGCAAACTTTGCATAAAACAACTTTAGCAATATAAAAAAACACCCTGTAAAATGGGTGTTTTTTTATATTAATATTAAAAATTTCTAATAAATAATTTGTACTCCGCATCCGCCGCCGGTTGAATTTAAATTCCTTCTATATTGTCCGTCATCATAATACATTTCACTGCCTGATGCGCCATTAGAAAATAAATCCATAAAATTTGAATTTGACCTTGATGTGGTTGTGTAGTATTGTCCTTGATTGTTGAATCCTGAATACTGATTATAATAAGGGCTGTATTGATTGTTAAAATTATTTGCATCAAAAGTACTTGTAGCTGGCGGAGTGAAGCCTGTGAGCGCGCCTCCTGTAAATACTTTGAAAAATTCTCTTAACCCCGTTCTTCTGTATGGTCTATATGGGCTGTAGATATTGTATGGATTGTTGTATTGATTATTATATCCTGGGTAATATCTTCTATTGTAATTGTCATAAACTGTGCTGTAATTATTTGCAAAACTTTTTGTTGCTGTGTTTAATTTTTTTAAGCGTGTGCTTGATTCCCCTCTTTGCACTGCTCCAAAAACCCTTTGCTCCAGCCTTGATAGTCTATTTAGTCTTGCATCCCCGGCAAAATTTCTGCCAAATATTTTGCGTTCCAATTTGCTTAATTGGCCAATGCTAATGCTTGTATCATCTGCCATGCTGATGTCTTTAGAATTTTCCATATTATCCTCAACTGTATATGTTGTACCATCGGGGTTTAAATATGGCGGGTCTTCCAGTTTTTCTATTACAATTTCTGCATTTACTGGTGAAAGTAGAATTAAAAGTGCAAAAATAAAAATATTTTTTATATGCTTTGCGGCAATCATTAAAATATCCCCTTTTTAAAAAGATAACGTACATATAATTTATCCTTTGAAAACAGAATATTTTTAATTAACCTGTTATATAGCCTTTTAGAATATTATTTTAATTGTTGTAATGTAAATATGGTTTTATTTAATTCATCTAAAAGTTCTAAATCCTTTTTTGCAATTTCTTCTTTTGAGTATATTGTGCCTGTTAAGGGCATATATTTAGAATAGAAATTAGCTTCATATTTTAAATTTCCCTGTAATTTTGCAAGATATGCAACATTTCTGATTAAATAAAAACTTTCGCTCATTGCATCGTTTGTATTGCCATAATCTTTTTCAAGACGTCTTGCATACAAATCTACTAAATTTACGTTTGCATTGAATTTTTGTATATCACAAAAATTACTGATGCAGTCTTTAAATCTTTCAAAAACAGGAATCATTCTAAGGACATCTTTTGTATATTTTGAATCTTTTTCTTTTTTTAAAATTACATCCAAAAATAATTCATCATCCAAAGGTGTTTTTTTAAGATTCATTTCATCAATTAATGTGTCTTTATATTTATTTTTAAGATTTGTTTTTTTACTTATCTGCTTAATATAATCAAATTCTCTTTCGATATTTGGCAAGGTACCGTAATATCCCTTGTCTTGATATTTTAACAACAAATCTTGTTTTTCTTTTTTGGTAAGCTTTGAAAGACTTTCATCTGTTGGTTTTCCGCCAGCTTTTAATAATGCTCCGTTTGCATTTTCTTTAGCCTTTTTGATTTTTTCTTTTCCTTGCTGAATTTTTTCCTTGCCCTTTAATTTCCAACCTTCCATTCGGTTTTCAGTAATATTTTTAGCATTTTCCAAAGTTTCTTCTAAATTATTTTTGATATCATCTGTTTTTTGTATGGCGCTATCTTTCACATTGTTTGTAGATTTTTGTACAGCGTTTTTCATATCAGAAAAAGTTGGCATATCAAGTTCTATTTCATTAGCAGATACGGGAAACATCCATAATGAAAATAAAAAAATAAATAATGTATTTAAAAAAACTTTTTTCATAAGCTAATAATAATTATACTTTTTTTATTTTAAATTCCAATTTTTGTTGTATTTTGATTGTATTTTCTCAAAATCAGTTTTTGTCCATTCTATTGCTCCATCTTTTGCAATATCTGAAACTTTATCAATTATTTCAAGCTCTTCTTTGGAAAATTTTTGCAAGACAAATGCTGCTAAATCCATATTTGGGTTTTTGGGGCCTATTCCTACTTTTAATCTGTTAAATTTATCACTTGAAAGACATTTTATGATTGATTTTATGCCGTTGTGTCCTCCATCTGAACCATCTTTTCTGAATCTTATAGTACCAATTTCAAGGCTAATATCATCATAAATTACAAGTAAATCACTTGGTTTTAGTTTATAAAAGTTTACAAGCTCAATAACGGCATCTCCGGATAGATTCATATATGTGGTGGGCAAAAGAAATAAAATATTATCTTTTTTTGCAAAAAAAGCTTTGAATTTTTCAGATAATTTGATATTGTAAGATTGTAAAATCTTATCGACTACCATAAAGCCGATATTATGTCTGGTATTATTATATTTGGTTTCAGGATTACCAAGTCCGATAATTGCTTTTAGTGGTGCATCCATTGGCTAAGACCTCTCTCTATTAGCATTTGTGGTGTGATATAAATTAATCTTGTATTTAGCTTGGGTAAGCTATACAAAAAAAGTTTAAAAACAGTTATTCATTATATGCATAATAACACGAAAAATCAGGAGCACAAATACAATGCAGGAGAAAAAAAACAAACAAAAAGCAAACCAAAAGAGCTCTAAAAAGGTGAGTGACTTTTTGGAGAAAAATCAAATCCATAAGAAGGATTTTGCCCAAATGATAGGGGTAACTCTTTCTTATGTGTATAATTTGATTGATGAAGCTATACCTTTCTCAACAAGAGGAACGACTTTAGAACGTATAGCTGTTGTGATGGATATTTTACCTGAAGAATTTGATGAATATGTTATTCAATCAGATCCTGTTCCATACAATAAAAATCTTGATACCATTAAAGAATATATTAAGAAAAATAAGCTTACAACTGTTGAATTCTTAAAAAAATTCGAAAGAAGAAAAAGACTTCAAATGGTTGATATTTTGCGCGGTGCAAGGCCTTTGTCCGCAGATTTTGCCGAATTGCAAAAAATTGGTGAAATTTTAAATATCGAAAAAGAGGAATTGTTTAATCTTTGGAAAAATATTTTTGTAGAATATTTACAAGAAGGCGATTTTGATACCGATGCTAATGAAAAGCTTTTAAATGCCATGTTTAGCGGTGCTAAAAAATATATACTTAATAAATAGAGGTGTCCTGTAATATTTCTTAATGCGTCCAACGAAATTTTCTTGAATTTTGACCATGTTTTTATTACTATTGTAGCGAATAAGTTTTAAAACGGTGATTATTCTATGAAAAGTTCCACCCTGCACAGATCAAATCTTACAAAAGAAAGAATGTCTATGCTTGAAAATGTAAAATTTCAAGGTAAACGTTCTTCTGTTTCTAATCAATTTATCAGGGTGAATAAAACTCCAGAATTGGATGTATTGTACAGAAGTCTTGGAAAAAATACCCTTAAAAAATCTGTTTCACAAGGAAGCAATTCTGCATCCGGAAAAACACAAGCTAACCCAAAGAACGTATTTTTGGGCTTAGGGCTTATTGGCGGTGCAATTTTTTTGGTATTGGTGGGGTTTATAGTGTGGATATCTTCTATTCCATCAAATAAAAACAATATAGAGCCACAACTTCCTAAAACTAAGGCAAATTTAGAAGTAATATCTGATACAAAAGATATTGATGAAGATATACACCAGGAAAAATATACAATAAAAAGTGGCGATACCCTTAATAAAATCACATATAGATTTTACGGGAAATATGACGCAAAAAAAATTGAAGAAATAAAGAGAATAAATAATATTACAAGTGCAGAAGGTCTTCAGGTGGGGCAGGTTTTATTAATTCCGCTGGATAGATAGTATCTGAAGAATAAGTAATATTTATTTGTTTTAAAAACGTAAAAATTAGAGTGAGAGATTTTATGACAAGAGGTATTTTTCAAAAATTAGCCCTGATACTTACAGCCGTGTTGTTTGCACCGGCTAGTGCTTATGCTGCAAGTATTGACCAAGAGATTGATAAATATTTTGCTCCATTTTCAGATGTTTTTTCAAAAATTGTATTTTATCCTGCAAACATTGCAGGGGTAAAAGTTCCTTTTGTTATTTTGTTTCTTTTAATATCAAGCATTATTGCAACTTTTTATTTAAGGTGGATAGGCATTTGGGGTTTTAAGCATTCTTTAAAACAAATTTTTTGCAAAAAGAAAAAAGAATTCAACGAATCATACAATTCAAAAGATGGTGAAGTATCATCATTCGGGGCTTTAGCTACAGCGCTTTCAGGTACAGTTGGTCTTGGCAATATTGCAAGCGTTGCGATAGCAATATCTATTGGCGGGCCTGGTGCTATGTTTTGGATGGGTATTGGTGCCATATTTGGTATGGCATTAAAATTTTGCGAAGTAACACTTTCTTTAAAATACAGAAGATTTAATGCCGATGGTTCAGTTTCAGGCGGCCCAATGTTTTATATAGCCCATGGGCTTACAAGAAAGGGTTTAAGATGGCTGGGGCAGCCTTTAGCAATATTTTTTGCACTTATGTGTATTCCAGGTGCATTAAGCGGCGGCTGTATGTTTCAAGCAAATCAAGCGGCCAAACAGTTTATAAATATAACTGGTGGCGAAGCAAGTATATTTTACAACCATAGCTGGATATTTGGCTTGATTATTGCAATTCTTGTTGGTCTTGTAATTGTTGGTGGAATTAAAAGCATAGCAAATGTAACATCAAAAGTTGTTCCATTTATGTGTGGTCTTTATATCATTATTTGTTTGATAATAATATTTGCAAATATTACTCAAGTGCCACATGCACTTGGTATAATTTTTGAGGAGGCTTTTTTTCCAAAAGCAGTTACTGGCGGTATTGTAGGATGTATCATAATGGGAATGAGACGCTCAATTCAATCAAACGAGGCAGGTTCAGGTTCTGCGCCTATTGCATACGCTGCGGTTAAAACAAAAGAACCTGTGTCTCAAGGTTTTGTATCTCTGATGGAGCCTTTTTTTGATACCGTTATTGTTTGTTCTATGACTGCATTTGTAATAATCATAACTGGTAAATATTTAGAATATAACGAAGGAATTTCGGGTGTTGAACTGACTTCGGCAGCTTTTTCAAGTGTTGCAAGTTTTCTTCCCTATGTTTTGGCTATCATAATAATTTTATTTGCAGTGTCTACAATAATTTCTTGGTCTTATTATGGTCAAAAAGCTTGGGGCTATATGTTTGGCGAAGGTTTTAAAAGAACAAAATTTTATCAGATATTATTTTGTATGTTTATCGTGATAGGTTCTGCAATGAATATACAAAGTGTTATTGATTTTACAGATGCAACTTTGCTTGCAATGGCAGTGCCGAATTTAATTGCAGTATTTGTATTAATCAAAGAGATAAAGACTGATTTAATTGAATATTGCAAAAAATATAATATAATTTCAGCCATGAATAAAGTTTGGTTTGAAGATGAAAAATAGTTTGCTTGATTTTTATAACGATGCTCTTTATGGGTTAAAAAGCAGTGCATCATTTAGAAATATCAAAGATATAGTTCAAGATGGTAAATATATAATCTTAAAAGATGAAAAAAATGCTTGCAAAAAAAGACTTTTAAATTTTTCATCAAATGATTATCTTGGAATTTCATCTGATGAAAACCTGAAAAACGCATTCTTAAAAGATTATTTAGATAATGGTGGTAAAATTTCAAATCCTTCTGCAAGGCTTCTTTGCGGCACAAATTCTATATATTTGGAATTAGAAGAATATTTAGCAAGAGTCTTTAATAAAGAAAAAGCCCTCATTTTCAATAGCGGCTATCATGGAAATGTTGGCGTATATTCTTCTTTGGTTGATGCAGATGATGTGGTTTTTGTGGATAGATTAAACCATGCAAGTATAATTGATGGTATAAGATTATCAAAGGCAAAAATTATTCCATACAAACATCTTGATTATGATGATTTGCAAAATAAATTAACTAAATACAGAAAAAATTATAAAAAAGCAATAATTTCATCAGAAAGCCTTTTTAGTATGGATGGCGATATAGCTGATATCAATAAATTGGCTGAATTAAAGGAAGAATTCAATACACTTTTAATTATTGATGAGGCGCATAGTTTTGGGGTATATGGAAATGGCATTGGTATTGCAAAAGAACAAAATGCGCTTAATAAAGTGGATTTAATTCTTGCAACATTTGGAAAGGCAATAGGTTCTTACGGAGCTTTTGTTGTTGGAAGTGAAATTTTGATTGATTATCTTGTGAATTTTGCGCGTTCATTTATATTTTCAACCACTCTTCCTGAAATTAGTGTTGCATTTTCTTATTTTGCCTTGAAAAACGTGATTTTAAAGGATAACAGGCTTCAAAATAAATTATTTTCCTTAAATAATTTATTACGTGATGAATTGAAAAATTATGAAATTTTAGGCGAAAGTTATATTGCACCTCTGGTTTTAGGGGAAAATTCCCGCGCTGTTGAATTTTCAAATTATCTAATTCAAAACGGTTTTTATATTTTGCCAATCAGATATCCAACCGTTGCAAAAAACACTGCCCGCCTTAGAATTTCACTAAATTCTGGCATAGAAAATGAAGATATCATTTCTCTTGTGCAGGTTTTGAAATCCCGAAAATTATAATATACATTGCAGGAAGCACAACAAGGGTAATTATAACTGACGATATAAGTCCAAAAATTATTGCTATTGCAAGCGTTGAAAACATTGGATCACGCCCTATCCAAAGTGGCAGCATACCGCCTATTGTAGTCACTGCTGTTAAAAAAACGGGTACAACCCTTGAAATTGCAGCATTTTTAATTTGTTCAATATCCTCTCCTTCAATAGAATCAAGCAATATGACGCAATTATTTGTTGCAATCCCAACAAGGCAAATATATCCTAAAAATGTCATAAAACCAAAATATGAATGTGTTATAAACAGTCCTAAATTTGCTCCAATTAACGCCATTATGGCGCATAGTGCAATCATCAAAGGTTTTTTAATACTATTAAAATATGCAAGTAAAATTAATAATATAATGCTAAATGCCACAGGGATTTCATCTGAAATTGATTTATTCCCTTTTTTGGAATTTTCATAGCTGCCTCCTATTTCATATCCATATCCAAATTCCCACTTTTCTTTATCAAGTGTTTTCTTCATTTTTTCTATAACTGCATTTGCCGTTGTGTTTTCATCTATCCAGCCTTGCAGGGTAATGTTTGGTCTGTTATCACGCCTGAAAATTTTTGGGTATTCAAATTTTAAACTAATGTTTGCAACTTCAGACATCGGTATTACCTTTTTATCGTTTGACAATATTTCAAGGGTGTTTATATTTTCTGTGGTTTTTCTTAAATTTTCATCCATTTTATAAATTATTGGAATATTGGTAGTATCTTCAAAATAGTTTGAAAGTTCTTCCCCTTGATATGCTGATTTTACTGAGGATAAAATATCATAAGAAGTTAGCCCTAGTCTTGCAGCAGCAGCGTTATTTATATCAATTTTAATTCTCGGTGTTTTATATCCCCAATCATTTTTAACCAAATAAACGCCTTCTATTTTTTTAAGTTCATCTTGAAACTTATATACATTTTTGAATATCTTATCTGCATTTAGGCCATAAAACCTTATTTCAACCGGCGCATCATAAGGCGGGCCTAAAGGTACTTTTCTTACAACTGAATTTATATCTGAAAAATTATTGTTTATGAATGTCTTTACTTTTTTTATGCATTTATCTACATTTCTGTAATCATCAGTGTTTACAAGTATCATGCCAAAATTTTCCCTATCTGCCACAGGGCTTGATGATAAAACATATCTTGGGGCAGAAGTGCCTATATAGCTTGAAAAATTTCTTGTTTCGGGTTCTTTTTTTATAAAATCTTCAATTTTAATGATTACATCTTTGGTTTGAAAAATATTGGCATTTTCAGACAAATTCACCCTTATTTCATACATACTTCTGTCTGAATCTGGAAAAAATATCTTTGGCACAAAGGAGAACAGTAAAAATGATGCAAATAATGCAATGCCTGCAAAAAATACAGTTTTTTTAGGATTATTTGTGCTGAATTTTATAATTGGTGTGAAAAATTTTAATAAATTGTTTGTTAAATTTATTTCTTTTTTGTCCTCATTTTTATTTAAAAATATTGAAATTAAATAAGGCAGAAGTGTTGTGGAATAAAACCAGCTGAATAAAAGTGTTATAAACATCACTTTAAATAGGGCTGATGAATATTCACTCACAGCACTTTTTGCAAGATAAATGGGTAAAAACGCTAATGATGTAATGATGCTGACGCAAAAAAGCGGTGTTTGATATTTTTTTGCAACATCAGTTACAATTTTTTGAATTTCATTAAATGTTGTGCAAGACTTTGTTTTGATGCTTTCTATGCACCCTTCTGCTATAACAATTGAATTATCTACTAAAATTCCAAGCGAGATTATAAGTGCGCTTAAAGATATTTTATCCAACCCTAGGCCAAATTTTTCCATAATAAAAAGTGTAGATAAAATGATGCATAATATTATGCTGCCAATTATTACACCTGTTTTAATTCCTAAAATTAAAAGCACAAGCACAATAACTATTACAATGCTTTGAATAAGGCTTGATGTAAATTTATCAGTAAGTGTTTTAACATATTCTCCTTGTAATGCTAAAATATCAAAGTTTATTCCAATAGGATAATTTGCTTTTAATCTTTTTATTTCATCTTTTATTTCATCTGTCCATTTTAAAATATTACCATTCTCTTTCATTGACAGAACAAAAAGTATTGCATTTTTACCATTACTTCTTGTAATGGCACTTGGCGGGTCTATATATCCTTTTTTAACTTCATAGATATCCGATAATTTAATGCTTTTTCCCATAATGTTTATTGGTATGTTTTTAATATCATCGACGTTGCTGAAGCTGCTTGTGCCTTCTATTAATATGTTTTCTCCTTTTGCATCATTGTTTATTCTTATATATCCGCCTTGTCCTAGAATGTTTGTTTTTTGCAGATAATTTTTTAATAGTGTGTGGTCAATTTTATTTACTAAAGTATTATTTGGGCTGAAATTTAAATAAACTACCTCTTTTTGGTTTCCCATTAATTCTGCTTTACCAATATTGTCAAGAGTTAAAAGCTCATCTTTAATATCATCAGCCATATCTTTTAGTTCTTTATATGAATAATCGTCCCCAGATATTGAAAATATTGTGCCGTAGACATCTGCAAATTCATCATTTACAAATGGTTGTAAATTGTTTGGCAGTCTGTTTTTTATTTTATCCACTTTACGTCTTAATTTATCCCAAATAGGCTGAATGTCATCAAAGGTTTCGTAAATTTCTACAAAAATCATAGAAAGCCCATTATAAGATTGCACTTTAATATGTTCAACCTCATCCATTTCTAAAATTACATCTTCAATGGTTTGGCTTACATATCTATCCACTTCATCTGCATTCATATTAGGACATTGTGTAGTGATTGTTGCGGTTCTTATTTTAAATCCGGGGTCTTCATTTCTTTTTATATTGCTGTAAGAAAAAAAACCGCCGATGCATAAAATCAGGGTTAAAACTATTAAAAGTATTTTATTTTTTATAAAGAAATCTGTAATATTCATTTTAAAAAATATCTAAATTTCATCTCCGTTTTTTATCTTTACTTTTTGTCCATTCATAATTTCTCCAACTCCGCGTGTCACTACTAAATCGTTTCGTCTGAGTCCTTCTACTGTAATAAAATTGTTTTTAACATCAATTGCCCTTATATCTTTTCTTTTGACAAATGCTATTTCATTTTTAATATCTTCTAAAACCCAAACATAGCTAGAGTGCTGGTCTTCTAAAACTGCATTAACTGGAAGTTGTATTATTTTTTTCTGCTCATTTTTTTCAGGTTCAAATTCAATTAGTGCCCTAATTGCCATTCCATCTTTTAGTTCTGGATATTTCTTATCAAATAAAACTGTTACTCTATATGCTCCTTCATTTATGCTTGTTTTTGTAATACTTTTTATTTTTGCCAGCCTTTTTATATTGCTATCTTGTTCTTCTGTTAGAATTTCTACATCTTTGCCGTTGTATAAATCATTTATATATTTTTCTGATACAAAGATTTTTGCTTCAGTTTTTCTGTTATCTTGGAATAAAACTACGGGTTGTCCTGGGTCTGTGTATTGGTTTGGTTCTTTTAATTTTTTTAGAATTATTCCATTATCTGGTGCATACAATTTTCCATATCCGCTTCTTTTTTTGGATATAATAACCTGTTCCTTCGCAATTTCAATTTGATGACTTTTTGATTGCATCTGTGTTTTGGCTTTATCCCAGTCGTTATCTGAAATGCCGCCAACTTTATGAAGTTTATCTATTCTCTCATAATAATTTTTTGCATTTTCATATTGAACATAGGCATCTGAAAGAGAGGCTATACTTTCCTTTTCCTCTAATTCTAAAATCTGATTATCAAGTTCTGCAATTATTTGACCTCTTTTTACGCTATCGCCATCTGTAAAGTTTACCTTTGTGATTCTTCCTGCTGTTTCAAAGCTAAGTTCTGTATCGCCTCCTGCTTTTATATAGCCAAAAAATTCCTTCTTATTGATTGGTGTTTGTGGAATAATTTTTGTATATTCAACATACCGAAGTTCTGCATCTTTTTGTTTGGCGCAGGAAATAAGGGGAAGTATTGTAATTAAAATTAAAATAAATATTAAAATTAATCTTTTCATAATAAAAAGATTTTATGTAAATTTGTTTTAAAAAATATTACCCTTTTGTCTAATATATTCGTGTTTGATTTTTCTTATGCTCTTGGATGTGTTTTTTCATATACTGTTTTTAATCGTTGTATTGAAACATGGGTGTAAATTTGTGTATTTGCAATGCTGGCATGCCCCAAAAGTTCTTGCACTACTCTTAAATCTGCCCCTTTTTCCAATAATCTTGTTGCAAATGAATGACGAAAGACGTGAGGCGTTACCTTTTTAGATATTTCAATATTATTAACCACTTCTTTTAATGCTTTTCTAATACTTTGATTTTGCAGTCTGTAACCATGATTGTTTATAAAAACAGGACATTTGGCTGATTTTTCTGTTTTGCATATTAAATTTGAAACATTTTCAATATAATTTTTTAATACATCCTTTGTCCTATCCGGAATTAAGACTATTCGCTCTTTTGCACCTTTTCCGTATACAGTAATTTCATTTTGCTCAAGATTTAAATTTTCATAATTCAAGCCTGATAATTCACTAATACGCATACCTGAAACCCATAAAAGCTCAAATATTACACGATTTCTATATCCTGATGGTGTAGATATTTTAACATTTGTTAAGATTGTTTCAATCTCATCATCCGATAAGAAACTCGGTAGATTTTTTGTTCGTTTTGGCCCATTGACACTATCCGTTGGATTAAAATCAATAATTTCTTCCCTGTATAAAAATCTGTAAAAAGACCTGATTGAAGCTATTTTTCTTGCAATTGTTGTTTTTGTATAATTGGCTTTGTCTATAAAATAAAGATATTCGCTGAATTTTTTTGTATCAATTTCTTCTATATCCGCTTCGTTTACCCAAATTAAAAATGTCAAAACATCGGCTAAATATGCCCTTATTGTGTGAATTGAAAAATTCTTTTCGTTTTTTAAATATTCTTCAAAACTGCCTAAATATTTTTTTGATTTTTGGTTGATTCCCATTAGAATTCCACTTTTTCTATTTCTTTATTATACATTTTTTTAAAAAAATTAATATAAATCAAGTATTCAAAAATGTAAAAAAAATATTATGATGGTGTTAAATAACCCCATATTTAAGTTATTATACTCATAAGCTTTATAAACGTACGGATTCTATAAAAATTGCAAAACAACTTTGAAAGTTTAAATAATCTTGAAGAACACATAAGAAAATCTTCTGTTGTGCAGGAGCGCACAGGGCTGGTTGCTGTTTATATGTATAAACAGTTTTTGGATTTTCAAAAATCCACTCACAATACTGCTGAGGTTTTCATTAAAATTACAGATATTATGGAACAGGTGGCAGAATCTTTAAAACAGTCATTTAGTGTGCGAAATATTCCATCAAATAATATATATGTAAATGTAGATTCTACAAAAACTATAGCTACAATAAATATTTTGTGGCACACAATAAGTTTTACAAATAGATTTAACATGGCGCCAAAAGCTATTCCAAGAGAAGGCCAGCCTCCTTTGTTTTGCGGTAGAATTTTTGCTCTAAATGGTGATTATGCAAATATAATGAAGGATGCAAATGATGAAGAAAGTCAAATGAAGGCGCTTTTGGATAATGAGGTGGCTTCATTATACATTCCTGCTGAAAAAAACCAAAGTGTTATTATGACAATACGTCATAAAGATAATCAGGAACATTTTTTATCCCATGTGGATGCACCTAGAGATTTTCTTTTAAAAGTGATAGAAATAATTTGTGCTGGCGGTCAATTCCATGAACAGAAATAAAGACCTACAGTGTCTTTAAAATGTTTTTAACGCAGTTTGTTTCTTGTATTATTCTGGCCTCTTTTGCATAAGGGCCCAAATGTGAAGTTAACGTGACATTATCAAAATTTGATAGCACTGCAACTGTTGAATCTTTTTCATAACATTCAATGCCAGCGCCTGCTATCACCTTATTTTTTAGTGCTTCTATTAAATCTTGGTCATTTACAAGTCCCCTGCGGGAAACATTTATCAAATAGGCACTTTCTTTCATTCGAAGCAATATATCTTTATTGATTATATGTCTGTTTTTAATCGTATATGGCACATGTAAAGACAAAATATCTGCTTCTTTAATTACGTAATCAAAAGTTTTAAGTTCAATTAGAGCATGATTTTTTAATGCAGGGTCATAACCTATTATGTTACACTCAAATGGTTTTAAAAGCTTTGCAATATGTGTTCCTATTCTGCCGCATCCAATTAAACCTACCGTTTTGCCTTTTAAAAGGCTTCCCATAGGCTTTTCAAATGTTCCTTTTCTTACAGCTCTGTCTGTGTATGATATTTGTCTTAATAAATCAAGAATCATACCTAATGTTAGCTCTGCAACGGGTACAGTAGGTGCATCAGGCGTATTGGCTATTAAAATTCCTAAAGTTTTTGCGCACTCTAAATCAATGCCATCCAAGCCAGCTCCACATCTAGAAATCATTTTAACATAAGGCTTCATGGCAAGAAGCACTTTGGATGTAATTTCTTCAATTCCAGAAATTAGATAATCTGGTTTATATTCATTTATAAGGAAAATTAATTCATCCTCAGTTAGTTTTCTGTGATAAGGGTTTGAAATACATTTAAAACCGTGTTCTGCTAAAAGTTTCAATGGTCTATTGTCAT
This sequence comes from Candidatus Gastranaerophilales bacterium, assembly GCA_910587815.1. Classification (GTDB taxonomy): domain Bacteria; phylum Cyanobacteriota; class Vampirovibrionia; order Gastranaerophilales; family Gastranaerophilaceae; genus MGBC122484. Next base: position 5,813 of record CAJUNK010000004.1, on the reverse strand, counting down.
TTTGTCCAAAATTAGAAGTTGTTATTAAAACTTTCATTTTTTTGCTCCGCTAAAGTGGCTTTGTGTTTTTGTCTTTATATATTATAAAGTTTTTTACATTTTAAGCCAAGTAATAAAAGAGCAAAATTTATTATTGCAGTATGTTACATGGCATTAATTTTCTTATAATGCTGGCACAAAAGCCCGTATCTTCTTTTTGTTCGGGTTTAAATAGTTTTTGGATTTCATCCTTAATTTCTTCGCTCAATGGATTATACTCTGAATAAACCGGGCTGTATTCTGAATAAATATCAAATTCTAAATCTTTGTTTTCCATTTTCCTTTTATCCTTTCATCCTTGCGTCTAAAAAATATTTGTCATATTAAATATTTCGACCATGCCTTTTTAAAACTTTATTTTTTGACCCGATTTTGTGTATTTATGTTACAATTTCTTTATGAAAATTAAAACTGATTCTATTGACGATACTAAGAAGCTGGCTGAAATTTTTTCTGCAAATATTCCCGAAAATGGAGCTTTTGTTTCATTGTTTGGAGACATTGGCGCTGGTAAAACTGCATTTACAAGGCTTGTATTAAAAGAATTAGGTGTAGTGGAAAAAGTTACAAGTCCAAGTTTTGTAATCTTAAATGAATATAAAGGGGCAAAATTCCCAATTTATCATTTTGATCTTTACCGTCTTGAAAATGAAGGGCTGGAAACAATTAAAGAAGAACTTCGTGAATATTCAAAAGAAAATGTTTTAACATTTGTGGAATGGGCAGATTTTGGTACGGGCGAATTACCCTATAATAGGCTGAATATCAAAGTTTTTTATGATGAGGCTGAGTTTAATGATACAAGATATTATGAATTTGAACCAATAGGCTTGCAATACAATGAATTTGTTGAAAAAATCAAATTTCAAGCAGAAATGAAGGGGCTTTTATGAATATTTTAGCCTTTGATACCTCCTTAAATAAAACATACATCATGCTTTCTAAAAATGATGAAATTATTTCATCTATATTTGAAACAAATGAGAAAAACTATCACAGTGCATATCTAATAACAGGAATTAAAAATATAATTGAAAATAATAGTTTGAAGCTAAGTGATATTAATTTAATTGCCGTAAATAATGGTCCAGGCAGTTTTACAGGTATTCGTGTGGGTGTTACTGTTGCAAAAACAATGGCAAAAGAACTCAATATTCCAGTTATTTGCGTGTCATCTCTTGATATTTTATGCAAAACATACCAAAATTTTTGCCCTGATGTGGTTTTAGATGCAAGACGCGAAATGTTCTATTTTCAAGGTGATAATGATATTAAACTTGTTCCTTACACAGATGTTCAAAATTTAATTACAAAAAATACAATCATCTGTGATGCTTCAAGTGTTCAACACCTTAATTTCAATGATAAAAATATAATAAATTATGAAAATGATGATACAAATTTAGGTATTGCGCTTTTAGAGCTTGCAAAAGAAAAATATTCTGCAAATGCTGAGGTTTTTTGGTATGATTTGAAGCCAAGATATATTCAGGCACCTCCAATTCATAAAAAATAACCATATCCAGGTGACACAGCGCTGCGTGAGCCGGTGCTGAAAGCACTACGCAAATAAGGTCAGCGCACCGAAAAGGCAAGAGTCTCTGAAATACCTGAATTCGGTTCAAAAGAACCATTATTTAAAATGGCCCAGTAATACAACGCGCCACTAGCCCTTGTACCAGCCCAAACGTCGTGCGGGTAGCAGTTGTCAGCCTCACCAAGCCCCCTGGCGGCGCCCTTGCAGTAAGCCACATTGCGGCACCGCACAGAGCCTGTGAGTTTTAGGGCTCCTGTGGGTGTCGAGTCACGGTTGACCCTCCATCCTACGTTGCCCATCAATAGTTTTGTTTTGGCAGGTAAAACCCGACAAAACTCAACCCTGGCTTCGCATTTCACAAAGCTGCAAGCTTGATGGCTCTATTTACTACTATTGCTTATTTAAACAGCTTTTTATTTTGCACTGTGTCAAATTTATGGTAAAAATCTTTGGCCCGATAATATAAACACTATGCGGACGATATCTGTCTAATCAAACCTTGATAGAATATGCCAGGCTGAAAAGAGCAAAACTGTTTCATTTGATAATGAATTTACCAGACGATATGATAATTTGGCCTAAAATCTGTTAAAATCCGTAAATTTTAACACTCTAAAAGGCTCTACTAAAATAATATTTGTTTAAATAAAAATTGGCAAATATATAAATATAAACAACATTATAAGTAATACGCAAGGCCTTATGCTATAGAATTTATACCATTGAATTAATGTAAAGCCAAATGCTTATCATTTTTTCTCTGTCTTTTTCAAGAATTTTTAATTTTCTATACACTTCTTTTCTAATTTTTTCATCAGATTCTTCATTTGGAAAATTAAATAAATCTCCTGGTTTTATACCAAGAGTGTTAATAATCTTTGCAAAGCTCTCTGCTGATGGAAAATTTTGTCCGCGTTCAATTCTTCCATAAGAATTTGGTGCAATATCTATGGCTTCAGACATATATTCCTGGCTGTAGCCCCTGTATTTTCTTATTTTTGCGATATTTTCGCCAATGTATTTTTTAAAATCTGTTCCGTTCACATTTTCCTCTGTTTTTATAGTAGTTTGTATTCATTTAAAAAATAACGACTTTAAAGTGTTGACGCATTACCTAATAAGTTGTATTATGAAATTATATTTTTGAAATTGTTTTGTTTATCTTAAATAAAGGTTACTAAAGTTATGAAATGTAATGCTAATTTTGTGCTGCGCAAAAAAAGCGTAAGCCAGTTTTTTGTGCATCTTTGCACATGGTTCAACTTCTTTCGTCATTCCAAGGACTTTCTTCCCCGTCATTGCAAGGGAGGCCTTGGCCAACATTGCGAGGATTTTCTCCTCTGTCATTGCGAGGAGCGAAGCGACGTGGCAATCCAAGAGGAGCCAACTTGCACGAAATTAAAATTTTGGCAAGTAGAGGCAATCTATAAAAACTCATCAAATAAATACACTAATTCTGGATTGCCACACTCCCGTTGGTCGTTGCCAATGATACCAGCTTTTTCCCTTGTAGAATTATTAATGGCGCTTTTGGTAGCATCCATCCTAATGGCGGCTCTTGCCCCTGTTATGACTAAAAAATTTGGAGAAAGCGTTAATGTAAACGGCATAGGAAACTATGAAAGGCAAGGCTATGGCAGATTGTTCAATAATGACGATACCTGGAAAGTGCCTGCTGGTGTAAATACGGTTAAAATAACAGCTGTTGGCGGCGGCGGAGCAGGCGGCAGTACCACTTATGCTTATAAAAAATTCACATACACAGGAAGTGTGCAAAATTTTATTGTTCCAAATGGCGTTACAAAAATCAGGGTATACGCAATAGCAGGCGGCGGCGGTGGAGCATCAGGAGGTGATGGTGCAAATATAGCTTATGGTACACTAAAAGGTTCCGGTGAACAGGAATATAAAACCGCAGGAACAAACCAAACGTGGTCTATTAACGCTAATTCTAAAATTCCCGCAATAGATTCCAGGTGCGCTTTATCTAATGTAAACACCTGGCTTTTAACATCAGATAATAAAACCGTTATGACTCCAAATAATTCTTATGTTCATGTTCAGGCATGCGGTGGGGGCGGTGGAGGCTCGCCATACGCAGGTGGTGGCTCAGGTGGCAAAATAGATAAAATGATTCAACTTGCCTCAAATATTTCAAAAGTTTATCTAACCATTGGCGGTGGTGGAGGTGGTGGGAGAGGCGGCATTGGTGATGGCGGTGCTGCTGGTGGAAATGGTGTTGGGTATGGCGGTGGTGGCGGTGGGTGCGAAGCTCCTGGTAGCAATATTGCACTGGCTTGTTATGGTGCAGGTAATGGTACTGGCGGCAGGGGAGGTAAAATTGGAAGTAATTGTGCTGGGGGGCTTGAATATGTAATAAATGCCGAAAATGGTAATGGCACCACAGGCGGCGGTAGTGCGGGTAGATGTGTAACGCCCGGTAATTCTGCTGTAAGCGGGATGTGGACCTGTGTAGCGGCACCCGGTCAAGGTTCTCTTGAAGGTGGCGGAGGTGGTGGTGGCGCTTGGCATGGTGGGGGAACTGGCGGTGGTGGTGGAGCAACATTTTTTGGCAGATATGGAAGTTCGGCAGATAGTGCTTTCTTTAGTGTGGCAGCAGGCGGTGGCGGCGGTGGGTCTGGTGTTTACTATGCAGCCAATGCTTATGGTTCGGTAGGCGGTGGCGGGGGTGGTGGTAAAGGTGGTGGTGCTGGAGGTGGAGATATAGCGACCGCAAATAAACTATATGGACAAGGTGGTGCAGGCGGAAACAATGGAACAACTTCTATTTCAAATGCATCAACACCAGGAGGCGCCTCCCCTCTTGGTAATGCATATTGTGCTGGTGGTAATGCTAATGCCAACGGTCAAAACGGCTATATGAAAATATCCTGGAGTAATTCAAATAAGCAATTGTTAAAATGTAACTATATTGCGCGTACAAACGCTGGCGGCGGCGGTGGTGCGGGCCAAATATGGGTGGGCGAAATAAATGTAAAACCGGGTGAAACAATTTCTGTAACCCCGGGTAAAGGCGGTAATGGCGGCACTTCGCGCGGTGCAAACGGCTCAAATGGTGCAAATACTATAATATCAGGCTCCCAATCAGGAAATATTATCACACTTTTTGGCGGTGCAGGCGGAAATTATTCTGATACCACACCCGCAGGCGGTGCAGGCGCAGGATATTCCACGCAAAAGCCTTGGAAAAACTGGACAGGTTTAAGTGTTTTTGATTCTTCAAATCTTTCTCAATTAACAGCGCTTGGCCATGGGGCAAATGGCGGTAAAATGGCTGATAATGCTTATGTTGGTGGTGTAGGTGGTCAAACTTATAACATTGAAAACACTGTTTTAGAAGGTGGTGCAGGTGGCAGCGCAAATTCGAATGGAAGTGCTCCAAATGCTCTATCCTACGGCACTGGCGGTGGTGGTGGAGGCGGCAATGCTACATATACAAATAATACAGCAGGTTTGGGCGGAGCAGGCCAAAATGGATATGTATATTTTGAATGGGGCGAAAAATCAGGCGGCGGCGGTCAATCAGGCCAGGTTGTAATCAAGGATAATATATGGGTTACAGCAGGTGTCAGCAAAGTACAAATAAATATTGGAAAAGGTGGCATTTCAACACAGGAAACATCTACAAATTGGAGCGGCCTTATAGGTAAAAAAGGCGGCCAGGGCGAAGATACAGTGATTCTTGTTGATGATAAAGAAGTTTTAAGGGCAAAAGGCGGTTTTGGCGGAAATCCAGGAATACTGGTAAACGGTACAGGCGGTGGCAAAGGGGATAATGAAACAGAAACGCTTGCAGGAACTGTATCTGGTGATGATGGTGCAGATGAACAAGGAGGGGCAGGAGCATCCCTTACAAAAACTGTATTTCCACTTTTGGAAGCGATAGAAAAAGTGACATCAACCGGTGGTCTTGGTGGTAGCATCTCAACATCAGGCGAAGGTAAGGCAGGAAGCGGCTATGGCGCAGGCGGCGGCGGAGGTATCTATCTTAATAATAGAGCTTATCTTGGCGGCAAGGGCTCTAACGGTATGGTGTATATAGAGTGGAAGAATTAATAGTAGCAAACAGGGCAAGCGGCTTAATGCCGCTGTACCCTGGGAAATGAAACCTATTATTATAGCCTTCAATATAAATTTTTATACCATAAAGCAGAGTGAATAATAACATCTTGGCGAATGTATAAAAGCGAAATGTTTGAGGAAGGCGCGAACCTGA
>CAJUNK010000003.1 GCA_910587815.1 Candidatus Gastranaerophilales bacterium | reverse complement strand
CATACAAAGGAGGAGATGGAGCTGATGGTTTAGTGCTTATTGAATGGGAGGAGTTCAGGGAGTAATACATATTTACGATAAAATTAAACAACTTTTTGGGTGCTGTTTAGATGTAACCTCAGCACCCTTTCTTTTGCGGATTTTATGATGTGTGGCAGGCGAAGCTAGCGCATATTAAAAGAGATTTTAACATCATCCTTGTGGAATAGCATGTGAGTGTTAACTGCGCGAAACACCTACAGAAGTCTAAACGGCGGGCAAGCTGACGCTAAATTAAATATTGTTAACTTTTGTAAAAATTTTACTTGTATGTTATAAAAAAATTGCTTTTAATTTTTTTGAGAAGTGTTATAATGGTAGTAATAAAATCATGGGGCTGAAACTATTGAAAAATAAACATAGAGCCTTTAAATAGAAATTAAAAAGGGAGATATTCTAAAAATGAATTTAAAACATGGTTCTCTTGAAAGTGTAATTTTAAATTCTTTATGGGAACTTGAAAAGTCAGGTATATATAAAAATTCAGTAAAAGATGTTTTTGAATATATAAATAATTCTAATACTTCAAAAAGAGCTTATACCACAATAAAAACCGTTATGGATAGGCTTTATGAAAAAGAAATTTTATTAAGAATCAAACAAGGAAAAAAATTTTATTACAGAACTGCATATTCTAGCAGCGATATTATTACAACATCATTGAAAAAAATTGCCACTCAATATTGTAATGGTGATATGGCAAAGCTGGCTTCTATAGCTTCATCTATTTCTATTTCACAAACTTCTATAAGAGTATAAAAGGTGAAACTTTTATCAGATATTGTTAAAAAATTAAACAGTTTTTTGTATGTAAAGCCAAAAATGCCTGTGGCGCAATTTTCATTGTCGGATATTATTCAGGCTAGAAAAGATGTATCTTTATTAATGTTTGGTGTTCTTTCAGGTGAAATAACTGTTTTAGGTGCTTTGAAAAAATTTCCAAAAAATATTCCTGATGATAGCATTGATGTTTGTTTTCATATTTTGGTGCATTATGAGGCTGATGAAGATTTTAGAAAAAATGATAATTTGTATCGTGAAGAGCAAGATGATTTTATGTTGCAAATGGCGCAAATTTTGCAAAATGGGGAGGCTCTTCCCATAAATATTATAAATGAGTATAATGTTTTTTATAAAGAATCACTTATTTATCCTGATATAAACCAAAAAACTATCATTGAAAGGCTGAAAAAATTTATAAATATCTAGAGAATATTTTAAAGGCAAAAAAAGCCCAAAGTATTGCAGAATTTGGGATTGCATTTGTTATGGTTGCCTTTATTATGTTCTTTATAATTGAATGTGGATTATATTATCAGGCATTTTACAGTACACAAACTTTCAATGATGAAATAAGTTCAAATTTTTCACTATATGAAAGTGAAAATATTTGCAGCAATATTGATGATGAAATTATAGAAATGGTTGAAGATAAAGCAAAGCGTTATTTTGGGCAGGATATAAAATTAAATTTTATTCAAACTTCTGCTGATAGCGTTTTAATTCAATCTGAAAACCAATATTTAAAAAAACATATTTTAAACCTGAAAATCAGTTGTGATGAAAACTACAGATTTTCAACAAAAACAAATTATTTATTTGTTGGTCCATTTTTGTTTAGAATGGGGCAAATGTTAAAAAGCACATCCAGTATGCATAATCCAAAATTTTAACTTATTTTGTTATTTGTTAAGAAATTTAAACTAAATTGTCATACAGCCATGATGTTTGATATGCTTTTTATATAATGTAGCAACTTTATAGAGGAAGAAAAATTGCAAACCGTAGATATTATAATTCCCGTTTATAATGAAGAGAAAACTATTGAAAACATTCTTGAAATTTTAGAAAATACGGATTTTTGCAATTTAAATAAAAACTTTATAATTGTGGATGATTGTTCCACTGATGCCACCAGAGAGATATTAAGAAAATATGAAGAAAAATACACAATTGTGTATAAGGAAAAAAACGGCGGAAAGGGTTCTGCCGTTTATGAGGGGTTTAAAAATACAACAGGTGATATTGTAATTATTCAAGATGCCGATTTAGAATACAATCCGTCTGATTATACTCCGTTATTAAAGCTGATAATAGACGGGAAAGCAGATGTAGCTTATGGCTCCAGGTTTAAGGGTACACCTTTTAAAGATTTTATGTTTTTAAGTTATGTTGCAAATAAATTTTTAACATTTTTAACAAATGTTTTATATGGTACTAAAATTTCTGATATGGAAACTTGCTATAAGGCCATGAAGCGTGAATTTGTGCAAAACATGAAAATAAATTCTAATAAATTTGATCTTGAGCCTGAAATTACGGCAAAACTTGTAAAACAAGGTGCAAAGATTGAAGAATTGCCTATAAAGTATAATGCAAGAAGCTATCAGGAGGGCAAAAAAATTACCTGTATTGATGGTCTTATGGCAATAAGGGCGTTGTTTTACTATAGATTTTTTGATTAAACTAACTTCATAATTTTTCAAAATCAAAAAAGTTTGTTGTATTATAATTTGTATGGAAAATTCCCCAGGTAAAAATATTGATTTCAAACATTATACAGTGATGCTAAATGAGGCTGTGGATGCACTCATTCCAAAAGACAGCGTTTCTGACAAAATTTTTATAGACGCAACTCTTGGCGGAGGCGGGCATAGTGCCCTAATAGCATCGCGTCTTATGGGTAATGGCAGGCTTATTTCTTTTGATGTAGATGATGATGCCATTAGGGCTGCTAAAAAAAAGCTTGAGAAGTTTGAAAATGTCACTATAATTAAAGATTCTTATGCAAATATTAAGGAAAATTTAGATAAACTTGGGATAGAAAAGATTACAGGTGGAATAATTTTTGATTTAGGGGCATCGTATCATCAGCTGACAAAAATAGAACGTGGTTTTAGTTTTACAAAGGATGCAAAACTGGACATGCGTTTTAATCAGGAACAAGAATTTTCAGCATGGGATGTTGTAAACAAGTATCCGTTGTCTGATTTAGTTAGAATATTTTCAGAATATGGCGAAGAACGCTTTTCTAAAAGGATTGCAAAGGCTATCGTTGAAAATCGACCACTTAATACAACTTTACAATTGAGCGAATTAATTGTAAATTCCACACCAAAAATAAAATCTAAAATTCATCCTGCTACAAGGGTTTTCCAGGCTTTAAGGATAGAAGTAAATTCAGAGTTGTTAAATTTTGAAAATACATTAAATAAAGTGGTTACATTATTAGATGCTAGTGCTATAATAAGTGTAATAAGTTTTCATTCTTTGGAAGATAGACTTGCAAAGATGGCATTTAAAAGTTTTGCACAGGAGTGCAGATGTGATAGAAATGTTCCGCAATGCAGATGTGAGGGAAAGCTTATAGAAATCATCACAAAAAAGCCTATTATGGCATCTGATGATGAAATCAGGGAAAATCCTCCCTCAAGAAGCGCCAAATTAAGGGTGGCAAAGAGGGTCTAAAGGGAACTAGGAGAGAAGATTTTGAGTTTGTTGACATTTAAAAACAGCAATATTCAAGAAAATGCATCAAATATGGGTATGAAAAATCCCAATGATGCAAGAAGGGCGCTTGGTTTCAAGTCAAATTCGAATTCTTTGAGAAATGGCAAGGCTGGAAATTCTCTAGTTTCAAACCCTGTTAAAGAAAATATTAAAGAAAAGAAGCTTAACCAGAAAATAAATAATCAAAGTGCCCAGCAAAATCAAATTATAAGTGGTTACTTTATTAAGGAAAAATCTTACAAGGAAATGGTTATAGCTAGGGTTAACAATTTTTTATGTGGTGTTTTAGCACTTCTTGTGATGGTTTGTTTGGTTAGTTATTATTATGTGATTAACGGCGAAATTCAATTAAATCAGATAAGAAAAGAAACTCTTGCTATTAATTATGAAAATGAAGATATGCAGCATAGGCTTGATATTCTTCAATCTTTTTCAAATGTTGATAGACAGGTTTCAAGAACAAAAATTCTTCAAACAGCAAAACAGGTAATAGAATTATCTGCGGCAAATTTGCCAAATGTAAATTATGAAAATAAAAATGTTTCTCCTGTGCCCGGATGGTCTATGGGCTATTAATTTTATAATCTTTGGGGGAAAAGATTTTGGATAAAGATAAATACAGGGATTTTGACAAAAGAATTGGGTGTCTACAGTTTTGTTTTCTTGCTTTTATCGCTCTCTTTTTAGTGTATCTTTTTTTATTGCAGGTTTTTGATATCAGACATTACAAAGAGCGCGCAAAAACTCAAAGAGCATCAAAAATTTTTGTTTTAAGGGGTGAAATCCTCGATAGAAATGGTTTTAAGTTGGCGGTGGATGAAACGTCGTTTGATTTGTATGCTCATCCAAAATACTATGATTATACTCCTGAAATTTTAGCGGAAAAACTGTTGCCATATCTAGATACCGATAAAAAAAAACTTGTTGATACACTATCAAGAGATGAAAGTGTCATACTTGTAAAAAAAGGTATAACAAGAAAAACGGCAGATGCAATCCGAGGGCTAAAATTAAGAGAAATTTCACTTGAAGTGAAAAATAAAAGAGCATATCCCCAAGGTTCTTTAGCATCGCATGTATTAGGGTATTATAATTCTGATGCTGATGTTGCAGCAGGTATAGAATATATTGCGAAAGATAAACTTGAATATATTGATAAATCCATAACTTATGAAAAAACTCCAAATGGAGATTTGATATACAATCTTTCTACAAATCCTGAAGATGTTTCTGCCCCAATAAAAGGTAAAACGCTGACTTTAACTATAGATTCTGCCGTTCAGCATATATGTGAAAAGTATCTTTATAAGTCTATGCAAAAAACTCATGCTATTAGAGGTGCTGTTATTGTAATGGAGCCAAATTCAGGTGAAATCCTCGCCCTTGCTGCCTATCCTTATTATGACCCTAATAACTATTCAAAATATTCTCTTTTAGAGATGAAAAATTGGGCATTAACGGATGTATACCCGCCAGGTTCTACGTTTAAAATAATAACTGTAGCTTCGGCATTTATAAACGGAAAAATTAATAAGTATTCTAAAATTTTAGATACTGGGAAAATTAAAATTGGCTGGTGGGAAATTCAAAATTATGATTATGTTCCAGGAAAAGCGCCAGGTTTAATAGATTTAGTTTATCTTTTTCAACATTCAAGTAACGTTGCAAGTGTAAAAGTAGCTCAAAAAATGGATGATCAAGAATTTTACGATACACTTGAGATGTTTAATTTTGGCCAAAAAACAGGAGTAGATTTGCCTGCTGAATCAGCAGGTATTTTACCAAAGCCTAAAAATTGGGATGTTGCAACACATGGTTCTATGGGCTATGGATATGGTACATCTGTTACTGCAATTCAGATGGCTGCTGCGGTTTCTGCCATTGCAAATGGTGGAGAATGGGTGACACCACACATTATAAAATATTCAAAAAAAGAAGCTGAAGAAAAAATTATAAGAAGAAGAATCATGACTCCTGAAATGTCAAAAGATTTGACTGATATTTTGGTAGAATCAATAGATAGGAGTAAATCTATTGCAAAAATGCGTGATTTTAGGCTGGCAGCAAAAACGGGTACATCAAGACGTCCTAAAGATAATGGTGTAGGGTACACTAATAAAATGTATACATCAATGGTGGGCTACCTTCCAGCGTCTGATCCTAAAATTTTAATATATGTTGTAATTGATAGTGCAAAGGGTGATGTTTGGGGTTCTACTGTTGCTGCCCCTATTTTTAAAGATATATCATCAGAACTTGTAAAAATAATGAATTTATCACCTGACAGGCGTGTTCCGCTAAATATTAACTAATGTATAGTTTTATCAAAAATTTAACAAAATCCTTTTTTGGGTTTAAAATATTATTAGTTTAAGTTTGTCTAACTATTGTCTTAAAAGCGTTGAAGGAAGTATTTTAATGGAACTTGGTAAAATAATTAAAGCAATAAACCCTAATCAGGTTTTAAACTATAAAGATGTAGATATAAAAGGAATTTCTTACAATTCAAAAACAATAAATAGTCATGAAATATTTATTTGCCTTAAAGGAGAACATGTAGACGGTCACCAGTATGCTCAGATGGCATTTGAAAAAGGTGCTGTAGCTCTTATGGTGGAACAGCCTTTAAACATTGAGATACCACAGCTTGTAGTAAAATCTACACAGGAAAAAATAGCTGATTTGGCGTGTTGTTTTTACCATAATCCAAGTTCTGAGCTTAATTTAATTGGTATAACAGGTACAAATGGTAAAACAACTGTAACGCACCTTATACAAAAAATTATTGAAGAAGACCAAAAAAAATGCGCCCTAATAGGTACTTTGGGGTATAAATTATCATCATCTGATGATTATTTAGAGGCAAAACACACAACTCCGCAGGCACCTGAATTGCAACGTACTTTATCTAAAATTTTAAAAAAGGATATTTTAAATGTAGTAACTGAAGTAAGTTCTCATGCTCTTGAGCAATCAAGGGTTAGAGGGTGTAAATTTTCAGGTGCGGTTTTGACAAATTTAACACAAGATCATCTTGATTTCCATATTACAATGGAAAATTATTTCAAGGCAAAAGCCAAGCTGTTTTCAGGTTTAGAAAAAGGCGCTTATGCTATTATAAACAATGACGATAAATGGGCAGATAGATTTTTAGCGGAAATTCCTGATGATGTAAAGGTTTTAACGTATGGCGTGAAGAAAAATTCTGCTCTTATGGCTGTAGATATTGAGTTTACATCTCGTGGTGTAAAATTTGTTTGTGTTTGCGGTGATGAAAAAGAAGAAATTAAGCTTCATTTAAATGGCATGTTCAGTGTATATAATGCTCTTGCAGCTATTGGTGTAGGAATTTCTATGGGAATACCTATGGCAACTTGTAAAAGGGCTCTTGAAAGCACGCGTTCTGTTGCAGGTCGTTTTGAAATCGTGAATTCTGATCCAATGGTTATTGTAGATTATGCCCATACTCCTGATGGTTTGGAAAATATTTTGCGTGCTGCACGTGAACTCACTCCAAAAAATGGCAATTTGATTTGTCTTTTTGGCTGTGGCGGAGACAGAGATGCTACAAAACGTCCAAAAATGGGTAAAATTGCACAAGCGCTTTCTGATAAAATTGTAATAACATCTGATAATCCGCGCTCTGAAGATCCGCAGCAGATAATAACTGATATACTTTCCGGGTTAAAATTAATAAATCCAAAAACTGTATTTGTTGAACCTGACAGGCATCTTGCAATTGAATTATTAAAGAAAATATCAAAACCAGAAGATGTGGTTATTGTTGCAGGAAAAGGTCATGAAGATTATCAAATTCTAAATGACAGAACAATACATTTTGATGATAGAGAAGAAGTGCAAAAAGTGTTTGCCTCTGCAACACTGACAAAATAAGCTTTTCAGTATTTTTATTATTATTTTAATTTTTTTATTTACATTAATTAATTTAGTGTAAATTAATCTATTCTTGTATTACAATAGTATCTACAGGACATGTAATGCTATGACAAAAATTCAGGAAAAATTAGTTATATCAGGCTCTGCTCCATTGCATGGTGAAGTTGCAATTGGCGGTGCAAAAAATGCCGTATTAAAACTTATGGCAGCAGCGCTTTTGTGTGAAGATATTTCTGTTATAAGAAATGTTCCTGAATTATCTGATGTTGAAATAATGCTTGATGTATTAAAAGAACTTGGTGCAAAAGTTACATATAACAAAGATGAAAAGTTTTTGACAATTGATGCTACTAATTTGACAAGTATAAAAGCATCTGATGCTTTTGTTTCAAGAATGAGAGCATCATTTGTTGTTTTAGGTCCTCTTGTTGGCAGAATGAAAGAAGCTCTTGTGGCGCTTCCTGGGGGTTGCCAAATAGGTGAACGAAGAGTGAATTTTCACATCAAAGGCCTGCAAGCTTTAGGATGCGAATGTAAACTTGAAAATGGTTATGTGCATGCAAAGGCATCAAAGCTAATAGGTGATGATATTTGTTTTGATATTCCATCTGTTGGTGCTACAGAAAATATTATGATGGCTTCTGTGCTTGCAGAAGGCACAACAAGAATTCAAAACGCTGCACAAGAGCCTGAAATTGTAGATTTGGCTAATTTTTTAATAGCAATGGGTGCGGATATAGATGGTGCTGGTACAAGTGAAATTATAATAAATGGTGTAAAACAATCTGATTTGCATGGTGTAGAATATGCTACAATTCCAGATAGAATTGAAGCAGGAACATTTATGTCTGCCATTATTGCATCCCGTGGCAAGGGAATTATAAGAAATGTTTATCCAAATCATCTTACAATTTTTACTGGAAAACTTTTAGAAATGGGTGCAAAGATTAGACTGGTTGAGCCTTATGCAATGGAAGTAAGTGCTGATAAAAGACTTGAAGCTATGAATTTTATAACTCAGCCATATCCAGGATTTCCAACTGACTTGCAGGCGCTTGCAATGACGTTATTATCTACTGCAAATGGTGTAAGTGTTGTGACAGAAAGCCTATACGAAAACAGGTTTATGCATATATCAGAACTTTGGCGTATGGGTGCAAATATCAGACAAAGTAAAAATCATGCAATTATAAAAGGGGTTGAAACTCTTGTGGGTACTTCTGTGCAATCAACAGATTTAAGAGCGGGTGCAGCACTTGTTGTAGCTGCCATTATGGCCAAAGGTGAAACAGAGGTTAGAAATTTACACCATATTGATAGAGGTTATGAAAAGTTTACACAAAAATTACAAGGTCTTGGTGTAAATGTGCAAAGGGTGCCTTGTGATATAAAAGAAAATGAAATGCTTGACAATTGTGGGTCTGTTCCGTCAAAATAGTATTGTAAATTTGAAAGGATATTATGACGCACACTTATAAAAGATGGTATGATCATGACCCGCTTTTAATGCAAGTGATAGAATTATTAAAATCTTATCCTAATGAGTTAAAGTCTCAAGCAGAAAGTTTTTTAAAAAAAGTTGAAGAACAGGTTTCAAAAGAAGCTGTTGATAGATTTTATGATATGGTAAAGCCAATGATTTTGGGGAATAGATGGTATGATTCAGACCCTATTCTCTCTAAAACCGTAGAGCTTTTAAGAGTTGTTCCACAAGAAGTGCAAAAATTGGCTGCTGATAATTTTATTACTGCACTTAAAGAAAGTGGTGTTGTTATCGAACAAGATAATCAATAATATTTTTTATCCAGTTTTTAAAGCCTGAAGTTTTGAATTTTTCCATTGCCTTTTTTGAAAGGCTAATATCTAGGTTATATTTCATTTTATAAAAAGAATTATTTAACGTCCTTTTCAATTTCATCATAGCCAAAAGATTTTCTTCAAATTCTGGCTTTGTAGATAATTTTTCTTCAAATTTTACAATTTCTCTTTCTTGCATTTCTCCATCTAAATATGCAGAAATATCTTCTTGCATTGCCTCTCTTGTTTTAATGAGCTTTCTTTTCTTTTCTGCTTCTCTGAATAATTTTTGCACAACGGTATATTTTTCCATACAAGGTGGACAATTTCTGAGATGAATACTTACCATATTTTTGCTTTTTGCATCTAAATTGTCTTCTACGTAATGGGTTAATAATTTACTTATGGCATCACAAGTTAAATTTCCTTTTAGCATTTTATGTTCCTTTGTGTTTTGTTTTTAGCACATGTATGGTTTTATGTATTCTTGTAGTTTGCATCTTGCTCTTGCAATACGAGATTTTACAGTACCAATGCTTGAATTTGTTGCTCTTGCAATTTCATCATAACTAAGGCCTTGTATTTCGCGCATGACTATGGCCATTTTAAAAGGTTCTTTTAACTTATCAATTGATTTTTTTATAACAAGGTCAAGTTCATCATTTAAAATGCATTCATGTGGCGTGGTAGAATTATCCGGGATTTCAAATTCTTTTTTTTCAGATTCCATATCATTTTCAAGAGTAATTTTTATAGGCGTTCTTTGCTTTTTTCTTAATAAATCATAAAATTGTCTTATGGTTATTTGATTCAACCAAGCCCTGAATGTTTTTGGATTTTTTAATTTTTTAATATTTTTAGCTACTTTAAGTAAGATTTCCTGGGTTAAATCTGAAATATCGTCGCATCTTGTGTTCATATAATATAGGGTTGCGTAAACATTTTTTTCTTCACGCCGTACAAGTTCTTCAAGCGCATCATAGTCATCATTTTGCGCTTTTTCAATCAATTCTTCAGTAGTCACATTTTTGAATTTTATTTTCATAGATTAATAAATAAACAATATTTTCTTAATTAACCACGTTCTTTGTTATATAATCACTATGGCAGTATTTGGGGTATTCAAATTTGAAAAGGATAATTGATGCAAATATAAATAGGGCAACAGAAGCACTTCGTGCACTTGAAGAAATTACTCGTTTTTATTTGGATGATAAAAGTTTATCTGAAAAATTAAAAAATATGAGGCATTTTGTATGTTCCTTTTTTGATTTTGATTATGAAAATCTTTTAAAATCAAGAGATACCATAAATGATGTGGGTACAGATATTTTAAATGTTACAAAAAATGACAGAATATTAAATATTGAAAATATTTTTAAATCAAATATAAAAAGATTACAGCAAACTTTGCGTGTATTATCTGAATATGGCACATTGCCTGAAAATTTAAGATATGAAAGTTACACTCTTGAAAAGGTAATTTATGAAAGGCTAAAGATGAATATTAAAAAATATATGCTAGATAAAAGAAATTTATACCTTGTGACAAATTCTGATAAATTTACTTCAGATGATGAATTTTTAGATAGAATAGCACTTGCCCTAAAATGTGGTGTTGATATTATTCAGTTGCGCGAAAAAAACCGCCCTGCAAAAGAAATTATAGAATTAGGGTTTAGAATTAGAGAACTTGCAAGTAATTTCAATGCGCTTTTTATAGTGAATGATAGAATTGATATTGCAAAAATTGTTAAAGCAGATGGTGTACATCTTGGACAGGATGATATAGGAATGGAAGTTGCACGTGAAGTTTTGGGGGATGAATATATAATAGGAATTTCAACTCATTGTCCTGATGATGCGCTGCGTGCAATGAAAGATGGTGCCGATTATATAGGTGTGGGCCCTGTATTTAAAACACCCACAAAACCTGGAAGAATTCCTGTGGGTTTAGAATATGTAAAATGGGCATGTGAAAATGTTGATATCCCATTCTTTGCAATTGGTTCAATTGAACCTGATAATATAAAGGATGTGGTTGATGCGGGTGCAAAAAGGGTGGCTGTTGTGCGTGCCATTATGAATAGTGAAAATCCTGTTCAAAATATTGAAAAGTTTAAGAATATTCTTTTACAAGCTTCTTAATTTTTTTAATCAATATTGTATTTGATATTAAACATGCAACAAAAATTCCGCAGGCAAGTCCTATCCAAAAACCATTTAAGATTATTCCAAATTTGAATGCTAAAAGGCTGCCAAGAGGAATACTTACAATTAAATATGCAAATGCCATTGTCCACATAATAGGTCTTGTTTCTTTTAATCCCTTTAGGGCGCCAACACAAGCACATTGAAGACCATCGAACAATAAAAAGCATAAAACTACGCTAAATACTGGAAGGCAAGTTGAAACAACATTTGGATCTTTTGTAAAAATTCCAAGCAATTGTTTTGGAAAAACGCCATAAAGCACCATGTTTGTTAGCATATATCCTATGATTAAAATATATCCTGTGATAGTATATCGTTTAATGTTTAAAATATTTTTTTCACCATTTGCAAATCCTACCTTTATTGCAGCGGCATTTGAAATGGATAAAGGTATCATATAGGTGGTCCCTGTTAAAGTAACAATAATATTATGACAAGCAGCATATACTGCTGTAAATTTGCCTACCAAAACTGCTGTTATATTGAATCCTAAAAATTCAAAAAACATAGCAAGAGAAATTGGCCAGCCTGTTTTAATTAAATCTTTAATATAATTTTTATATTTTTGTGTTTTTCCTTTTAAAAATGGAATACAATACACAAAAAGCGCTAAAGCTATTAGCGTTCTAACGATTAAACTTGCAATTGCAAGACCTTTTACTCCAAGTTCCGGAAAGCCCAAATAGCCAAAGACAAGCACAATATTCAAAAATACGTTCAGAATTATTGCACCCACCACAAGCAGGTTTGGAAAAATAACAATTTCATAGGCTTGCAAAAATTCTTTAAAAGCCATAAATAAAAGACCCGCAAAAGTGCCCCAGCTTGAAATTTCAAGATATTCAACAACATAAAAAGATAAATTATCTGCAAGCCCAAAATAAGGTACTATGGGTATAAATAATCTAATGAGAATAAAAAATAACAATCCTATTAAAAGCGAATAGATGGTTGTCGCCCTAAATAAATTTTTTGATGGTATTCTCATTCCTCGCAGGTTTGATACAACGGGGGAAATGCTTGCCATAAAACCAACCCCCGCTATTAAAAAAGTCATAAATATAGCAGAGGCCACACTTATTGCAGCTAAAGTAACAGTGCTATGGCGTCCTGCTACAATTACGTCGCCAACATTTATTAACATATTGCCCACATTTCCTAAAATAATAGGAATAGAAAGCTCTATTAATTGTTTTGCATATTCTTTATATTGCTTTATCTTGTTTAGCATTGGTTTACATTTCTTATAATACTTAAAACATTTTATTTGGGTTCATAATATCATTTGGGTCAAAAAGTTTTTTAATTTCTTTCATATATTTTAGTGCCACAGGTTCTATTGCCATATCAAGATAAGGCTTTTTTTCGCTTCCAATGCCATGCTCGCCGGATAAACTCCCGCCCAAATTTATAGCAAGCTGGAATAGTTCTTTTTTTATTTTTTCAAAATTTTCCTTATCTTTTTTATTGTCAAAATTCAGTGCAAAATTTGGATGGATATTTCCATCGCCTGCATGACCCATAATGCAAACCATCATATTATATTTTTTGCAAATTTTTTGAATTCCTTCAACCAAAGGCACAATTTTGCTTCTATTTACAACAACATCTTCTGTTGCAACATTTGGTTTTAATTTTGCAACACAAGCATAAGCACTTCTTCTTGCTTTCCAAATTTCTTCATTTTCATCATCGTTTTTGCTTTGGATTATTTTGACTGCGTTTGATTGTTCTAAAACAGATAATAATTTTTCGTTATCTTCTTTAATTTTGGCATCGGAGCCATCAATTTCTATTAAAAGGGCTGCTTCTTTTTCTTCTAAAATTTCAACCGGGTTAAATTTTTTAATTGTTGAAAGTGTGTTTTTATCTAATAAATCTAAGGTAGAAGGTACAATAAGCGCATTTATAACATTATTTACAGCAGCCGCTGCATCAATAATGCTGTCAAAATAGCAAAGTGTCACCCTTCTTTTTTCAGGCTTTGGAATAAGTTTGAATGTAATTTCTGTTATTACCCCCAAACCCCCTTCAGAACCTGTAAACAATTGTGTTAAATTGTATCCTGTGACATTTTTTGCAACGTTGGAACCTGTGTGCATAATTTCACCAGATGCAAGAACCACTTCTAAATTTATAACGTAATCTTTTGTTGTGCCATATTTAAATGTTCTTGGGCCGCCCGATGATAATGCAACAGCTCCTCCAACTGTTGAAACAGCAAGATTTGATGGGTCTGGTGGAAAAAACAGACCCATCTTTTCAACTTCTTTTTGCAGGTGCCCTACTGTGACATAAGGCTGCATACGTGCTGTTAAATCTTCTTTGTTTATTTCAATAATTTTATCCATTAAAGAAAGATGCAGCACAATACTTTTATTATTCGGTTTGCATCCTGATGTATGACAGCTTGCAGCCCCTCTTGGTACAATATTTAAATCATATTTTGATGCAATTTTTACTATTTTTTGCACATCTTGAGTATTTTTTGGAAAAACAACACAAAATGGCAGCACTGCACTATCTTTTACTGGAGCCGTATCGTATGCATACGGATATATATCTTCTTTTTTATTTAAAAAACTTATATTAAATTTTTTAAATTCATTTAATACTTTTTGCATAAGGATTATTATACTGTAAACAAAAACATTTATTTTAAACTTAAAAAAATAAAAGCCCGAATTAAAAGCTTAAAAGCTTCTTTCGGGCGTAACTATATACCTATTTTCCCTATCCATGTCCTAATTAATTTATTGTCTATTTAATTCTTATTTATTATACAAGTTTTATTGCGCCATTTTTAATATCCTGGCTTACAGCTTCTGAAAGTTGTTCTTCTTCAGCTCTTGCCGCAGAAAGCTGTGTTTGAATTTGTTCTTGTTCAAGTTCAAGTTGCTGCTGTTTTGTATTAACCTCTTGCAATAATGCATCTTGTTGTGCCTGGAATATTGATTCCATATTCATTTGTTCAAATTGGTAATTCAAATTTATTTCATCAAGTGCTGTTTGTAAATTCAATTGCGCGTCATAGCTGCCTGTAGAGTTGTTACCATTAGAGCTTTGATAGTTGTTTCTTGCTTGCTTTAAGAGATTTAGACGGTCGACACTTAATTGGGAATTTTTTTGGTTTTGTATCATACCAAGTTCTCTTTGAGCATAAGATGAGCTATTAGCTAATGATTGTTGCTCTTGGCTTATTTGCACTAAGCGATACTCAAGATTTGATATCCTTTGTTTTAATGCCATTTTTCTGAGTGATAAAGTTACCCAGCCCATAGTCGTCTCTCCTAAAGTTTTTGGTTAATCTCTCGTGTGGTGTTTTTAAAATCTCTACATTTTAATAAACAATTTTTTATTTTTAAAATTGCCTTTTTGTTAAATAAATATTAAGTTTTGTAACAGTATATACTTTTTTTGCAATTAGTATATACTGAATGTTTTTATATAAATGTAAGTGAAATTAAACAATAGTTAGTGTTTCAGACAAAATTATTAAATAGCTTAACGGCTACGGACTTTATGGAGAAAGTTTATTCAATCCGCAAAATATTGCGGATTTTTATTTTTTTAACGTTTTAAAAATCATTGGTTTAGTCCATTTGCACAATATTTAAAATGTAATATAATTATGCATTATGAAAAAATTAATCGTTATCTCAGGAAAACAATATTCAGGAAAAGACACTGTTGCAAAACTTTTACTTGCTGAATTAAAAACCTTTAAAAGGATAGGTATTGGCGATGCTATTAAAATAATGTATGGCAAACAAAATGGTCTTACGTACGAGCAAATTGAGGCTGATAAGGGGAAATATCGCACAGGGCTCATTGAGCTTGGAGACTGGGGCAGACGCCAAGACCCTGATTTCTGGCTGAATGAAATATTGAATATGAATGAGGATATTGTTGTTCCAGATTTGAGACTTGAACATGAGCTAGATGTTTTTAAAGAGAATAATGCCTATATGATTAGAGTAGAAACAAGCCTTGATGTGCGCAAGACCCGTGGCATTATAACAAATGAAAACGATTTAACAGAAATTGCCCTTGATGGATATGCTGGATGGAATTATAAAATTGACAACAGTTATGATTTTGAAACCCTTAAAACAAATGTAAAACCTTTAATTAAGGAAATTAAAGAATATTACAAAATATAAATTATTCTTCATAAAAACTGTTTGTTGCAAGATTTATATATTCAAGTAATTTTGAAAAATATTCTAAATCGCATTCACCACTTGCAATAATATCGCATTTTTCTTTCACTGGCTGAATGTATTTTTCGCCGGCATGAAGTACATACTCCCAATGCTTATATGCATTTTCTTTATCTTGATTTCTTGTTTTAGCACGGCCGATAAAACGTTTTTTTCTTACTTTATTGTCAATTTCAACATAAATTTTAATATCAAAAAGACTGTTTACAGGTTCAAACACTGTCGCCATGCCTTCAACAATGATGATTTTATTGCTTTTAATAGGAAGCCCTAAAGGAACGCTCACCCCGGTGCCATTTACAAGATACTTTGGAGCTAAAACGTCATGTCCTATTTTTAAATCTGAAAGATTTTTTGTCATTAAATCTAATTGAAAATTTTCAGGTGCATCAACATCATACCCAGAATCTCTTAATTTATCAAAATCTCCGTATTTTTTTATAAGATGTGAGATATCATTAAAATAATTATCAGCATTAATTATTGTGACTGGTAAATTTAATCTTTGTGTATTTTTTAATATTTCATTGCAAATGGTGGATTTTCCTGATGCAGACTCTCCAGTTATGCCTATTAATATTCTATCTTTTGGCTGGCTTATTAACCTATCTAAAAATCTTTCAATAAAATCATCCTTAATATTAACAAAAAGATTTTGGCCGGTTTTTTTATCCCAATTAATTATTTGTTTAAATTTGGTTTTTAAATAAAACGCTAAAAACTCTCTGCCCATGCGGGTATCAAAATTGGGTTTTTGAATTTTGTCTGTTGAATGATTTAAATCTTCAAGTAAGCTATTCATGATGAATTTATAATACCTCTAAATAAATTTCTTTGCTAATTTATTTATAAGTTTTGTAACACTTATTTTGGCTTTTTCAAAATTCAGGTTCAAACTTTCATCTTTTGCAACATATATTAAACTTTGAAAGCGATTAATATTTTCATTTTCATTATTCTTTATTGCAAGTCTCAAAGCTTCTCTAATAAGACGTTTTATTCTATTTCTTTTGACGGCTCTTTTGTGAATTTTTTTACTGACAACAAAACCTATTCTTGTTTGCGTTTCAGAATTTTCTTTATCTTTTCCGCCATATAAAACAAAAAACTCATCTGAGACAATTCTTCTTTGTGAATAAGTTGCCTTAAACGATGAGTTTGTTTTCAATCTGAATTTTTGTTTAAGCACGTTTCTTTGCAGTGATTGCTATGCTGTGACGACCTTTTGCGCGTCTTCTGTTAAGGGTTTTTTGTCCTTGTGGGGTTGCCATTCTAGCTCTAAAACCGCTTACTCTTTGTCTTTTTCTTTTTGTGCCTTCAAGTGTGCGACGCATTTATTTTCTCCTTGACATTTTTATATTATCAGTATGAAATATAATAGTTTAGACATATCCAAGTGTCAAGTTTAATATAGGAGGATAAAAGTCTTATGAGTATGATGACAGAACAAAAAATAGGATTTATAGGTCTTGGCAGAATGGCTTCGGCTATTATTGGGGGTATTATATCATCCGGTTTTATGAAGAAAGAAAACATAATAGGGTTTGATATTAATAAAGATACCCTAAAATGTGCTTCAAAAAATTTAGATATTGAAACTGTAGCTGATATTGAAGAATTAATGGCAAGAACATCTATAGTTCTTATTGCAACAAAACCGTTTGTAATAAAAAATGTTTTAGATGAAATAAAAGATAAAGTTAGAAATCATCTTGTGATTTCTATCTTAGCAGGTGTTGCACTTAAAGTTTATGAAAATGCTATGCCAAACACAAGAGTTGTAAGGGTCATGCCAAATACTCCGGCTTTGATTTCAGAAGGCATGAGTGCTGTGTGCAAAGGTGCCTTTGCGCATGATTATGATGCTGAATTTGTATATGAAATGTTTTCAAAATTAGGGAAAGCAATTTATATTGATGAAAAAGATATTGATATTGTAACGGCTATATCAGGTTCCGGTCCTGCTTTTTATTATTATATAATTGAAAAAATAGCAGATGCCGGAAAGAAATTAGGTCTTGATTATGAAACTTCGTTAAAGCTTTCTGCTCAAACTGCACTTGGCAGTGCTAAAATGATGTTTGAAACACCTGATTCTCCTGAAGAATTGATAAGAGCAGTTACAACACCTGGCGGTTGTACTGAAGTTGGTAATAATGTTCTAGGTAATTCTGATATTGAGGCAGTTTTGTTTAAAACAATAAATGAAACCATGAAAAAGGCAAAAAAGCTTGGCGGTTAATTTTTTTTAAAAAAGTTCTTGAAAAAAATATTTAGGTTGCTATAATACTAATTGAGGGTACCGGTTACCACCGCCAATGCCTAACCGGTATTTTCAAGTTGATAGGGGCGCACGTTCTGACACCTCCACCACCCCGTCAGAATCTGCAATATCCCCAATCAAAATTAAACAACAAGAGGGCGTTCCAACCTCCACCCGGGATGCCCTCTTGTTGTGTCTTTAGTTTTTTAATAATATAAAACACCTTGCAAGTTTAATTGTAAGGTGTTTTATAATTTAAATTTAGAATATTATTAAATTAATTATCTTTTAGACCTTGATAGTGCAAAATCTACACTATCAAGTTTTTTTCTTTTAGAAGAATCTAGAAGGATTTCTTCTGCATCTTCTAAAACTTTTGTTATTATGTATCCGTTTTCACCATCAGATCTTGGTTTTTTACCTGTTTCAATGCAATGGATAAAATGTTGGCATTCAAGTTTTAAAGGTTCAATTTCAAGATAATCAAATATTTCAATACATTTTTGCGCAGGAGTTTTATTATCAAATACTTGCAATTTATTTTCCAATAAAGTGTCATCTAAAATTGCCGTAGCCTTTTCACCGCGCACAAGCAGGCTCACTCTTTTTTGTGGATGAATCCAGCTGTCTGAAACATGGGCTATAATATTATCTTCAAATTCAATAGTTAAGTGTGTAATATCATAAATATTATCTTCTTCACTACAGCAGCCTGTTGCATTTAATACTTTTACTGGTTCTTTTCCAATAATATGCGCTATCATTGAAACATCATGAGGTGCTAAATCCCACATAACGCTTCTGTCATTTTTGAAATAATTTATATTTAATCTGTCACTTTGAACGTATTTTATCTTTCCTAAGACGCCTTCTGCAATTAGCATTTGTAGTCTATTTACAGCAGGATGGTATAACAAAAGATGTCCTACCATTAAAATTAAATTTTTTGAATCCGCTATTTTTTTAAGTTCGCGAACTTCATCAGCAACGGTTGATATTGGCTTTTCAATATAAACATGCTTTCCTGAATTTAAAACTTTTTGTGCTATGGAAAAATGCGTATGACTTGGCGTTACAACGCAAATTGCCTCAATATCTTTGTTTTCAAGTAAATCTTCAAATCTGTTTGTAACATTGACATTTGGATAATTCTTCTTAATCATCTCAACATTGTCTTTATCAATGTCGCATACAGTATTTAGGGCGTTTAAATTGTAAAAATTTCGTACAATATTTCTTCCCCAAATTCCGCATCCTATAACGCCAATATTTCTTTTTTCTTTTTTCATAATAATTCTGCCTTGAATTTACTTATTAATTCAGGGTTTTGCCCTGTTTTTCTTTTACTTTATTGTATAAAATAATGGATTAAAGTCAATCTTTAAAAAAGTTTATGTTATTATACTTTCTATGATGGAAATTGCTAAAATTCAAGGTTTTAAAATTAACCTTTTGAAATATAACGATGTATTGGATTTCGTAAAGGCTTCATTAGATAATGGTGAAAGTATTCAGATTGTTACAATTAATCCTGAAATGATTGAAGCTGCAAAAAAAAATCCTGATTTTGCAAATGTTTTAAAGTATGCTGAACTTGTAATCCCTGATGGTGTTGGAGTTAAATTGGCACTTGCTTTTAAGGGTATTAAGCAAGAACAAATAAGAGGAGTTGATTTTGCACAGAGTTTAATTGAACTTGCTAATAGGCATGGGTACAAATTGGCTTTAATTGGAGCAAAGCCTGAAATTAATGAAAAACTGGTGCAAGTTTTAGGTGAAAAATACCCAAATTTAAACATTGTTTATCACCATGACGGTTATTTTCAAAATGATGATGAAATGATTGAAAATATTAAAAATTCAGGCGCAAATATAATATTAAGCGCGCTTGGTGCTCCTAAGCAGGAATTTTTCAATGAAAAAATTAAAAATCAAATTCAAGGAAGTGTTTCAATTGGTCTTGGCGGCACATTTGATGTTATGTCTGGTTCAATAAAACTAGCACCGCCTATTTATAGAAAATTGGGGCTTGAATGGTTGTATCGTACAATTAAACAACCTGAAAGATTTAAAAGAATATTTCCTACTTTGCCATTATTCCTTTTTCACAGTATAATAGAAGCAGTGCATAATAAATAAAATAAAACCTTGCTATTATGTGTAATTTATAAGGGAATATAGTGCAAAAGAGAGTAGTTTATGACAGATAATAAATCATCCCTTAAAAGCTTTGATGATACAAGTTTTAAGGAATTTACAAAAAAAGTCAGAATTGATGTTTTAAACATGATTTGCAAAGCAAAATCTGGTCATCCCGGTGGTTCACTTTCTTGTGTAGAGATATTATCTGTTTTGTATAGAAAAATTTTAAATGTGCCTTCAGATTGGAAAAAATCTCCTGATTTTGATAAAAGGGATAGATTTATTTTATCAAAAGGCCATGCTAGTGCTGCCTTTTACAGCGTGCTTGCACACTGTAATTTTTTTGATACAGAAGAGTTGTTGACTTTCAGGGCACTTGGTTCACGTCTGCAAGGGCATCCATCTACTAGATATGGCTTAGAAGGTATTGAGGCTTCCACCGGTTCTCTTGGGCAAGGGCTTTCTATGGCAGTTGGTGTTGCTTTAGGATTGAAACTTGATAATATTTCTTCAAAAGTATATGTTCTTCTTGGGGATGGCGAGATGCAGGAAGGAAGCGTTTGGGAGGCACTGATGAGTGCATCGCATAAGAAATTAGATAATCTTGTTGTAATAATAGATAGAAACAAACTGCAAATTGATGGCTCATGCGATGATGTAAAATCTTTGGAGCCTTTGGATAAAAAACTTGAGGCATTTGGTTTTGATGTGGAAGTTGTAGATGGACATTCTGAAAGCGAATTAACAGATGCCCTTTTAAGTGCAAAAAGTGCCAAAAAACCTTGTGCAATTATTGCAAATACCATAAAAGGCAAAGGCATATCTTTTATGGAAAATAATGCAGGCTGGCATGGTAAAGTGCCAAAATGTGAAGAAGCAAAAGCTGCTTTGGAGGAACTTCAATATGGGGATTAATGCAATTTTAAAAAATACAGATGAAATAAAATCTCCTCGTGCTGCATACGGTGAAACGCTTGTAGAACTTGGCGAAAAAAATAAAGATATTGTTGTCTTGGATGCAGATTTAAGTTGTTCAACACAAACTTGTATGTTTGCTAAAAAATTTCCTGAAAGATTTTTTAATTCTGGAATTGCTGAACAAGATATGATGACAACAGCTGCTGGTCTTGCAATAGCTGGAAAAATTCCTTTTGTGAGTACTTTTGCAATGTTTGCTACAGCAAGATGTCTTGATCAAATTAGAAATTCTATTTGTTATCCAAAATTAAATGTGAAAATTGTTGCAACCCATGGTGGCATAACAGTTGGTGAAGATGGTGCTTCGCATCAGGCACTTGAAGATGTTTCTTTTATGCGTTCCTTGCCTGATATGACGGTAATTGTGCCTTCTGATTACAATGAAGTAAAAGAGGCTGTAAAATATGCCCTAGATATTGATGGTCCTTGTTATATAAGAGTTTCGAGAACAAATTTAAAAACCGTGTTTGATGAAAATAGCTATAAATTGAACCCAAAAAGTGCTGTAAAAATCACAGAAGGCAAGGATTTAACAGTTGTAACGAATGGTGAAACACTAATTGAAGCTTTGAATGCTGCTAAAATGCTTGAAAAAGATGCCATAAGTGTAGAAATTTTACATACTCCTGTTGTAAAGCCATTTCTTGCTAAAGATGATTTAGTTGAAAGTGTTAAAAAAACGGGTAAAGTGATAACTATTGAAAACCATAGTATAATAGGTGGCATAGGTTCTGTAGTTTGTGAAACATTGTCTGAAAATTACCCTGCAAGGGTTTTAAGAATTGGCACAAATGATATCTTTGGCCAAAGTGGCGAACAAAGAGTTTTAATGGAACATTATGGCTTGACTGCTGAGAAATTGTACACAAGAATTAAGAATTTTTTAGGATAAAAAATGATCGTATTAAGAGATATAATTAAACAATATAAAAATAAATTTGCTCTCTACAATGTTAATTTGCATATTAACCCAGGCGAATTTGTATTTCTTGTAGGTTCATCAGGTGCTGGTAAATCTACACTTATGAAGATGTTATATATGGAAGAAAAGCCTACACGCGGACAGGTTTTGGTTGGCGGAATAAATATCGCTAATCTTCATCCCAATAAAATTCCAAACCTTAGGCGTTGTATGGGAATAGTATTCCAAGATTATAAACTTCTTCAAAGTCACACCGTGTATGATAATATTGCATACGTAATTAGAACGATGGGTATTTCTTCAAAAGAAATTGAAGCAAGAGTTTATGGCGCACTGAAGGTTGTAGGTCTTGAAGATAAAGCAAAATCAAAACCAACAGAGCTTTCAGGTGGCGAACAGCAAAGGGTTTCTATCGCTCGTGCCATTGTAAACGGGCCTCCGCTCTTGATTGCAGATGAACCTACAGGAAACTTAGATCCCAAAAACTCTATGGAAGTTATGCAGATATTAGAACAAGTAAATCAAAGAGGTATTACAATTTTAGTATCAACACATGACCATGCAATTGTAAATCATTTTAGAAAGCGCGTAATAACTCTTGAAAAAGGACAGATAATAAAAGACGTTCAGGCAGGTACTTATGACTAATGGTTCAACCAGAAATAGATTGAAACAAAAAGTAAAATCACATATTCCAAAAGATTGGCTGACAGAAATAAGGATTGCCTATCGTATTTTGATGGAAACAGTCAAGGGTATCAACCAAACAGGTTTTTTAATAAATCTTGTTATTATCACAACCATGGCTGCTATTTTGACAATTTTTGGTGCAATATTTAGAACAACACTATCCTTTTCAAGCCTTGTTGATGAAATGGGCGGTACGCTTGAATTGAGTGTATATCTTGAACCCCAGGCTGATATAAATGGTACAATGAAACAAATTAAAAAGTTTGACCATGTAAAAAGAGTAACTTTTACATCAAAAGAAAAATCCTGGAATGAATTAAAGCGTGAAATTGATATGCCGGATGTTGAAAACCCTCTGCCGGATACTTTGCATGTAAAAGTTGATACTATGAAAAATATTGATTCTGTTATGACACAGGTAAAAAAGTTGCCTGATATTCAAGATACAGGATATGCAAGAGAATGGGCTCAAAAGGTTGAAGTATTGAACAAAGTGAGTCATACTGTTACTTTGGTTGTTATGGTAATAGCTTCCTTGCTTACAATTACAATAATAAACAATACTATTCAGCTTGTAATTCAATCTAGAAAAGAAGAAATTGAAATAATGCGTCTTATGGGCGTTAGCAATTGGTATATTAAATGTCCGCTTGTTTTACAAGGTGCCGTATATGGTTTTGCAGGGGCGCTTCTTGCAGTTATTCCCGTAAATATTGCGCAAAAGTATTTGCAAATGGTGCATGATCATTTCTCAATACCGGTTTTTGGTTTTGCACAGGGCCTTGTGGTGTTATCAGTTATATTGATTGGCGTTATTTTTGCTGCTGGTGGCAGTTTGATGAGTATTAAAAAGCATTTGCAGGTTTAAACAGTGGAAAATAATATTGATGAAATAATAGTTCAATATGATAACTACATGCCTCCAATATCTGAACCTATGGCGCGTGCACTAGAGGCTATTCGTGCTCCACAGGCTGATACAAGAGCATTATCTCGCCTTTTAATGCAGGATACAATTTTGGCAAGTAAGACGTTCAAGCTTGTAAATTCTTCCTATTTTGGTGCATCATCAAAGCAATTGGCCTCAATTAATAAAGCCCTAATGTCCCTTGGGGCAATGAAAGTTAAAAATATTATAATAGCACTTGTATTGCAAAAATTATATGATGATGAGGGGCCTGAAAATCTTTTTAACCATTCAATAGCCTGTGCTACAGCATGTGAATTTTTGGCAAATGAATATAAAACAATAAATCCTGATGACGCTTTTATTTTAGGCTTTTTGCATGATATAGGAATGCTTATCTTAAAATCAAAGCATGGGGAAGAATACATTAATCTTTATAAAGAATGCGGTGGAGATTTTCAGATGCTTTTAAGGGTTGAGCGTGAACATTATGGAATATCACATTGTGAATTGGGTGCGAAATTGTGTGAAAAATGGAGCATGCCTGCAATTCTTGTGGATACAATTATGCATCATCATTATCCAAAAAGTGCCAAAATTCCATTTGCAGCTGGCATAGTTTATCTTGCAGATAGAATAGTTTCTATAAAGCCTGAAAGTATGGAACTAGAACAGGATGTGCTTGATTATTTACAGGTGTCTTTGGGTGATACTACTGGTGCGCGGGAAAAAATAATGGCTCGCACAAATATTTTCTTAAAAGAATTGTCTGATTTTTAGTCAAACAGCCCCATTTGGCCATTATCAAGGTTTGCAGGGATTTTGTATCCTAAATGCTTATAGGCTTCTTTTGTAACAGTTCTGCCGCGTAAAGTTCGCATTAAAAGGCCAGACTGCAATAAATAAGGCTCATAAACATCTTCAATTGTACGAATATCTTCCCCAAGGGCTACTGCAAGTGTTTCTATTCCAACGGGCCCACCATTGTATTTTTCTATAATTAGTTTTAAAAGTGCTCTATCAGTGTTATCCAGCCCTAAAACGTCTATATTTAATTTATTTAGGGCTAAATTTGCAATTTCCTTTGTAATTTTTCCATCAGATTTTACAATTGCATAATCGGATGCGCGTTTTATCAATCTATTTGCTATTCTTGGCGTAGCACGGGACCTTAAAGCTATTTCCATAGCGCCTTTATCATCAATTTCTGCATTTAGAATTTTTGCACTTCTTTTTACTATTTCTCTTAATTCTTCGCTTGTGTAAAATTCTAGCCTGTGAATTATCCCAAACCTATCTCTTAAAGGCCCTGAAAGTGCCCCTGCTTTTGTTGTGGCGCCAATAAGGGTAAATTTTTGCACAGGAACACGCATTGTCTTTACTGTCTGACTTTTTCCTGTTGTAAGGTCTATAAAAAAATCTTCCATTGCAGGATATAAAATTTCTTCTGCCACCTTGTTTAAGCGGTGAATTTCATCTATAAATAAAATCTCTCCGCCCTTTAAACTCATTAAAATTCCTATGATATCTCTTGGGCGCTCTAATGCCGGGGCTGATGTTATTTTAATTTCTGTATTGCATTCATTTGCAATAATATTGGCCAAAGTTGTCTTGCCAAGCCCAGGCGGCCCGTAAAATAAAAGATGGTCTAAAGGTACATTGCGTTTTTTGGCTGCTTCAATGGAGATTTTTAAAGTTTCTTTTAGAGTGCTTTGTCCTATATATTCTTTAAATGTTTTTGGCCTTATGGTTTTTTCGTACGTTTCATCATACTCGTTTTGTTTGGTTTCTAATTCTTTCACCCTCTCTTTTTGAGGTTTAACCTCTTTTTTATTTTTATTGTCATCATCTGAAATAATCATAAACTGGCCTTTATAAATACTGTTAAGGCCCAAAAATACCTATAAACTAGACATTTTGGGCCTTAAAACCATAAAATATTAATGTATTAAAAATCTTAAATAAATGTAAGCTGTGCTTAACAATAGTGCAAGCATAGTTATTGAGACACCGTACTTTAAGAATCTCATAAATGATATTGGATAACCGTGTTTGTGTGCAGTTTCAGATACTATAACATTTGCCGCAGCACCAATTATTGTCATGTTGCCGCCAAGGCAAGCACCTAATGATAAACACCACCATAAAGGATGTGTATATTCAGCACCTTCAATTGTTTGTATTGTAGCAAGCATTGGTGCCATAGTTGCAGTATATGGAATATTATCAATAATACCTGATAAGATACCTGATGCCCATAAAATAATCATTGCAGTTGCGCTTTGAGAACCTTGTGTTACATTTAAAAGCCATTTAGCCATAATATCAATGCCGCCTGCTGCTTCCAGTCCGCCAATTATTATAAACAGGCCGATAAAGAAAAATATTGTATTCCATTCTACGCTAACTAATAATTTCGCAGGTCTTTCAAAAACCATAAGGATTGAAGCACCAATCATTGCAATTAGATAAGTTGGAATATGGGTTATATCATGTGTTACAAAACCTAAAATTACAAGCGCAAGCACAATGCCTGAACGTATTGCAAGTCCTTTATGCAATATTGTTCTAGAATTATCTATTTTTGTAACCATTTCCATTTTTTCAGGAGTACTCTTTAGTTGTTTTCTAAATAAGAAGATTAATATGCCTATTGTAACAAGCAATATCAATGTAACAATGTCTGTTAATTCTTTTACAAAATCCATAAAGCTGAATCCTGCGGCAGAACCTATAATAATATTTGGTGGGTCGCCAATAAGTGTTGCTGTACCACCAATATTGGAGCATAAAATTTCTGTAATTAAAAATGGAATTGGGTCTAAATCAAGCTTTTTACAAGCAACAAATGTTATTGGCATAACAAGTATAACAGTTGTAACATTATCTAGAAAAGCACTTGCAATGGCTGTAAATAAAGCAAGGGCAAATAATACAAGTTTTGGTTTCCCCTTTGTGAGTTTTAAAATTTCATTTGCCATCCATTTAAACATTCCAGATCTTGCGCAAATATGTACAATTATCATCATAGATACAAGCAAAAATATTACATTGAAATCAATGTAATTAATAAAATATTGCCCCAATGTTTCAGGTGTTTTATCAGAACTTAAAAGTCCTAAAAACAATGTGGCACATGCGCCTAATAACGCTACTGTTACTTTTGAAATTTTTTCCCACGCAATAAAAATGTAAGCTACAATTAGAATTATTGCGCTAATCATAACGGCATTTTGCTGCACAATTTCATGCAAATGTTCCAAAACATCCTCCTAACTAAAATTACCCTAATTATACTTAATTCTACTTACTGATAAATTTTAGTCAATTTACCTTAAAGCATTCCTTCTTGTTTGTGTTAATATCTAATTAATAAGATAATAATTTAGGGGAGAAATTTACAAAAATGGGCGCCATTGATGTATTGCTTAAAATTTTTAAAAATCCAAACGATAGAAAAATCACAAAAATCATGCCCGTTGTGGAACATATTAACCACCTTGAAGAAGAATATACAAAGCTTTCTGATGATGAACTTCGCGCAAAAACGGCAGAATTTAAAGAAATCTTATCAAAAAGGGAAACATCTTCCGATTATAAACAAGACCGCATCCTTGAAAAGGCAGCTCTTGATAAAATTCTTCCTGAAGCATTTGCTACAGTGCGTGAAGCTGGGCGCCGCGTTTTAAATATGCGTCATTTTGATGTTCAATTAATTGGCGGCATATTTTTGCATGAAGGTCATATTGCAGAAATGCGTACTGGTGAAGGTAAAACCCTTGTTGCTACTTTGCCTGCGTATTTAAATGCACTGACAGGAAAAGGTGTGCATATAATTACCGTAAACGATTACCTTGCACAGCGTGACCGTGACTGGATGGGCAAAATATTTGAATTTTTAGGCCTTTCTGTGGGTGTTATTTTATCATCAGATAGTTTTGATTTTGCAAAGAAAAAGTCAGCTTATGATTGTGATATTACTTATGGTACAAATAATGAATTTGGTTTTGATTATTTAAGGGATAATATGGCGACAAGTCAAAACGCACTTGTTCAAAGACCTTATAATTATGCAATCATAGATGAAGTAGATAGTATTTTAATAGATGAAGCAAGAACACCTCTAATTATTTCAGGTCGTCTTGAAAAATCAGCTGATACTTATAGGTTAATGGCAAAGGTTGCACCTCAATTAGAAAAAATAACCCATTATGAAGTGGATGAAAAGAATAAAAATATAATTTTTACAGAAGATGGTATTGATAAAGCGCAGGAATTATTAGGCGTTGATGATTTGTTTGATATCCAAACTCAATACGCACATCATCTTTTGCAGGCCTTGAAGGCTAAGGAATTATTTATAAAAGATACAGATTATGTTGTGCGCGATAATGAAGTAATGATTGTGGATGAATTCACAGGCCGTCTAATGCAGGGAAGACGCTGGTCTGACGGGCTTCATCAAGCAATTGAAGCAAAAGAAAATGTACCAATTCAAGACGAAACCCAAACCCTTGCAAGTATAACATTCCAAAATTTATTTAGGCTGTATCCAAAATTATCTGGCATGACAGGTACTGCAATGACAGAAGAGGCTGAATTTGGAAAAATTTACAATCTGCCTGTTACTGCAATTCCAACAAATAAACCTGATATTAGAAAAAATGAAGCAGATGCTATTTTTAATAAACAGACAACAAAATACAGAGAAGTGGTTGAAGAAATTGTTCAGATGTCAAAAATTGGCCGCCCGGTATTGGTGGGTACAATAAGTATTGAAAAATCAGAATTGATTTCAAATCTTCTAAATCAGGTGGGTGTAAAACATAATGTATTAAATGCAAAACATCACCAAAAAGAAGCATATATCATAGCACAGGCCGGTCGCGTGGGCGCTGTTACAATTGCAACAAATATGGCGGGGCGTGGTACAGATATTTTATTGGGAGGAAATCCTGAATATCTTGCAAAAGAAGAACTGGATTCTATGGGGATTACTTCTGAAAACCCTGATTATGAAACAAAAAAAGAAGAAGCGCTTGAACGTGCAAGGCAAATAACCGAAGATGAACACAAAAAAGTGATAGAATTGGGCGGCCTGCATGTTATAGGAACAGAAAGACATGAATCCCGCCGTATTGATAATCAGTTAAGAGGTCGTGCTGCAAGACAGGGAGATCCCGGTTCTACTAAATTTTTCTTATCATTAGAAGATGATTTAATGAGAAAATTTGGTGGAAATGTTATAGCACAGTTTATGAGCGATGATATGGTGATAAATTCTCCTTTGATTTCACGACAAATCGAATCTGCGCAAAAGAAAGTTGAAGTACACTATTTTGATATCAGAAAAAGTGTATTGGAATATGATGATGTCATAAATATTCAAAGAGAAAAATTTTATGCTCAAAGAAAGAAGGTTTTAGGTTCTAATAATTTAAATTCTGATATTTTGTATATGATTGAAAAAGAGGTGGATAAAATTTTAAGGCAATATATATCCCCTGACATGTCTCCTGCTGAATATGTGCCCGATGAATTAAATATGCTGGTAAATGAAGTAAAATCAGTGTTCCCGCAGTTAAACACACTTTCTGTAGATGATATTAAATCATTTAGGTTTAATGATATGTCTGCACATTTAAAAAATCTGACAAAAGATGCATATAAAAACCATGAAAAAATTACTGTAGAAAACTTTAATGCTGTTATTGATAGGTATCAGATTAATGAACCTAAACAGGAAGTATTCTCTGATGATAATGTCATTAGGGCGCTTGAACGTGATGTGTTATTACAGGTTATTGATGCAAAATGGATTGACCACCTTGCAAATATTGATGATTTAAAAGATGGTATTGGTCTTGTTGCTTATGGGCAAAAAGATCCTCTTATCGAATATAAAAAAGGTGCATTTAATTTATTCAATTCTATGATGTCTGAAATTCAATCAGAAACTGTAAGACACCTTATGAGAGTAAAATTTGGGGTGCAAATTGTTAATCATGATAATAATGAAGTTGCGGATTTGCCGTTAACAGAAGCCCCAATATCATCACTTTTGGGACAAAATAATGGTATTGAAACTGAATTAACAAAGGCGCTTAAAAATTCTACAAATAATGAACCTGAAATTATGCAAGCAGGCGAAGGCAGCTATCAAGAAAGCAGCGAAAATAGCAAGCATGATGATTTTTCAAAGATTGATATCGGTAGAAATGATAAATGTCCCTGTGGCAGTGGTTTAAAATACAAAAATTGTTGTGGAAAAAACGTATAAGCCAGGGTGAAATTTTGGAGGGTGATAAACCCGACAAAATGGAACTATTGATAACCGCCGTAGGATAATCAAGCCAATTTGCGACAGCGTGAGCGATAGTAAATTAGGCGTAGATACCCACAGGCGGAAAAAACGCATAAGCCGTGTGTGCAGCTCGGTAAAGACAGGCGTTTAGCCTGGCTGTGAGGGCGAAAACCGTACGACACCGCCTTTGCTTTGGTTTTGCCAAAGTGTAGCAATCTTTGATTGCACAGGCGGAAAAAACGCATAAGTCAGGGTGTCTAGAAAAATTTGTAATATTTTTAATATTTCTTAATATCCAGTTACACAGCGCAGCTGGTGCTATGACCAAGGTGCCGGCGCACCGAAAAGGCAAGAGTATGTGGTCGTACAATGTCTACATTAAGGCTGCCATTATACAACTCTGTATCTAAATACTGAGTGCCACTGCCTTTAGTGTTAGACCAAATACCGTACGGGTAGCAGTTATCAGCCCATTGTCCATCACCACCTGTAGTACTTGCTTTGGCGGCGCCCTTGCACTGTCCATACCCTATGTGACACCGCACGGAACCATATATCTGACTAGTAGTCCCGTCACAAAGCTGCATGTTTGCATATTGTACTAATCATTTTGTGTGTTTATATCCAAACACAGCGCTGTACAAGTAAGTGTCACTGATACTATGACGCACCGAAAAGGCAAGAGTCTCCTTGTAATGGTTTGTGCCATAGCTGCCATTGCCCAAGTTCGCCATATAGTACACATCGTCTGCTTGTTGCGTATTTGCCCAAATGTCTGCCGGGTAGCAGTTGTCAGCGTTTCCGGTATCCTTGGCGGCGCCTTTGCACTGCTGGTAGCCTTCGCGGCACCGCACAGAGCCTGGAGTATATTTGATGTCACTATAGTAGTCACAAAGCTGTAAGCCGCAGTTTCGTTTAAACATTGGATCATACGCTTTATATCCAACACAGCGCACCGAAAAGGCAAGAGTATTTGGACAGTAACCTGTCCCGCAAGGACCCGTAACCCTGTAACTGCCATTGTTTAGGTCTATAGCGTGATAACTCTTACCAGACTGTAGTGTGCCTGCCCAAATGTCTGCCGGGTAGCAGTTGTCAGCATACTGCATTTGAATATTACAATCCATATTAATGATTTATATCCAATCACAGCGCTTTTAGATATAAACAACAACATTGCGCACCGAAAAGGCACCGGTACAAACGGAAGTCTCCAGGTTGTAGCCCCCATTGTTCATATAGGAGTTACGGCAGCTCCCGCTAGAGTCAGGCATTGTCCACATGTTATTAGGATAGCAATTGTCAACCCATTTGCTTCCTGTGGCGGCGCCCTTGCAGTATGCTGTATTTTACATCCATAGACACAGCGCATTACAGCCAAGGTGGGTACCAAGCTAGTGCTAATAACGACACAGCTAAGTGAAAGGTGAGCCTGTTGCCGGCCTATATGAGGCGAGGAGCGCTTCAGCGCACCGAAAAGGCACCGGTACAAACAGAAGTCTCCAGGTTGTAACCCCCATTGTTCAAATAGGAGTTACGGCAGCTCCCGCTAGAGTCAGGCATTGTCCACATGTTATTAGGATAGCAATTGTCAGCCCATGCGCTTCCTATGGCGGCGCCCTTGCAGTATGCTGCATTTTACATCCATAGGCACAGCGCACCGAAACGGCATTGAGTCTTGGGATGGTCTGAATGATAAACTCATTCTGTGATGCGCTGTTATACTCACTCCAGTATTTGCCACTACTATATGTGCCACCCCAAATACTGTCTGGGTAGCAGTTGTCAGCCCATTTGATACCTGTGGCGGCGCCCTTGCAGCCACCAGCATAGTTGCCACACCGCACAGAGCCATAGCTAGTGCTGCTTGTGCTGTCGCAAAGCTGCAAGCTATAATGTAATACTGTGCAATCAGTACGCATTGATGCGCACTTTTTATATCCAGTAACACAGCGCATTACAGCCAAGGGCAGCACCAGCCATTGTTAACAGCACTACGGCTAAGCGATGCCCGTATAAGGCAAGGAGTAAGCAGCGCACCGAAAAGGCAAGAGTACCTAGGTAACAACCACCTGAATCATAGCTGCCATTATTTATCCTTGTAACACAGTACTTACCATCTTCCTGACCTTGCGACCAAATATAGGTCGGGTAGCAGTTGTCGGTATTACCTGCTATGCCTGTGGCGGCGCCCTTGCAGCCACCAATGTAGTTGCCGCACCGCACAGAGCCATAGCTTGTGTCTGTTGCCCAGTCGCAAAGCTGCAAGCTGTAGTGGTAAACTATATCCAAACACAGCGCTGCGTGAGCCGGTGCTTAAAAGCACTACGCAAATAATGTCGGCGCACCGAAAAGGCAAGCGTACAGTAATCAGTGCCTGTATAAAACTCACCATTATTCTGTGTGCCTCTATAGCAAGGTTTCGTGCCTCCCGTAGATGGTAATGACCAAATAATCCCAGGGTAGCAGTTGTCAGCCCACTGCCCATTCCCTCCAGCAGTACTTGCTCTAGCGGCGCCCTTGCAGTATGCTGCATTTTACATCCATAGACACAGCGCACCGAAAAGGCAAGAGTACCAGGTATGCTCTGTGTGCCATAAGTGCCATTGTTCAGATATGCCTCATAATATCTCAAGTCATTACCAAGTGTGCTTGCCCAAAAGTGGTTCGGGTAGCAGCGGTCAGCGTCTACGCCTTGTCCTGTGGCGGCGCCCTTGCAGTAAGCTGCCCAGTTGCACCGTACAGAACACTGACCACCGTTTTTTTGGTTAAAAAATTTGCCAATATATACTAAATATTGGTTTATATTATTTTGTATCCAAACACAGCGCTGTGTGAGCCGGTGCTAAAAGTACTGCGCAAATAATGACGCGCACCGAAAAGGCAAGAGTGTCTGGTATGCCTTCTTGCGCACTAAAAGCACCATTGTTGAAGTAACCCCAGTGATACTTTCTGCTACCCTCTAACGTACTTGCCCAAATGTCGAACGGGTAGCAGTTGTCAGTAAGCTGTAGTACTTGCTATACGGCTCCTGCGGGCTTTCGCCCTTAATTCGCCTGTTCCATTTTCCAAAGTGACATTTGGTCGCTTTCTCAAACGGAGTCCTACCCTTGCAGTAAGCTGTATTTGGCAAATTGGGCTCCTAGTGAATGTTTGCGTTTTTTGCGTTCACATCCTATCTTATGGAGATGATGTTATCTGTGGTGCTTGTGACTCATACACAAGGCTTTATTGCCATTTTGTGGTTGTATTTTATTGGGTTTATCACCCGCCAAAATCCACCCTGGCTTATGCCTTTTGCTAGGGTCTAAACTAGAACTCTTGCTTTAGTGGTTGTTACAAAGCTGCAAGCCAAATATGGCGTTGCACCTCTCAGCTTTTCAATGTACAATATCCAGCCTGATTAGCGCTGTGTAAAAAAAGTGAAGAGTTGATGCGATATCCTAGATATACTGTAGAATATGGCAAATACGTAACTGAAAAATTCAGTATCTTCTGACGATATAAAAGACCCGCTGACAAAATCCTTAAACCTTGCCACTCTGGGGTTTTGTTTTAAAACATGCCTTTTTTATTAAAAAATATTGCAGCTCCTGCCGCAGCAATTATTGAAAGGGCGATAACTATTATAAAACCCCAAACGCTTTGGCCAAAAGGCACGGGTACATTCATTCCCCAAAAACTACCAAGCATAGTAGGTATCGAAAGAATAATTGTAATTGCAGCCAAAAACTTCATAATAACATTTACATTATTGCTAATAATTGAGGCAAAACCATCCATCATGCTTTCTAAAATGGTTCTGTGCATTTCAACCATTTCTATTGCCTGTTTGTTTTCAATAATTACATCTTCTAATAAATCAATATCATCTTCGCTAAATTTTAAAACCCCGCCCCCATTTCCTGAAGCGTTTGCAATTCTTAAAATTTTCTGCAAAACTATTTGATTATCTTTTAGTGCGGTTGTAAAGTATACAAGTGATTTTTGCACTTCCATTAATTGAAAAAGGGCTTTATTACTGGTTGTTTTTTTTAGCGAATCCTCTATTCTTTCCGAATGTTTGTTAATAATATTTAAATATCTTAAATAAAATTTTGCCGCCCGAAATAAAATATTTAACATAAAATTTGTTTTATTTCTTGTGTCAAAATACATTGATGTTTCATGTGAAAATGAGCCTATAATTTTATTTTCCATAGAACAAACTGTAATTACGCTTTCAGGCGTAAAAATCATACCGAGAGGCAAAGTGTCGAAATTTCCTTCATCATCCATAAATGGTACATTTGTGATTACAAGCAAATTTCCATCTTCATATTCAATACGCGATCTTTCATCTACGTCCAATGAATTTTTTAAAAAGCTTTCATCTAAATCTAAAACAAGAGAAACTTTTTGTATTTCTTCAAAACTTGGATTAATCATATTAAACCAGGAACCTGATTCAGCATCATTCAGGCCTAAAGCTTTCAAGGTTTTATCATCCTGTGTTTTGAAAATTTCTAACATTCTAGGCTCTCCGTTATTTTCATTAAACTACACAAACATTAAATGTGCAAGTTGAGACCTGTGTGTTAGAATTTTTCCATCATTTCTTTTAATTTATTAAGTGAAATACCCATAACGTTATAATAATCCCCTTTTATTTTTTGAATAAAACTTTTTTTGGGTGGATTATTAATATTTTCTATTGAAACAAAATCTTGAATGCCATAACTTCCCGCTTTATCAAAGGGTTTAAAATCATCTAAATAATTTTTAATTTCATTATCATCTAGTGTGCGAAAGGTGACAAAGGTTTCTTCAATCTCTGTCATATTTTTGCCTGAAATATTGTCTACCAGGGAAATTGAAGTTACTACTTTGTGTGTTTTGCCTGATAAATTTTTCAACATAAAAAAAGCCTCATCATAATTTTGAGGCTTTATTAAACACACACTATCTTTGCCTTCCACAAGGATTACCATTGTATCAGCACCTATGATTGTTGCAGTATAATTTATGCTATTTGAAACATCAAGCGCCTTATTTAGAGAGTTCTTTTTTATGATGGCCTCATTATAAAATTTTGGCACATCTTCTTTATAATTAGATTTTACAACTGTAAAATCTATCTTCCCTATGTTTAAAATTTCTTTTCTTCTTGGTGAATTTGAAGCGAGAATTATCTTTTTCATATCACCAATTGTATCATAAAAACTATTGTGCAGCAGCTGCCATTGCAGGTTTTACAGCCGTTGCATCTTTTGGTTTTCTTGATTTTAAATTTCTTGATTTTGTATATTGTATGCTTCCTGAAATTGCACTAATGCAAGTACTTCTTAGTTTTTGCTGAATATTTAACATACTTAAATGCATTTGTGCATAATCGTTCATTGCTTCATACATCTTTTCAGGGTCAATCATTGAAGTTTGTATTATAGGGTTATCTACCTTTTGCATTGCGTATTTTTTAACTAACATCGCATCAATTCTATCTCTAGCACCTATTGCCATAATCCTCTATTGCTCCCTTTAAACTTATATCCCTTTTCCTGATTTAATAAAGTATTTTCTCCTCTAAAAATTGCCTTTTATATTTAATATTGCTTAATATTTCTTTACAATTTAAACGCTTTGCTTAAATACTTCCCTTAAATCCTTTGTGATACCAAAAAATCCTGTTAAAAATGCAATTGTAGCCATTATGATTAAAATTTTATCCACACCGATAATTTCAGCAATGTAACCTAAGGGTGCTAAACTTAATGCGCCAATCCCCCAGGAAAAGCCCTGCATAACACCAGAAATTACCCCTTTGTGTTCTTTCATTAAATTTTGCGCCGCAACAATTGTGACAGAAACTGAAAGGAAGGTGAAATATCCTGTCAAGATAAATATTGCAACTGCTAAAATCGGGAATTTATCTATTGTTGTCATGAATAATATTACAAGCGGTAAAATTGTCCAAAAAGAAAGCCTGATGATATTTTCTGCCCCTATTTTCTTCTCAATTTTTGAACTTGTAAGCATTGAAATACCGCTCAAAATGAAAAATAAAGTAACAATGAATCCTATTTGGCTTAATGTAAAACCTCTTTCTTTTAAAATAAATGGTGCATACGTGCCAAAACTTATGCTAACGCCTGATTTTACTACTGCAATCCAAATTAAAGAAAGAAATGTTTTCTTTCCTAAAATTTCTTTCATTATTTTGAAGAAATTTTCCCTTAC
The DNA here is from genome assembly GCA_910587815.1 of Candidatus Gastranaerophilales bacterium. Taxonomy (GTDB): domain Bacteria; phylum Cyanobacteriota; class Vampirovibrionia; order Gastranaerophilales; family Gastranaerophilaceae; genus MGBC122484. Next base: position 119,929 of record CAJUNK010000003.1, on the reverse strand, counting down.
TGTGCTTACAGTAGAAAGTGGGATTTTTGGCACCTGAAAATATAAAATAATAGCAGTTAATATGCCAAGAATTGTAATGTATGAAAGTGCACCTGTGCCAAATTTTTCAACAAGGCTGGATGATAAAATAGGCCCAATGGCATATCCTATTGTGCCAAGACCCATAAAGGCTCCCATGTATTTTGAAAGGTTTGGATTGTTAAAATTAAAAGTATTTACAAGGCTTGTCACCTGCGGGTGGAAAAGTGCATTACCACACATTCCAAGCAACAAGCATAAAGCCATAAAAATTGCCCTATCGGCAATGACAGTAAGAGGTATGAAAACTGCCCCCATAACAAGCCCCCAAACCATAAAGGTTCTATGGCGCATTCTATCTGCAAAAAAACCAAATAATGGCTGCATCATGGATGAAAAAAGATGTCCGCACGCAATAATAAGGCTGATTGTGGATAGTTTTATTCCTAAATTTGAAGTAAGCAAAGGATATAAAGGTATCAGGGCAGATGCGTATAAATCTACCATAAAATGCCCCATAGAAAGTCCTAATATTGCCTTTTTATTTGCTGTTGTTGCTTCACTTGTGTTGTTCATAGTATGTTTCCAAAATCTAAATAAAACTTAAATCTTAAATTAAATATTAATGTCTAAAATGCCTTATCCCTGTAGTTACCATAACAAGACCCAGTTTATCGGCTAATTTTATCACATCAGAATCTTTTATGCTGCCACCTGGTTGGATAATCCCTGCAATTCTTTCCTGTGCTGCAACTTCAATATTATCCACGGCTGGGAAGAATCCATCACTTGCAAGGATGGCCCCCTTTGCGCTATCGCATACACGCATTAGAGCAATTTCAACTGAACCCACCCTGCTTGTTTGTCCGCCACAAAGGCCAAGTGTTCTTAAATCCTTAGCAATCACTATTGCATTAGATTTTAAATGTTTTGCAACTTTAAATGCAAAAACCATATCTTCAATCATTTCTTGTGTAGGTTTTTCTTTTGTTACAGTCTTAAATGTTTCCGGGTCTAATTCTTTATTGTCTTTTTCTTGTAAAAGCGCGCCAAATGGGGTAAATTTCACCTCTTTTTGGGTAAAATTACGATATTCATTTAATGGTGTGTTTAATTTTACAACTCTTAAATTTTTCTTTTTCTTTAATTCTTCTATAGCTTCATCTGTAAAATCAGGCGCTATCACTACTTCTAAAAACATTGCAGTTAAGTTTTTTGCAATTTCAAAATCAACACATCCTGTGAATGCTACAATTCCGCCAAAAGCACTTAAAGGGTCGCAATCAAGTGCCTTTTGCCACGCATCTAATAATGTTTTCCCAAGTGCCACCCCGCAAGGGTTTGTGTGTTTTATAATAATGCAAGCATTCACATCATAAAATTCTGATGCTATGTTTAATGCTGCTGTTGTATCTAAAATATTGTTGTATGAAAATTCTTTTCCGTTTAAAAATTCATATTCAATTTTTTTGTCGTAATTATATAAAGCAGCCGCTTGGTGCGGGTTTTCACCGTATCTTAAATCTTGTATTTTTTCTAGATAAAATCCTTCAAAATCCTTCATGTTGTGTTTTGCATCTTGTGTATCAAATTCAAACCTTTCATTTAATTCTGAACTAATATCAAAATCATAATGTGAAGTTTTTTGAAATGCTTTTACTGCAAGATTTTCACGTGTTTTTAGGTCTATATTTTCTATGTCGATTTCATAATCTTTAATGTCAGATATTACAATTACATTTTCATAATTTTTAGCCCCAGCTCTTAAAAGCGAAACTCCTCCTATATCAATATTTTTTATTAAAGTTTTAATATCTGCATCTTTTCCTTTGTATTGTTCAAAAGGATAAAGATTGACACAAACTAAATCGAACGGCTGAATACCTTCTTTATCAAGGGTTTTGCGTTCATCTTGATTTGCTAAGATTCCTGCAAAAATTTTAGGATGCAAAGATTTTACTTTTCCATCGATAAGTTCCCTAAATCCTGTAATATTAGTACTTTCTGTTGCATTTATATTGTTTTCTTTTAATAAATCAAATGTGCCGCCTGTAGAAACTATTTCATATCCTGCTTTTTGCAGCTTTTTTGCAAAATCAACCACCCCTGTTTTATCAAATACGCTGATATAAGCCTGTTTTTTCATTATAAAATTTCCTCATTAAAAACATTCCCCAATAGTTAAAATTTTACAACAAAAATGAAAAATGACACCTGATTCATAAAGAAAAAGGTGCCATTGTGCTTTAAAAATAAAATTTACTGCTCTTTATGAATTGCGCCGTATCCGTACCAGTCGCATACACCATCCTTGCAAAATTCGCTTTCCAGCTCTGCCATAATAGCTTTGTGCGTCATCTCAAATGTAATTGGTGTAATGGAGATTCTGTTTGCACGTACTGCGCTTATGTCTGTGCCATCCTCTTCGTGTTTTGTGGTGAGCTCACCTGCCATCCAATAATAAACTTTACCTCTTGGGTCTACCCTTCTTTCGTATTCATCTGTGAACATTTTGGAACCCAATTTTGTAATTTCCACCCCTGCAATATCCATTTCTTCAAGGGCCGGAGTATTTATATTTAAAATTGTTTTTTCAGGAAATTTTATTTTTTCAATTCTTGGTAAGAATTTTAATATAAAATCTGCCGTAACATCAAAATATACAGGGTCACAGCTCATGCTGGCTAAACTTACCGCTATACTTGGATAATTCAACATAGCACCTTCCATAGCACAGCTTACCGTGCCTGAATACAGAATATCTATTCCTAAATTTGGACCATGGTTTATTCCTGAAATTACTAAATCCGGCTTTACTTCATCTAAAAGCTCAATAAGTCCTAATTTTACGCAATCCCCAGGTGTGCCTGAAGTTATCCACACCCTTTTTGCGCCAAACTTTGATTCTAATTCTTCCACACGAATTGGCGTATGCAACGTTAAAGAGTGCCCAGCAGCGCTTCTTTCTCTATCTGGCGCCACAACATAAACTTCATGTTCTTTGCTTAAAGCTGTCATTAGGGCTTTTATGCCTAAAGCTGTTATGCCATCATCATTTGAAATTAAAATCTTCATACTTTTGTTCTTCCTAAAATTTTCTCATCTGTTACTTTGTTTCATCATTATAGCATACTTTTACAGTAGCTTTGCCAAAATAACTTTATTGCCATTTTTTAAAATATATTATAGTATATCTTTATAAATAATTTTGTATAAAGGATTTTAAATATGGCAAGAATAGTAAGGCCGGTATGGGCTATCAGATGTCAAAATTCCAGCTGTAGAGAACTTTTTGAAGTTGTTGTTTTATCTGATGATAAGCAACAGGAAGTAGTTTGTCCAAAATGCGGCGAACATTACATCTATCCTCCGCAGAATACTGATGATATTGACGAATAATCCGGATGTAAATACTAAAACCCTTGATGATTCTGCTTGTTACACGTCTAATAGGTTGAATGCCAAGCGCTACTTCACATTTAGCGATTACTTGTATCAAAAATTTGGTAAAAAGGTTTATAAAATTACACTTGATGCAGGCTTTTCTTGTCCAAACCGTGATGGCACAATATCTTCGGGTGGCTGTATTTTTTGCGATGAATCAGGAAGTTTTTCAAAGGCCCACTCTTCCTTGTTTTCAATAGAAAAACAGGTTGAAACTGCCATAAATAATTTGCCAAAACGCTTTAAAGCGCAAGCATTTTTGGCTTATTTTCAGGCCTTTTCAAATACTTATGCTTCTGTAGATAAGTTAAAAACCGTCTATGATGCGGCTTTTTGTGATGAACGTGTTGTAGGTATATCAATAGGCACAAGGCCTGATTGTGTGGATGAAGAAAAGCTGGATTTAATAGCATCTTATAAAAATCCCTGGCTTGAATTAGGTCTGCAAAGTGCGCACGATAAGACTTTACGCCTTATAAACCGTGGTCATGATTTTAAAACTTTTGAAAATGCTTATAACCTTGCTAAAACAAAGCATATAAAGGTTTGTGTGCATATTATTCTTGGTCTGCCTGGCGAAACGCCTCAGGATATGCTAAAAACTGCTCGCATTCTTTCAAATATGGGAATTGATGGTATTAAAATTCATGTGCTGACAGTGCTTGAAAATACACCCTTAGCTAAAATTCACGCACAAAACCCTATTTTGCTTCTTTCAGAAGATGAATACTGTGTTTTAGTGTGCGATATTATTGAAATTCTGCCCAAAAGTACAACGATTCATCGCGTTGGGGGCAGTGGTCTTTCAACCACACTTATAGCGCCGATTTGGGCTAGAAATAAATTTGAAACTATGAATAAAATAGATAGAATTTTATGGGAAAGAAATACATATCAATCTGCACGGTATAAGGCCTAGATATCATCATCCAGCTTTAAATTTTTTATACATAGTATATCTTGAATTTGCTTTAGAATTTTTACCAAATTTGTTTGAAACCCTAAAATAAATTCAGTATAAGATTCCTAACTTCTTGTAATTATAAGCAAAGGAATTTGCCTTTTTATATATAAAAAAAGGGTGTCCAAAGGTTACTGAAAAGACACCCGAAAAGTTGTTCATCATAAAAATTTATTCCTTCTTATTCTCTAAATTCCTCCCATTCAATAAGTACAAGTCCAGATGCACCATTCCCTCCTTTATATGGAACAGAATCCTTGATTGCTCCACCTCCGCCCCCGCTGCCTGATTTGTTCCCATCTTTACCATAAGGAGTTTCAGATGGTGAAAAACATTTGCCTGCCACCATATTTCCTCCGCATCCACCCATACCTTCGCCATTTGCCGCAAACGCATATTCTGCGTTTGCCCCTGCGCCTCCATACCCATTAATGCCTGCTAATCCTTCAAAACTTATCGCCTTTGAATTTGATAAATTTAAAAGTTTTCCGCCAGCTCCATGTACGCCCTTTGTAAGGCCGCCAGCTTCACCACCAATTCCGCCTTTTGCAAAATATTTTTTATTCCCTATTTTTACTATAGTATCTTTGCCGTCTCCACCTTTCTCGCCCGGTTTATACTTTGTATCGGCATCATATTCAATATTCTTAGCTACCCCACCATCACCAATTTCTATTTCAAGTGTTGCCCCTGCAATAGCACCTATCAATTGTTCTTTTTCTCTTATCTCTCCACTGCTTCCTCCGCCACCATTGCTGTCGCCCCATTCAATGTAAATATATCCATCAGCACCTTTCCCTCCATTTCCTGGAAAATGTCCTTCTGTTGTAACTCCGCCGCCTCCGCCACCTCCTGTGCCATAATTTGTATTCAATGCATTAGAGCCATTATTTTCGGAATTTCCTGCATTACCGCCACTTAAATATGAACCATCTACAAAATATACACCTCCGCCAATTCCACCAATAGAACCCTGTGCTGCGGTTTTACCTGCACCACCATTTTGCCCTCCAGTTGTATTTGTATTTTGCTTTGTCCAATCACTCCAATTTGTAGTTAATTTTCCACCGCCAATACCAACAGTTGTTGTAATATTAGAAGCAGCAGAATATACACCCCCGCCTCCACCTTTAGTAGATACAATAACGGTGCCTGATTGTTTTGCAATATATGTATTGCTTCCATTATTTCCATTTGTAGAAGCTTTTGTTTGTGCTGTCCCGCCTTTTCCGACGTAAAAATTAAGATATTCTCCAGGTGTTACATCAATCTCGCCAATCCAAACTTGTCCCCCGCCACCGCCAGATGCGCCATTAGAATGCGTATTATACTTGCATTTTATTGCATTATCTGTTGTAGGCCAAGATATACGAATGATACCTGGTTTGCCGTTTTGTCCAGGTTCGCCTCCGTTGCAATAGTTGGGGCCAAAAATAGTATTAATTTTACCGCCTGTACCAGATGTAGCTATTGATGTGTCTGAATTAACTGCACCTGATATTGTCGGGCTTGTGCCAGAAACACCATTAGGATACCCGCCACCACCACCGCCGCCGCCATAATATTGTGTTCCACCCCAGCATCTGCCTGTTGTGCCTGTGCACACCCCGCAAGCCCCACCAGCCTTTCCGCTTCCGGCTCCTTTACCGCCGCCAGGGCTGCAATTGAAAAAATCTCCACCCCCTCCGCCTCCGCCGCCATTGTACCCGCCGCCACCTCCGCCGCCACCTCCGCCGTATGCACCATTGTTATACCCCCCGCCGCCTCCGCCACCAGATGCCATAAATCTAAAATCATTAGCAGTTGCAAGTACAGCAGCTCCTCCGCCTCCGCCACCGCCTGCACCGTAAGGCGCTGAACCGCCACCGCCTCCGCCTGCGCTAAAATTTGCACCCCTGCCACCTGCACCAGCACTTGTTATAGATGGGCTTCCGCCATAGCTGCCATAGCCTTTATTTGATAAATTGTAACCATTTTCACCTGGAGTTGCACTTGTACCATAGTAGTTTGATGCACCTTTACCGCCACTTCCGCCATGCAGTGCGCTTGTCATGGATATTGGTACAGTTGCAACATATTGACTTGCATACCCGCCGCCTCCGCCTGCTCCTGACATTGCACCCGATGCTGTTAGTGCGTTTGCACCATATCCGCCTGTTGTTGCGATTCCTGGAATTGTTATACCCATTGGCATGTTATAATCTACATGTGCATTTACAACATATCCGCCAGAACCCCCGCCGCCGCCAGCATTGGCTGTAGTTGCGCCATTACCTGTGCCACCGCCGCCTGCACCCCCTGCGCCGCAACCTGTAACGGTTAATGGAAGTGATGAAATATTTGCTTCCCAATTATATCCGCTTGACGTACATCTTGAATCAATTGCTGGAATATAAGCGGGATCTTCCGTCATAAAGTCTATTAACGGAATACTGTATCTAATTCCAGGCTCTGTATAATCTCTTGTGCCTGTTTTTAGATTTCCAAGCTTTTCTGCAAGTACAATTCCGCCAGAGGCTCCGCCTCCTCCTCCGCCAACCATATATACCCTTATTTTTTCAACTCCATCAGGCACTTTCCAATTTTGTTCTGTGGCGCTAATTATCTTGGAACCAAATGAGGCACTGCCTCCCGCACCCCCTCCGCCAACTAATGTCACTTTTACATTTATTGCATTAGATGGAATGGTAAACTTATTATCATCAGTTCCATTTTTACTAACATCATCAAAAATCTGATAATGTTCACTTGTATTCTTTCCTGTTCCTGATACTGTTACATTTTCTCCAAATTTCCTTGTCATTACTGGAGCAAGCGCTGTCATAAGTAATGACGCCACTAAAAGTGCTATTAATAATTCTACAAGGCTGAATGCCGTACTGCACTCGTCATTTCGAGCTTGTTTTGCAATGACGGATTTATCAGGATGTCCGCCTTCCTGGTTTTTAATGTGCAAAAGTGTACAATGGCTTGCACCATTTTTTAGATGAAAACTTCTTGTCATAAAAATTACCCACTTGTCTATATTTAATTACGAATATTTTTTATAAAATATAACCTATTAACTATATTATATTTTTTTAAAGAATAAATCAAGATAAAAATTCTTATAAGGTCATAATATTTTGAAAAATTCAATGCAGAATTATGATAGGCAGTAAATTTTGTCATCCTGAATGCATTTTAGGATTTTATTAATAAACATGGATTGGCGGTAAAATGGCATCTAAAACAAGCGAAAACATCCCTGATAAAGACTTTGAGGAGAAACTTTCAGGATTTAAAATTTTATTTGGGAAAAGAATAAAATATTTTAGAGAATTGAAAGATTTTACCCAAGAACGCCTTGCAGAGCTTGCAAATATTGAACAATCCAGCCTTTCTAATATTGAATGCGGCAGGGTTTACCCCACTTTTGAGACGCTTTATCGTTTGGCTACTGCATTAGAGGTGGAACCATACCAGTTTTTTACCGTGACACCTAGGATTGCAGTGCAGGATATGGTGAAAGAGATTACAAATGCAATGTATCAAGATAAAAATTTAGCTGAATTGATTTATAAATTTTTCTGTGCAGTGCATTAGTTTGCTTTAGTATGAAATTTAATATTTAGTTATATTTCTTTACAAAACTTGACAATATCATCTGCTGCAATGGCTGCTGTGCTCCAGCAATTTTGCAAATTAAATCCGCCGCAAAATCCATCTACGTTTAGAGCTTCACCTATTATCCAAAGTTTTGAATTAATTTTTGAGTGGCAGTTTTTATTAATTTCATCTGTGCAAACTCCGCCCGCATGAACAATTTCACCGCGTCCATCTATTGCTATTATAGTGAAATCAAGATTTTCAAGCGTTTTTATTTCTTCTTTTTTAGCGTGAGCTGCCTGTTTATCATAATTTAGGCCATGTTGTTCAAATACATATTTTGTTAATTTTTTAGGTATTAATTCAGACACTACATTTCCAAAACTTTTTTTAGGGTTTGCGTCAATAAGTTTAAAAAGCTTATCTGGATTGATTATAGGGATTTTTATTTTATATGGATATTCTTTGTGGACATTTTTTGATGAAATTTTAAATATTTCAGGACCAGAAAGTCCTTGGTGTGTAAAGATTATACCGCCACCATTTGCCTGAATGCTAATTCCTGTGGGAAAATTTGGAGTAAGCTCTTTTACTTTAAGGCCGCAAAGTGCCGGTTTTAGAGGGATAATTTTGTGTCCAAACTGCTGAACCAGCCCGCTGCGGTCTTTTGAGCCAGTTGCAAGCACTATAATGTTATATTTATTAAGTTCTTCTATGTTTTTTATGGTTTTATTGATAAAATTTATATTTTTAGATTTTTTAAGAGCTGAAATCATGTGTTTTTGCACGTCTTTAGCACTATTTGATACCGGAAAAATACGATTATCAGGCTGTGTGTAGGTTTTGATACCAAGTTTTTCAAAATATTCCAGTGTTTCATACATTGAATATCTTGAAAGTATTGAATAGAGAAATTTTTCGCCCCTTGGATAAAACGCAGCAAATTTTTTAAAATCATTTTCATTATATGTTAAGTTACATCTGCCATTTCCTGTAGGCAAAATTGTTGAAAGCGCTGGGAGTGGGTCAAAAAGAGTGATTTTATAAGTATTTTGGTCTTCTTTTTTAAAATGCTCAATAAGCTGTAATGCACAATATGTGCCGGCAGGACCCGTTCCAACAATTGCAATATTGGGCGAAAATTCCATCTTGATGAGGTTTTTGGATATATTTTTTTCAGGGGAAATTTCTGTGCTTGGTTTTTTGGAATTAATTTTTTTCATAATTATTTTCTGTAATTATTGTTCCGTATAAAAACACGTCCTCAGGGTCATCCAGGGCATCATGAAGGTCTAAAATGCTTTTGTTTAGTACTGGATGCATATAATTTGGTGCGATTTCCAACATTGGCACAAGGGCAAAAGCTCGCTCGTGTACGTATTTATGGGGTATTTCAAGAATTTCATTGCTCAAAACCAAATTATCATAAAATAGAATGTCAATGTCTATGGCTCTTTCGCCCCATTTTTCTTCTAAAGCCCTGTCTCTGCCTAGTTTTGCTTCTATACTTTGGCATATCCTTAAAAGCTCTACTGGCTGTAATTCAGTTCTGATGGCTATTACAGCGTTAACAAACCAGCATTGTTTTTTATTTCCCCATGGTTCTGTTTCATAAAATGCTGATGATGCAACTAATTTTATGGAATTATCAGCAGTCAAAAAGTTGACCGCCTGCTGAATTTGAGACAGTCTATCGCCTTTATTTGAGCCTAGTGATAGGAATACAAGTGCCATTTGGATATCTTCTTATAATAGTGTATTAATAATTAACATTTTATTATTCTTTTGATATAATGGCAACAGGCAAATTTATAAAAATTAGTAATTAAAAAAAGGATTAAAAATGAAGAATAATCAGTCTTTGGGGGTATATATAATAGTTGGAATCATAGCGCTTATCGTGCTTGCTATGGTTTTTGCGGGTCCTGTTACTTCTACCAGTGAAATTTCTTATTCTCAATTCGTGCAAAAGGTTGAAAATAATGAGATTAAGTCTGTTATAATCTCTAAAGACCTTATTACGGCTATACCTCACGCGGATAAAGCATCTGAAGCTAAGACTGAAACCGAAAAAGAGCCTGTTGATAATTTTGCAAGCCAGCTTATGGGTACCCAAAATGCTGCACTACCAGCTTTTCAATACAAAGTGCGTGTACCTGAAAACGATCCAAAACTATATCCGCTTTTAGAAAATCATGGGGTTGAAATTAGCGTGAAAAAGCCTCAGGAAGGTAATGCACTTTCTACTATTGCGTCAATTTTACTTCCATTATTTTTTATAGGTCTTATTATTTTAATTTTAAAAGGAATTCAGCAAGGTGGTTCTGCTGCAATGAATTTCGGTAAATCCAGGGCTAAAATGATGCTTGAAAATAAGGTAAAAGTGACATTTAAAGACGTGGCAGGCATTGATGAGGAAAAACAAGAACTGGAGGAGATTGTAGACTTTTTAAAAAATGCTGAAAAGTATACTAAATTAGGCGCAAAAATTCCAAAAGGCGTGCTTTTAGTGGGTGTGCCTGGTACAGGTAAAACACTTATGGCGAAAGCAGTTGCAGGTGAAGCTGGTGTGCCTTTCTTTTCCATATCTGGTTCTGATTTTGTTGAAATGTTTGTAGGCGTTGGTGCTAGCCGTGTTCGTGACCTTTTTGAACAGGCGAAAAAACATCAGCCTTGCATAATTTTTATAGATGAAATTGATGCTGTAGGCCGACAAAGGGGCGCCGGAATGGGCGGCGGCCATGATGAAAGAGAGCAAACCTTGAATCAACTTTTGGTTGAGATGGATGGTTTTGATGAAAACACTAATATTATTGTGTTAGCAGCTACAAACAGGCCTGATATTTTAGATAATGCATTATTAAGACCTGGGCGTTTTGACCGTCAAATCATAATAAACAGACCCGATATTTTGGGACGTGAACAAATTTTAAATGTGCATGCTAAAAATAAACCTCTTGCAAAAGATGTGGATTTAAAAGTGCTTGCTAAAAGGACTCCGGGCTTTACTGGGGCTGATTTACAGAATTTGCTTAATGAAGCTGCGCTTTTAAGTGCGCGCCACAATCATACAGAAATTTCTATGGAACATCTAGATGAGGCTATTGATAAAGTTATGGCTGGACCTGAGAAAAAATCCAGAATTATTTCTGATGAAGAAAAGGAAAATACTGCCCATCATGAAGTGGGTCATGCTCTTCTTGCCTTGCTTTTGGATAATTGTGATCCATTGCACAAAGTTTCAATTATACCTAGAGGCATGGCGCTTGGTATAACAACCGTTTTGCCTGAAAAAGATCATCTTACCCTAAAGAAAAATCAGCTTTTGGATAGAATAACCATGACACTTGGTGGCAGGGTGGCTGAAGAAATTATTTATGGGCCTGAAAATATCACTACAGGAGCATCTAACGACCTTGAAAAAGTTACAGCAATTGCAAGAAAAATGGTCACTGTCTATGGTATGAGTGAAAAAATGGGCAATTTGCAATATGGTAAAAGTCAAGAACATGTATTTATGGGTCGTGATTTTGGCCACACACAGGATTTTTCTGATGAAATTGCAGCCGAAATTGATAAAGAAGTGAAAAAAATTGTTGATGAAAGATATGGCATTGCATATAAATTGTTAAAAGAAAATGAAGATATGTTAAGAAAAATTGCAAAAGAATTGCTTGAACGCGAAACGCTTGATGATACAGAATTTACAGAAATTATGGATAAAATCAAAGCACAAAGAAATGAAGGAATAGCGTAATATATGGAATCAAGCAGTCCTGGTGTATTTATGCCTATTAATCCTGTGTTTGCGATTGAAATCTTAACAAAAATTCGGGAAAACTTTCCAAAACCGCTAATGAATTTTTGGGGAGCAGATATTGTTTTTGATGTGGAAAGATGGTTTTTATCTGCTCAAGAATGCGCTTTAAAATTAGGTGCCAGCTACGTTTCTGTCTATTTTAATATCGATAGTGAAGCTGATATTGATGAGAGCATTGTTGTATTTGAAAAAATTCAACAAAGTGCAAAAATTCCTTTAATTGTGCGCGGTTCAGGGCAAAAGGATTTAGATGCCAAGTTTTTACCAAAAATAGTTAAAATTGTGCAAAAGCCTGTGATTATTGCCTTTGCACAAGATTTAAACTATAAACCTATTGTTGAATCCATTTTAGAATCTCCAATAAAAGATGAAATAAAGCTTGTTTTGCGCGCACCAATTGATATTAATCTTACGAAAGAACTAAATCTTTTATGTATGGATATGGGTTTTTCTTCTGAAAATATTTTAATGGATACAGATACCGGATGTGTAGGCATGGGGCTGGATTATGGCTATAGTATAATTGAACGCCTAAAAATTGCAAAAAAAGAAGGTGATAAAACTTTGAATCCGCCCGTAATTGTATTTTCAGGTGAAGAAAGTTTTAAATCGAAAGAATCCAAAAGCGATGATTTTAAAGATACACGCGGTGAATTAAAAACGCGTTTTCACACTATTGAAATTGCAACTACAATGGCTTTGATTACTGCTGGAGCCGATATTGTAGTGTGCCATAATCCTAAAACTATTGAAACCATTGTCTCTCTTGTTTTTGGTAAAAATAGTGCAAGCTCAACATTTTCTTGCAATATGGAGGCTTTATGAGTCTTGGTACGATGGAAATTTTTAAATTTTTGCCCGCAGCAAAGAAAACGGAAAATGCTAACTGTAAAAAGTGCGGTTCTTCTGGCTGCATGATGTTTGCTGTAAAATTAGCCAAAGGCGAAATTGATTATAAAATTTGTCCGCATCTGCCGCAGGAATTAATTGAGAAATTATCTTATGCAAACAAAATACAGCAAGAAACAGTGGTAATTAAAGGCAGCGCAAAAGATTTAGTTGTTGGTGGTGAAAAGGTAATGTTTAGACATGATAAAACCTTTATAAACCCTCCTCCGCTTATTGTTATGCTGGATTGTAATAATAAAAATTTTGATAAAGTGCTTGATAAAATTTCAAAATTCAAAATTGAACAAATTGGTGAAACATATACTGTGGAAGGAGTTTGCCTAAAAGAAGCGAGTTTTGAAAAAAAAGAAGCCGCAATAGAAAAAATTAAAGAAAAAGGTTTAAATTTTGTTTCTTTAGATGATTTAAGGTTGTTGCAAGAAGTGGCGGATGAAGCTTTTCAAAAAACATTATCTACTCTTCAATTTATACGCCAAAAAGCGATAATAGAAAGAGATGAAGATTATTCAAAGCCTGTATTTATTCATATAAAAGATTCTTGTATTGAAACAATTTGTGCAAAGGCTTGTGCATATATTTGCAAATATGCATCTTTACTTCTTTTTGATGTTTTTGATGAAGCGCTTTTTACCACCCTTTTTATTTTAAGACAAAATATTTTTACTGATCCGCAAATGCCTTTACAAGTTGAATCAAAGGTGTATGAATTTAATAATCCTAATGAAAATGCACATGTGTTTTTAACTACAAATTTTGCATTGAGTTATTTTGCAGTTGCAAATGAAATTTCGAATTTAGCAAATGGTGCATATCTTGTAATTACACCATCAGATGGTATGAGTGTGCTTACAGCTTGGTCTGCCCAAAAAATTACAGCTGAAATTGCATCAAAAGTAATTAGTGCAAATAATATATTAGACAAGATTAAGAACAAAAGGCTTATTATACCTGGACTTTTGGCTGATTTAAAGAATGAGCTTCAGATAGCACTTCCTAATTGGGAAATTATTCCTGGTACAATTGAAGCTTGTAAGATTCCTGAATTTATAAAAAAACTTGATGAAAATCTTTAATAATTTTTTCTATTTTTTTGGTGAGCGCTTTTTTTGTGATTTTTTTACAGTTTCTATGCTTATTCTTCCATCTGTATATTGATTTAGCGTGGTTTTTGCATCTCTGATATAGGACTTGTACATATTTTTTAATTTTAAATCATTTCTATTGTTTTGAACCAGTTTTTCAATATCTTTAAAATATTTATTAATATTATGTCTCATTTCTGGAAATAAATTTAAAAATTCACTATATTTTGTATTTCCTCTTGCACTGTTGCAATCACTACACATTAAAAGCAAGTTGCCATAATTATTATTTTCACTTTTGCTGAATGGGATAATGTGTTCTAAGGTAGGTGTTGTATTTTTAATAAGTTCACAAGCGGTTTCGTAAGGTTTTCTTCTTTGGTATTTTACAACAAATGCTTCAATATCTCTTTTAGAGTTTGGAAGCCTATTGTTATAAGTATTAATTTTTCTATCTGTCAGGTTGACATTATATTTTTCAGCTAAACTGATAAAAGATTTTATCAGCCTTGAATTTTTGAAATCACCTTCATCTTTTGCGTTTGTAATTCTATCTATTTGAAAATTTTGCCAGTCAATAATAGCAGCTCTATGGCTATGTGCTTTATTTTTTAATTCATCTGCCATTTGGCAAATAACATTTTTTTGTTTTTTTCTTAATTTATCTATATATTCTTCTGAAACTGTACCTAAAAGCTCTGATATGTTTTTCTCTGGAAATTTTGGGGCTGCACCTGCTAGTTTTTCAACCAATTTTCTTTTTGAATATTGAAATTCATTAATGTTTGTATGCAAAGTTTCTGCAAGTTCATCACCTTTTTTTGCAGAGATATTTTTTGCAAACGCTTCAGCTTCTTCCCAATCAAAATTTACCATTTTTTCACCACAGCATGGGCAGCTTATTTTGTCATGGTATTTTGTTAATGGAAAACTTTTTTATTTATCCTATTTGCAGTAAAATTTATATTTGAAAGGCTTGATGAAAAATTAAGTGCATAGAACGCTTTCAGGTTTTCACTGCTTGGAAAAACAGATTTACTTATTGTGTTGTTGAATTCGGGATTTGTTATACCCTCCCCCGAATGAAGGCCGCCTGCTATTGTTTTGTTGCAGGGCAATAGGGGAGTATATTTTATGTTGTTTGATTTTATTTGCATCAGCTACTCTCATTTGTTCCATATAAAACTGATGAATAAAATATTTTGCTATTTTGCTCTGCTATTTTATTTTGAACTGTTTTTATAAGGATTGGTGCCGTTTTTATAATATTCTAAGAAATTTTTGTGTACTTCATTGTAAAGCATGGTTAAATCGTCTTCAATTTTTTTTCTGATTTTTTCAATTTCATCATCATCAGCGTCTTTGTTTACATATATTGGATTTCCGCAAAGAAGACATAGTTTTTTGCAAAACAGGGGAAAACAAAACTCATCCCAGGTTTTTAATTTCATAAAACCTCGTCCGGGATTATCCCAAGCCATTGGTACAATTGGTTTACCAGAGATTTTTGCAATTTCAACTATTCCTTTTTTTACAATTTCTTTTGGTCCGCGTGGTCCATCAATTGTGATTGCAACATTATTGTTTTCTTTTAAAACATCTAAAATTTCAAGAGATGCTTTAGCACCTCCTCTTTGTGCAGAACCACGTACGGTTTTTATGCCCAAAGATTCTGCTGCTGTTGCAATTATTTCACCATCTTTCGAATTACTTATAAGGCAATGCAACTTTTCGCGCTCAGGAATACCATAAACGCCGCATTGTCTTGAATGCCACATTGCAAAAAGACAGCCATCTAAACCTTTTGGATAATTTATTACTTTGCAATCATAAAAATGTTTTTTTATATGAAAAGCAACTTTTACTAAAAATCCAAAAAACTTATATTGTTTGTCTTTATCTATAAATTTAAGATTTATTCTCATTATTTATTTTCCTGTATTATTGGTTTTTTCTTAAATCAGAAGCAAGCTTATGGGCAAATAATCCTTCTGCTGATGCCAAGCTGGATGCAGTTTTTGCAAGTGTATCAGCATAATTTTTATCTATATTCTGGTAGGTTAAAATTTTGATAAAATCAAAAACGCTAAGGCCTCCCGTGTATCTTGCAGCTTTATTTGTGGGTAAAACATGATTTGTGCCAGAACAATAATCTCCAAAAACTTCTGCACAATTTTGACCTATAAAAAGTGAACCGTAATTTTTAAATTTTTCAACATATTGTTCAGCATTATCGAACATTAACTCTAAATGTTCAGGTGCTCTTTGGTTGCTGATGTCAATGGCTTCATTAATGTTATCCACAATAATTGCAGCTGATTTTTCAAAAGAAATTTGTGCTATATTTTTTGTTTTTAATGTTTCAAGTTGATTTTTTGCTGATTTTTGAACTTCATGTGCAAGTTTTTCACTTGTTGTGACCAAATACGCTCTTGCATCTATATCATGTTCACACTGCGCCAGCATATCTGCGCTGATAAGGTGTGGATTAGCATTTTCATCTGCAATAATTAAAACTTCAGAAGGTCCTGCTAAAAAATCAATATCGCATTTGCCATATACATATTTTTTTGCAAATGTAACATATTTATTTCCAGGCCCCACAATTTTATCTACAGGTAAAATACTTTCTGTTCCAAATGCAAAAGCAGAAACTGCCTGTGCTCCACCCAGTTTGTAAATTTTATCAGCCCCTGCAATATGCGCTGCAACAATAGTTTGCGGTTTTATTTTTGGGGAAGTTAGATAAATTTCACT
Organism: Candidatus Gastranaerophilales bacterium; assembly: GCA_910587815.1. Classification (GTDB taxonomy): domain Bacteria; phylum Cyanobacteriota; class Vampirovibrionia; order Gastranaerophilales; family Gastranaerophilaceae; genus MGBC122484. The sequence continues at coordinate 103,350 of CAJUNK010000003.1, read as the reverse complement.
GACCCCAACTACTTTTGCAGGAGTTACAGTCATAATGCATGAGCTTGGCAGTGGATAATTTCCACCAGGAACATAGCACAATATGCGATTTAAAGGTATAATTCTATGTCCCAATGTTGAATTTTCCATTTTTATTTCTAAATTTTTAATACATTCAAATTGTTTTTTAGAAAATTCAAACACATTTTTGTGTGCTTTTTTTATTGCATCAATGATATTTTTATCTGTTTTTTTATATGCTTCTTCTATTTCATCTTCTGAAACTAAAAAATCATCTGCTGAACAAAAATCGCCGTCATTAAAGGTTTTTGCATAGTAAATAAGGGCGGAATCTTTGTTTAATTTAACATTTTCAATAATTTCTGAAACATTATTCAATGCTTCAAATTCAATTTCAGAATAAAAATCTTTTATAAAATCTTTATTTTTGAGGTCGTCTTTTTTGTAAATTTTCATTTTTGGTGCTCTTTTGTGCGCTATTTTGCTCTGGATGCTAAATTATTTATAATATCATTTGGTGCAATATCATTATCTGCCATAAATACCAATAAGTGGTAAATTAAATCCGCAGCTTCCCAGCCAAGGCCGTCTCCCATTTCAAAATTTACGGTTTCAAAAGCTTCTTCCATGATTTTTCTTTTTAAATAAAACTGATCTCGGAAAAGTTTAGTAGTATAAGAGCCTTCTGGCATTTTTGTTTTTCTATCTAAAATTAATTTGTAAAGTTCATATAAAGAAAAATCTTTATCTTCAAAGCAGCTGTATCTATCTAAATGACAAGCATTCCCGTTTTGTATTACTTTATATAGAATTGTATCTTTATCACAATCAAATTTAGCGCACACAAGCTCTTGAGTATTGCCGGATGTTTCACCTTTTGTCCATAAATTTTTTCTAGAGCGGCTAAAATAAGTTGCTTTTCCTGTGGTTAATGATTTTATAACAGATTCTCTGTTTGAATATGCAAGCATTAAAACTTGTTTTGTATTTTTATCTTGTACTATCGTTGGTATTAAACCGTCTTTTGATTTGTCAAAATCAAGACAAGCGCAAAATGCATCTTCAAGGTTTATTTTTCCTGTGTAAATAGACATTCCTAACTGGCAAGAAATATCCATTCTTTCAAGTTCTCGAATTTCATCAATTGTGCTGATACCGCCTGCTGCAACAATTGGTTTGTTTGTAATTTCTCTAATAGCTCTAAATGCATCCAGGTTTGTACCTTGCAGCATGCCTTCTTTTTCAACTATTGTGTATAAAAAGCCGGAACAAAAATCTCCAAATCTTTGTACGTGGGCTTGTGTGGATACTTCAGTATCTGTTTGCCAGCCATCCACAGTAATTTTACCGTTCCTTGAATCAATTGCAACAATAACTCTGTCTTTTGGCAGTTTTGATAAGAAATTTTCATTTGCAGCTGTGCCTATGATGATTTTTTTAGCACCATAAGATATTATTCTTTTTGCTTTCTCAACATCCCTGATGCCTCCGCCTACGCGACATTCTGCTACTTTACATATTTGGCGGATAATTTCTTCATTGTCGCTGTCTTTGTTCATAGCAGCATCAAGGTCTATTACTGCAATTTCACCAAATCTTGCATAATATTTTGCAAGTTCAATAACATTGTCTTTTTCTAAAACTTTTTCTTTTCCTTGTCTTAATTGAACAGCTTTGCCATCCATTAAATCTATGCTTGGAATAATCATATTTCTTGCTTTCTTTTTATTTAATATAGCGGTTTAATACTTCCCAGTTAAAGCTTTCTGTTCTTCTTCTTTCAAAGTATTCATCTTCTGTGTAATTTTTCAAATCCCTTATGTAGGCGTAATAATCACTTTCTTCACATGCTTCAATGTATGGGATGTTAAATTCGTCAGCAAGATTTTTTACTTTTACATCGTATGATATTGGCAGTACTTTGACACCCATTTTTAAAGCCATAAGAACAGCATGGTATCTCATAGCAAAAAGATATTCTAAATGCGCAAATTCTTCTAATAAATGTCTGTGTGAACGCGGCACTATAACTTCAGTTGAAATATCGGAACATTGTGCTTTTAACCAGTATTCAAATTGATATGCGAGTTCTGAATCTTGTGAATTTTGGAGTGAGAAAATTTTAATTCTTCTGTCTCCAAAGTATATTCCTATGTATTTGGCAAGTTCTTTTAATAGTGTTGGATGCAAGAATCTATAGTTTCTAAGTTGCACGCCAACGCAATTTTGATTGTCTCTTTCAGGGCACTTTAAATCCCAAGCAGGGTCTATTACATATCTAGAGTTTATTCCCCATTTCTTTAAAATTCTTTGAGAGAACACATCGCGTACAAGTATTAAATCGCAACCTTTAAGGATTTTTTTAGTCAGCCATTGATATTTTTTTCCATAAACCGGCCCTATTCCTTGTGCAAATATTATCACTTTTTTGCGGAAGAATTTTGCAAGTGCAATAATAAATAGATAATATAAAAGGCTTAAAGAACCTGTACCATTTTGTATCAGGCTGCCTCCTCCGCTAATTAATACATGTGTATCAAAAACACCCCAAAGTATATGAAAGAAATTCATATAATTTAGTGCATTAATTTTAAAAGTCCTTTTTGTGCTTTCAGGGTCTGATGAAAATGCGGTTACTTCGCAATTTTGTCTTTTTAAATACTTAGAGAGTAACCCTAAAATTGCATCATCTCCAAAATTTTGAAAACCAATATACCCTGAAATTAATACTCTTTTACCCATAAATTTTACCACAATACTCGTCTACTAAATTTTTATAAGGAATGGATTTTACAGCACCTACATTCTGCATTTGCAATAAGCATAATGCACTTGCGTATCTGCCCGCATTAAACGCTGAAACTCCATCTAAATATCTGCTTAAAAATGCACCATTAAATGCATTTGAAACGCCAGTTGCATCAACCATTTCAAAATCCAAAGGCGGAATATTTACCCGTTCATTGTTTTCATAAATTGAAATTCCATTTTCAGGATCTTTAACAACAACCATCTTTATAGCAAGGTCTGAAAGCTTTGTAATTATCATATCTGTGCTTGTTATATCAAATAACGTTTGTGCATCAGTTGTTTCAATAAACATTATATCAATATAATCTCTAATTAAATCAAAATTCTCAAGCGCTTCATCTTTATTCATACCGCATTTTTGGCAATTTGGATCGTATGCGGTTAGAATATCATGTTCTTTTGCAAATTTAAAAACTTCACCAACAGCTTCGCGTACACTTAGAGATAAACTTTGTACAAAACCTGTAGCATAAACAAGTTTTCCTCTTTTAATATAATCAAAGTTTATATCATCAACAGAAAGCGTGCTTGCGGCTGTTTTTTGTCTGTAATATTGATATTCGCGTTTATTTGTATCGCCTGTACAAGTGCTGCCTACAAAATAAATTCCATTTTGGCCTTTTGAAAGCTTTACCTGGCTAGAATCAAGACCTTCTGACTGCCAGGCATCTAAAAGATATTCTCCAAAACTATCATTGCCAATTTTTGTAATATATCCAACAGCAGAACCGCTTCTAAGAGCAGCTATGGCGCTCACAAGTGTGTCACCGCCATAATATTTATCAAAGCATTCGCTGTTTTTTAAAAGGGATGGAGCAGACAGTTCTACTAAACCCTCCCCTATTGTTATTATGTCTAAATTTTCTTGCATACCTTATCTTTACCATAGATGACGTTTGTGTGTCAAATTGTTAAAAACAGGACAAAAACACTTTTCTAATGTTAAATTTAACTTATGCTAAAAAATAAAAATATCTTAATAATAGGTGCAAATTCGGATATTGCAAGAAGCCTGATAAAATATCTTTTCTCTTTTAATGTAAATATTTTTGCAACATATAGAAAAGATATACCTGAAACATTGGATAACTTTCTTCCATTATTTCTTGATATTTGTGATGAAGATTCTTATTTAGAGTTTAAAAAAAATATCAAGAATACTAAATTTGATGCGGTTGTAAATTTTTCCGGTGTTGCAATAACATCTCCTGTATCAAATTTAAAGTCTGATGATTTGAGGCATCAAATGGAGGTTTCCGTTATTGCTTTTTCGAGGTTTTTATCCTTTATTTATCCTTATTTAAATAAAAATTCAAAAATGATAAACATATCATCAATGGCATCTTTTGGTATCTTTCCGTTTATTTCTCCATATTGTGCTGCAAAAGCTGCTGCTGATATTATATTAAATGCATTTGAACTTGAAACAGGAATTAAATGCGTTTCAATAAAGCCAGGTGTTGTTAAAACAAAATTTTGGCAGTATTGTATAGATTTAAATAAAGATAATTTTGAAAATTTCAGTAATGAATATTCTGAAATTGGCCAATTTTTATTAGAAAATGCTAAAAATAATGCAAATAAAGGTCTTTTACCTGATGATGTTGCAAAAGTAATTTTAAAGGCAATAAAATCTAAAAACCCTAAAAAGTCTTATTTAATAGGACATGATGCATATTTTGCGTCGTTTTCAAGATTTATCCCTAAGAGTATTTTGAATTTTTTGATAACAAAAACACTAAATTATAGAGTGAGGAAATTTAAGAATGGAAAATAAAAAAATATTTTTAATATACCCGCCATCTCCAGTGATGAATAGGGAAGATAGATGCCAGCAGCCAACAGATGACTTAATTGTAATACCTCCGCTTCCACCGTCTGATTTGATGTATTTGGCTTCAATTGCACGCATGGAAGATTTTGAGCCTAAAATTAAGGATTACAGTTTAAATAACGAAACTGTAGATGATTTAATGGCTGATATTAGGAAATTTGGGCCTAAATATCTTGTTTTAAATGCAGCAACCCCAACTTTGAATAATGATTTAGCGCCATTAAAGATGATAAAAGAAAATTTTCCTGATATTGTAACTATTGCAAAGGGTGCTCATTTTAATATTTTAGCAAAAGAAGCACTTGAAAGTTTTCCTGCACTAGATATTGCAATAAGGGGTGAGGCTGAGCTAACGCTTAAAGATATTTTATCAGGTAAAAATTTATCTGAAATTTTAGGGATAACATATAGAAATGCTGATGGGATAATTTTATCTAATGAAACACGTCCTTTTAATGATGAGCTGGATAAGCTTCCCTATCCTGCGCGAGATTTAATTGATAACAATATATATAAAAGACCTGATACTGGTGAGCTTCAGGCGGTAATTAAAGTTTCAAGAGGTTGCCCTTTTCATTGCTTCTTCTGTCTTGCAACCCCTGTTTCAGGAGCGAAAGTGCGTTATAGAACTCCTGAAAATATTTTAGGTGAAATAAAAGAATGTTATGAAAAATATGGGATTAAAAATTTCATTTTTTGGTCTGATATTTTTAATTTAGATAAAAATTGGGTGCATAATTTGTGTGAAGCTATTATAAAATCAGGTCTTAAAATTACTTTTTCCACAAATTCAAGGGCTGATACGGCAGATTCTGATACTATAGATTTAATGAAAAAAGCAGGCTGTAAACTTGTATCCATTGGAATTGAAAGCGGTTCGCAGTATATGCTTGATAAAATGGGTAAAAAAATCACCCTTAATAACATTAAAAATACCGTCTCTATGTTTAAGAAAAAAGGCATAAAAGTATATGCGTACTATGTTTTGGGGCTTCCTTGGGAAAGCGAAGAAACAGCGCGTCAAACAATTGAATTTTCAAAAAAATTAAACACGCATTTTGTGAGCTATTATACAGCTACAGCCCTTTGTGGCAGCAGGTTTTATGATTATGTAAAAGAACATAATCTTGGTGATTTAAATTATGATATGCCATATTTTTATCCAAGTGTAAATACTCATCATCTGACCAAAGAAAGAGTTTTTGAGCTTCATCAAAAAGCTGTAAGGGGTTATTATATTAGGCTTTCTTATATTTTTATGATGCTGTTTAGCATAAGAAGTTTTGCAGAATTTAAAAACTATTTTAAAGCTGGGCTAAAAGTATTATTCAGGAACAAAAAACATTAAATTTTCGTCTTTTTCATAAAGAAAAGAGGAGAGTTTATGAGGGTTTTTAATACTTATCTTTATGAAATACAAAAAGGCACAAAGCCTGTTGCCCTTGTTACATGTGGTGTTAATTTACATGATGAAATTTTGACAAAGCTTAAAAAAAGTAACATTTCTTATTCTGTGCAAAAAGTATCTGAAAACAAAATGAATATTTTTTTTGGCAAGAAAGAATGCATAGATGTTATTGATACGCATCTTTCAAAGCCCTTGGATGCTTTAAATCCTTTTGAAGATTTCATTTTGGGTGCGATATTGGGGTATGATATATCTTTGCAATGCAAAAGATTGTTGCAAAAAACAAGTAAATCTTTATCTTGTGTATAATTCTCCAATAGGCCTACCCTCCTTGGGGTTAAATTTGCAAGCTGCTTTCAATAAAATATCTTTAAATTAAGAAAAGGAGATATTTTATGAATGTTTGTATAATGGATGGATGCGTAGCTTGTGGTGCATGTGAAGCTATAAATTCTGATGTATTTTCTGTAGATGTAATAGCCCATGTAGATGATTCTAAGGTGCAGGGCAATGAACAAGATTGTATTGATGCAGCTCTTGTTTGCCCTGTTAATGCAATTTGGATAGAAGATATTTAAAGAATATCAAACTAACAAAATTTGACAAACTTACTTTTTTCCTTGTAACATAATAATAAGGAGTTATAAGGAGAGAAGTATGTTAAACATAAAGAAATATGTTCTTGCAGGGCTTATGTTTTGTTTAGGATTTGCTTCAGTTTTGGCTGATGAAGCTGTTTTTTCTGATAATGCACAAACTGAAACCATAAATGTGCAGCCTGTATCTGAAACAAAAATTGAAACAAATGTTGCACCTGAGACAGATGCTGTAGATGTAAAAAAAGTAAATGAGTCACTTTCAAATGAAAAATTTAAAAGTGCTGTAAATAATCTTGAATCTGCTGAAGTAGATGTAAGGGAACAATTGTCAAATTATAAAAGTCAGGTAGATGCAAAAATTATAGAAGTTAATACAAGAAAATCTGAACTTTCAACATTAAAAAAGGAATACAAAGCGCTTCAAAAGAAGATGAAAAATATTGATAAAATGAAAAAAATGTTGAATGATAATATTGATTAATATTTATTAGTATTTTTAAATATTTACAAGTTTTTCTATATCGTCCAAAGAAATTTGGGCGATATGTTTTTTAAATTCTATAATTTTATCAAATTCTTCTTTTAGTACTGCAAAATTTTCGCAATGACAAAATAATTCTAAATGCGGAGGTGTTATAAAATTAATTTTGTCTATGTCTAAAATTTCAATAGAATTAAATTCTTCCAATATTTCAAGTGCAATTTGTATAAAATTTTCACTAACCCCAATTAATTCTGCAAAATTTTGGATAGAAATTTCGCCACCTTTATTGTTTGTTGCAAATTTCAACATTCCAATTAACTGTTTTATATAATCTTCAATGTTTTCACTAAATTCTTCTCTCATTAAATGGATTTTACCATTTTTGGTATTTAAAATTTCAATAAAATCATTCATATTATTTGGATAATCAAAAAACATTAAATCATCTGTTTTGCAATCATCTTGTAAAATTTTTGAAGTAATTTCAGGATAATTTTTTAATTTTGTTTTTGTATTCATCCGTTTGGCAAAAATACCTATGTCAATATTTGGTCTTTTGATATATTCTTCAATATTATTCAAAATTCCATCTTTCATTCTATGGTCATAAAATTTTAATTCAGAATTATACGCACCTTTTGTGCTTGAATCTTTTTTTGTTTTTACATCTACAGCATAAAGCCGGATTGATTTTTCACCATTGTAAATATTTATTTTTGGTTCAAATGCAATGTCTATTTCTTCTTTCTCATCGGCTAAAATGTCTGAATGACGCCACCAAATGCAGTTTAATTCAATACCATCTTTTTTACATTTAAATGAAAGATGATTATTTTCTTTACCCATTGTTTTTTTATAAATCAAGCTGGCATTTTTTATTGCAAAAATTGGGCTTGGATTGTTTTGACCTGTAGGCTCTAATTTTTGAATAATTTCTATTAAATCTTCATTTATATCCTTGCCTTCTATGGCTGCATCAATTTCAAGGCTAGGGCCCGAGATTTTCACATCCTCTTTTGAATCAAATGTGTTTAAAATTGCAGATTTAACATCTTCAAAAGGTATTGTGTTTAAATCAAAAGAAAAACCACCTGCAAGAGCATGTCCCCCATAGCCCCCTGTAAACAGTTCTTTATTCTCATCTAGAATTTCTGTTATATTATATTCGACTATTCCGCGGATAGAGCATCTTGCCATATTTTCATCATCTTTTGTCATGATGAAAACAGGCTTGTAAAATTTTTCTACAAGTTTTGATGCTACAATTCCAATAACACCAATATGCCAATTTTCATTAAAAATAACAATTGCTTTTTGTTTTTTAAAATCTTTATTTTTGCTGATTTCATCAATAGCTTCTGAAAATATTGTATCGCAAAGGTTTTGGCGTATTTTGTTATAATTATCTAATTCTCTTATTGCATTTTTTATTTCAATTTCATCTTCTTCTGTTAATAATTTAAATGCAGAATCCGCTGTAGCTAATCTTCCTGCTGCATTAATTCTTGGGGCCAAAATAAATGCAACATTATAGCTTGAAACTAGACTATTGCCATCCTTATTGTTTGCCTTAAAAAGAGTGTTTATTCCTTTGTGACAGCCTTTATTTATTAATTCTAATCCCTTGGCTGCAATGCTTCGGTTTTCATATAATAGCGGCACAACATCAGCTATTGTGCCCACACAGGCTAAAACTAAAATTTCATCTTTTAGCTTTTGATTGTCAGTATTTTCAAGTAAAGCTGTTGCTAATTTATAGGCAATGCCCGCACCTGCAAGTTCTGATACTTTTTTAATTTCTGATATAGATAATTTTTCATCTAAAGAATTTTGCGCCTTTGGATTTATTATAGCAAAGGCATTTGGCAGGGTTTCAGGTGCTTTATGGTGGTCTGTTAAAATGACATCAATATTAAAATTTTGCAGCAAAGATATTTCTTTATCGTTTGATATGCCGCAATCTACCGTAATTAATACCTTTGGTTTCTTTTTTGCAATGTATGGCAGCAAAATTTTGGTGTTTAACCCATGACCCATCTTTTCTCTGTCAGGAATTATATAGTCAAAATTTGCACCAAGCACTTTAAGTGTTTTGTGCAAAATTGATGTAGATGTAACGCCATCTGCGTCAAAATCGCCCCATATTAAAATTAATTCTTGATTTTTAATTGCATTTTCAATCCTTTTTTTTGCTTTTTCCATATCAGCAAAAATATAAGGGCTTGATAATTCGTATTCAAGCGGGTTTAAAAATTCATCAAATTCTTTTTCTTCAATCCCCCTTGCATTTAAGAGGGATTGAAGTATAAAATCATTTTGTTCGGTTTTTATATTCCAAATTTTCATCTATAGAAGTTTATTTCTTAGTTTCTTCTGCTGTTTAATTTTGCAAGAAGTTTTAAAATTTCAAGATACAGCCAAATTAGCGTAACAAGCATGCTAAGTGCACCATACCATTCAAGATATTTTGGAGCACCTTGTTGTGTGCCTCTTTCAATAAAATCAAAATCTAAAACAAAATTTAAACAAGCAACAACAATAATTATACAAGAAAGCGCTATTCCAAGTGCCCCGTTTGAGTGTACAGCATTTGCTAAAACTGGCGTAAAAAAGCTTGAAATAAATGTTACAAGGTATAACACAGCAATTGATACTGTAGCTGCAATAATTGTGGAACGAAATGCTTCTGTGGCACGAATTATTCTAGCTTTAAATAAAAGCATAACTGCTGCCATGCCTAAAAATGTACCGCAAACTGCTTGCATAACAATTCCAGGAAATGCTGCTTCGAACATAGCAGAAACACCTCCAAGAAAAAGCCCTTCGCATGCTGCATATCCAATGCTCAAAGGTTTTGAGTGCTGTGGTTTAAATGCCGCAATCAATGCTAAAACAAAGGCTGCAATAGCACCAGTAACCATTATCATTTGAAGTTTATCTGCCATATTGGTATAAGCCAAATGCCAGGTATATGCTGCAACTAAAACTACAATTGCAAGTAGTGCTAATGTTTTATTAACGGTGCCTGCAACTGTCATTGGCTGGTCTGTAATTACAACGCCTTCATAAATTCTATCATTTGTCATCGGGTTGGATGTCATTTTATTTCTCCTCTTTAAAAATTATTTCCCCAAATTATCTATTAGATTATACTATGTTTTTTGTGTAAAATAAAGTTATGCTAAAAGTCGCAATTACGGGTAATATTGCATCAGGAAAAAGCTTATTTGAAAAATTTCTAAAGAACTTGGGGTTCAAGGTATTATGTCTTGATGAAGTTACACATTTTTTATATGAAAACTCATCACACTTACAAGAATTTTTGTTAAAAAAATTTAATACAATTTCTCGTGTGGAAATTTCGAAAAATATCTTTAAAAACCCTTTTTTAAAGCAAGAGCTTGAAGATTTTATCTATCCTTTGATTTTAAATCAAATGGAAAAATTTTTTATTGAAAATAAAAATGAAAAAATTCTGTTTGTTAGTGCTGCTCTTTTGTTTGAATCAGGGTTTAATAAATATTTTGATAAAATAATTTTTATTAAAGCAGATAAGAACATACGTTTAAAACGCCTTATGCATAGAAATAATCTTTCAAAAGCTGAAGCTGAAATTAGGATAAAATCCCAAAAACCTGAATATGAAAAAATAAAACTTTCAGATTTTATTATTGATAATTCAGGTACAGATTTTGAGCTTGAAGACAGTGCAAAAAAAATTATAAAAGCATTAAACACTCTCTAATCAGTTTACATGCTGTTGCTGTCGAATTTTTACTTGCATCAATGTCAGGGGCTAATTCTACAACATCAATTCCAATTATATTGAAATCTTTTAAATATTTTAACCATCCTAAAAGTTCATTATAGCTTAAACCGCCAGCTTCAGGCGTTCCAACGCCACTCATAATGCCAGGGTCTAGAACATCTAAATCAATTGTGATGAAAATATTTTTATTTTTAAATTTATCTAATTCATTGTGTTGAAATTTTTGCGTAGAATTTGTTTTCATAAGCTCAAATTCTTCTTTTTCCCCAGAGCGTATGCCAATTTGTGCTATGTTTTCAAAACCTATAATTTTTGCAATTTGTTTCATAACGCCTGAATGTGTGAGGTTTTCACCTAAATATTCTTCTCTTAAATCTGTGTGCGCATCAAATTGAATAACCGCAATATCGTCTTTTAAAGCACTAATAGCTTCAATTTCGGCCAAAGTCACAAGGTGTTCCCCGCCAATTCCAAGTATTTTTTTGCCGCTTTTATAAATATCAAAAGTATTTTCTTTTATAATATCAAGTGTTGCCCTTGCATTTCCAAATGGCAGTTCTAAATCGCCAATATCATAAAATTTACAATCTTCTAAATCTTTATCAAAAATTGGTGAATATGTTTCAATCCCAATGCTTTCCAATCTTATTTGCTGAGGTGCAAATCTTGTACCAGGGCGGTTTGTAACAGTGCCATCGTATGGCATGCCCATCATTATTGTTTTGGCGTCAGAAAAATTTTCAATAGCACCTATAAAATCTTTACTTAAAAATGGCCCCTTTAACATAAAATACACCTTTTATTAAATATATCTTTAGCAATATTACCATAAAATTTACTGTGACAAATTTTTTATTGAGAAGCGTTATAGTATTATCTTAATTATTTAGGAAAATAAAAATGAAAATAGCATTGAATACAAATATGACACCAGCTTTTAGAGGAACAACATCAATTAGGGCGTTAAGTGATTCTCACCAGGAAGCAAGGCTTGAATGTGCCTTGTTATCTAAAATTGCACAAGATGCTAAAAAACAGAATAATATTCTTTTGTTAAATTGTGGAGATTTATTTGGCGGTGTGTATTCTAGGGATTTAATGGTAGATTCTTATTTAAAATTTAAAAAAGAAAATCCTAACGTTGAAATTGTAATGACAGTAGGAAATAATGACCCAATTTCATCTAAAGATAAGTATGCGCCTAAAAACCCTGATGATAATAGAAGTTCTATAGAATTTTTCAAAAACACAATTGAACAATTTAATAAGAATGGTATAAATGTGGTTTGTGCAAACCTCAAAGATAAAGATACAAAACAAACTCCAGATTGGATTAAGCCATATCAAATTATAGAAAGAGATGGCGACAAAATTTTTGTAACTGGCTTTTGTATAGATAGACTTCCTTCGCAAGCTCTAAATATTGATGTTATAAGCCAAACAGCAGCTTTTGATGATTTAAAGGAAGCCATAGAAAAGGAAAAGCCTGATTCTATTATTGTTTTAAACCATGATTATCAAAATACAAGCAAGGAGTTGTTTGATTATGCTAAAAAACAAGGTATAAAAATTGATTTAATTGTTGGCGGACACGATCATGATAATCCTGAACCTTTGCCTGAAATAAATCTTTATTGCCCAAAAGCCTTTAGTAAAAGCATGTATGAAATGGATTTAGAGATAAAAAATAATGTAAATAAAATTATGAAAATAAAGGAAATAGAGAACGAAGATTTGCCTGTATCTGGTGAATTTGAATCTGTATTGAAAGAATATGAAGAAAATTCAAAAATTTTAGAAAAAGTGGCACCGCATGTTTTAAATCTTCCTAAATTTTACGCGCACCCTGGGGCTTTGGGTACATTTATTGCAGATGGCATGAAAGATATAACAAAATCTGATGCGGCATTTTTTGCATCAAATATTGTGCGCGTGCCCTTATATTACAAAGAAGGCGCTGATATTCTAAATTATGATACAAGAAAAATCATTACTTTTGATTCAACTGTACAAAGGGCTGATTTAACACCTGATGAATTAAAGGAAGTTTTGACCTCTGCTGTTGAAAATAGATTAAGCCTTGGGGAGCAAAATGCAAGATTTTTGCAATGTTCTAGTAATATAAAAATTGCGGGTGAAGGTCGAAATGATGATAAAACTTATTCTATAAAACAAATTTATTTAAACAATGAGCCGCTTTTGGATGACAGTGGGAAAGCGCTTGAACCTTCAAGAAAAATCAATTGCGTGTTTGATAATTACATACCAACTGATGGAAGAAGTGAAGCTTTAAAAAATGCCAACAAAGAAGATGTAATTGTGGATGGAAAAATTTTAAGAGTAGATGAAATTTTAAAAAGGCAATTGCAATTGGCAGAAGGTAAATATGAACCCGGGATAACTTATCCAAAATACTCACTTAATGAAACTATTATTTAAAATATATTAAGAAATATTAATCTTTAAAATCCTTGTGGTGAAAGCCTTTTTATAAAAAGTATATACATTTTAGGCAATTTTTATAAACAAATAAACTTTATTAATGTACGAGGAATAAAAAACACCATTTAGGAGAGAAAATGACGAATATTTATGATCCGTTCAAAGCGGCCGAAATTGCTGGTGCACAAGGTCGGGCTATAGGTTATACTGCCGGTTTATATTCAACCGCAGGGCTTAGCAATATTGCCGCTCCATCTGCTGAGGTGCTAAATCAAAACGGTTATAGTATTTACCAAACAGATGATGGCATTAAATGCGTGCAAGATAGAGACACAAAAAACGGAAGCGTATGGACAAGCGACTCTTTGGGTGTTACTTTTGATTATTCTGGCGATACTTTATCTATAACTCCAACAGAAGGTGCCAAACAAAATGGTGGAAATACACAAAACAATAATGGCAACAATATAAATAATAACTATCCTTTCTTTGGAACTAATTTTAATAATGGTTCAAATCTTGCTGATAATTCTATAAATAATTTTTATCAAAAAGGACAAGAAGCTCTTAATAAACTTGAAGCATCAGGTAAAAATCCAAATGTAAATTATGGTAATTTATCAGGACTTGGTGCAAATGAGACTGTTGATGCCATGACTGGTGAAATTATTGATAAAGAAAAAGATGCAAGTATTGATAAAATTAAAAATAGGAAAACTTCACAATATAAATTTGCAAAAATAGCAGATTTAATCAATAAGGTATATGCAGCTCAGAATGCCGAAAAACAAACTGTAACAGCAGGTTCTGGCGCCGTTAATATTCTTGGCGGCACAGCTGCTGGTGCTGGTGTCGGCTTTTTGGTTGCAGGGCCCGTAGGTGCTGTAGTAGGCGGTATTGCAGGCCTTATAGGCGGTATATTTACAACTTCATCAGATGCTAGTGATGCTAAAACTGCAAATAAACAGGCTGAAAATAATTCTGCTGCGGCTGCTCAAGAGCTGAAAGATGCACTGGATGAATTGCTTGCAGAAGGCAATGAAGAAGAATTTATTGCATTTGAAAGATATTATTATGAAGTAAATGGCGGCCAATGTGACCTTGCAGAAGTACTTGCTGATTTAGAAGTAACTGAAGATTCATCTAAGATTGCGCAAGCATCAGGCATAGATAGTGAATATTTAATGGATGTATATGATAAAATTGATGAATCAAATGAATATTTGACATCTGAAAAAACTGAAGAAACTCAAGGTGCTGATACGCCACAGACAAATACATTTAATCCTCAAACTGCCCTATTGGAACAAAAAACGAAATTATATTATGATGCTTGGATTGCTTCTTTAACAAGCGGTGAAGCTACTTTAATGGGTGAAACCAAAAAATCAGCTGATTGGGAAAAATTATACATCGATACGTATAATCAATGGCAAGAAGCTGCAAATCAATAATTTTAAAAAACTTTGAAATTTTCAATAAAAAGCATTATTTTGGTTAATCCCTTGAAATAATGCTTTTTTGCTTTTTTTATTTTATAATATTCATAATATTATAAGGAGTTAATTTTATGATAGAAATGAGAGTTATGGGCATAGCCCTGGATACAAGAAGCGGCTCTCCTATTGTTGTTTTGAATGATTTAGAAAACAGACGCGCTCTTCCTATTTGGATAGGTTCTGCTGAAGCAAGTTCTATAATTAGAAAAATTGAAAACATTCCATCATCTCGTCCCATGACGCATGATTTGTTTATAAATTTAATTGAGGCTACGGGCTATAGGTTAGATAGGATTGAAATTAATGATGTTGATGAACAAACTTATTTTTCAACATTGTATTTGACAAATGATGCTGGTTCTAAAATTGAACTAGATGCAAGGCCTTCTGATGCAATTGCTATAGCAATAAGATCTAACGTTTCTATTTTTGTAACGTCAAACGTGCTTTTAAATGGAGCTGTATCGGTTGATTCTCAAAAGGATGAAGAAGAAGCAATGGAATTTAGAAATTTTATTAAGGATATTAAACCTTCTGATTTTGAGAAATTAATAAATAAAAATTTTGAATCTGATCAGTAATATTATCTAAAAAAATGTTAATATGGTTTATGTGTACGGTTTCAAAGCTAAATTCACGCTGTCTGATACTCTTTAGAGTATTATATAATCCAATTGAATAATTTATATCAGACAAATTTGTTTTATTTAAATATTTCATAGTATAATGTTTAATGAAATTATATATAAAGGCAAAAGAAAATGGGAAAAGTAACAAAAGATATGGGAATTATTGATATTGTTCAACAATATCCTGAAAGCTTGGAAGTGTTTGCAAAATACGGTTTAGGCTGTATCGGTTGCGCTGCTGCAAGATTTGAAAATTTAGAAGCTGGTGCTAAGGTTCATGGAGTTGATCCTGATGTTATGGTCAACGAAATAAATGAATTAATAGAAAAACACTAGACAGCTAATCTTTTTATTATAAAATTTACATGTAGAGTATTTTTTGCTCCAGTGGTGGAATCGGTAGACACGTTGGACTTAAAATCCAATGAGGGTCAAACCTCGTACCAGTTCAAGTCTGGTCTGGAGCAAACTTTAAAAGGCCTTTTAGGCCTTTTTTGTTTATGAAAAATGTAAACATATATTAAGTAAATAAAAAGAAAAGCTTGCATTCAAAACTTTATTTGCGATAATAAAGTTCCAGTCTGAGGTTTAGAGAACATTTAAAAGATACGAGTGACTGTTAATAGACTAATTTTGAAACCTGAAAAATAAAATCGGGTTCAATAAAAGATTCACCCTTTTTGACCTTAAGGTCCTGTGTAAGAAATTATACAGGGCTTTATTTTATATGCGCAAGCCGAGGCTCCCAGCGACGGCGGCGTTGAGCCGGCGGAGTGGAGCTGTGCGATGGCGACGTAGGATGTGAACCTTTGCAAACGACAGCATAAGCGAAGTTTGCAAAGAGGTGAAACGCCCACAGGAGCCTTGGAAATATTCTGCAATTATGTGTTTCTATTCATACCTCAATGCATCAATAGGATTTAAAAGAGATGCTTTGTATGCTGGGTAATATCCAAAAGCCACCCCTATTATCCCTGAAAACCCTAAGGATAATACTATTGAAAATCCACTTATATAAACCGTCATAGAGCCAAAAAATTCAATTAATTTTGCTCCAAAAACTCCAATAAATAGCCCTATCACACCGCCAATAATTGATAATAAAAGACTTTCAATTAAAAATTGAATTCTTATATCTTGTGATTTTGCACCAATTGCCATTCTGATACCTATTTCCTTTGTTCTTTCTGTTACAGAAACAAGCATGATATTCATAATACCAATGCCTCCTACAAGCAATGATACACTTGCAATTGAGCCTAATAGCAATGACATGGTGCGTACAGCAGATTTCATAGTTTCCATCATCTGTGTTAAATTTCTAACTTGAAAATCGTCTTCTTGTTTTTTACCTATTTTGTGACGTGTCCTTAAAAGTTCTGCCACCTCTGTTTCTGCGGAATTAATAGAATCGGAATCTTTTGCCTTTATATTTATCATGCTGATGGTACCAGGAAAATTTGTTCCAAAAACTTTTTTTTGTCCAGTAGTGATTGGAATCAAAACAAAATCATCCTGGTCATGTCCCATAGAACTTTGGCCTTTACTTTTTAATAATCCAATAACCTTGAATGGTACGCCGCCAATTCTAATTGTTTTATTAATCGGGTCTAAATCGCCAAATAATTCGTTGGCAACAGTGTTTCCTATTATTGCAACTTTGGACATATTTGAAACGTCTTCTTCTGTTATATTTCTGCCCAAGTTTATTTCCCAATCTCTTATTTTTATGTATTCTAAAGTAGTTCCAGTGATGCTTGTAGACCAGTTTTGGTTCCCGTATGTTACTTGCTTTGCTTCATTTGAATATGGTGCAACAAGCCCGATTGACGGGCAATTTTTCTTTATTGCAAGTGCATCTTTCATAGTAAGAGTTGGTTTTGTTCCTCGCCCCATACGCACTCCGCCGGATGTAACAGAAGCTGATGACACCATTAAAAGATTACTTCCCATTGATGCCATATCTTTTTGAATTTTAACACTTGCACCTTGACCAACAGCAAGCATAATAATAACAGCACTGACACCTATAATAATCCCAAGACTTGTAAGAATAGAACGCATTTTGTTTACTTTTAAAGATAAAAGTGCCATTTTAAATGTGGATGAAAAATCTATCATTTTATAACCCCCATTTTCCCTAGCTCCTGTTTTCCCTTTAAAATAGCAGCTTCCCTGTTTTTATTAAGGCTGTCATTAATTATATTTCCATCCTTAAATCTTACGGTGCGCTTACAGTATTGGGCTATATCATCTTCATGGGTTACAAGTACAATTGTTTTACCCATTTTTTCGTTTAAATTTACAAAAAAATCCATAACTTCATAGCTTGTTTTTGTATCCAGGTTTCCTGTGGGTTCATCTGCTAAAATTACAGGTGCATCATTTACGATGGCACGTGCAATGGCTACTCTCTGCTGTTGTCCGCCGGATAATTGATTGGGCATATTTTGTTCTTTTCCAGTTAGGCCTACAATTTTAAGTGCTTCCATTGCCCTTTCTTTTCTTTCTTTCGGCGGAACACCCTTGTATATCATAGGTAATTCTACATTTTCAAGTGCGGATGTTCTTGAAATTAAATTAAACCCCTGAAAAACAAATCCTAGTTTTTGATTTCTGACCTCTGAAAGCTTGTCAAGTCTTGTATTTATAATATTTTTGCCATCTAAATAATATTCTCCTGATGTTGGTTTATCAAGACACCCTATTATGTTCATAAATGTAGACTTGCCAGAGCCTGAGGCACCCATTATTGCTACAAATTCACCCTCATCAATTTTTAATGATACACCTTTTAGGGCATAAAATGTGCAATCTTCACTTGTGCCTGTTGTGTATGTTTTTATAATGTTACGCGCATTGATTAATGTCACTTTGTATCCTGCCTGCAAAATCTTTAAAACATTCTTGGCGGCATTTTTTTACCACCTTTATTTTTTGTATTTTTTGAACCTGTTTCTTCGATAGAAATTATTGCCATATCGCCATTTTTGATTTTGTCTGAAATAATTTCAGTATAGGCATCATCACTAACTCCGGTTTGAATTTCTATTCTTTTTGGCTCATTGTCTACTAAAAGCCAAATTCCCTGTTTGTCAAATCTTTCTCCCATTCCATCCTTATTGGGGGTGAATTTTAATGCAGAATTTTGAACGCACAAGATATTTTCTTTTTTTGATGTAATAATTGAAACATTTGCTGTCATGCCAGGGATTAATTTTAATTCATCATTTTTTACATCAATAATAACACTGTATGTTACAACATTTGAAACCGTTGTAGGTGAAATCCTTACCTGGCTTACTTTTCCTTCAAAAGTTTCATCAGGATATCCATCCAATGTATATTCTACAAGCTGATCCTTTTTTACTTTGCCTATATCTGCTTCGGAAACATTTGCCTCAATCTGCATTTTGGTTAAATCTTGCGCCACAGAAAACAATTCAGGTGTTTGAAAACTTGCAGCAACCGTTTGCCCTACATCTACTGCGCGTGAAATTACAACGCCATCTACAGGAGAAGTTATTTTTGTATACCTTAAATTTGATTCTGCTGTTGAATATGAAGCAAGTGCCTGGTTGATTTGCGCCTGTGCAGCGCGAATTTGTGCAATATCCGCACTATATGTGCTTTCAGCAAGGTCGAGTTCGCTTTTTGCAATGAACCCTTTCTTGTATAGATTTTTGTATCTGTTTAAAGTCAATTTATCATTTGCAGCAGTTGCCTGAATTTTTGCTAAATTTGCCCTTGCATTGTCTATACTTGCTTTTGCTTGATTTACTTGTGCTTCAAAAAGGGACGTATCAATTTCAGCTAAAAGCTGCCCCTTTTTAACTTCAGAATTGTAATCTACATAGATTGCACTTATTTGTCCTGAAACTTGTGAACCAATGCTTACTGTTTGTACAGGGTTTATTGTACCAGATGCCTCTACAATTTGCGTTATTGTCCTTTTTTCAACAGGTTGTGTGTTGTAGCTTTTTGAATGTTTTTTATTATTAATAAAATATAGGCCTAATATAAAAAATGCTAAGCATATTAAAATTATTATAATTTTTTTCTTCATTAAATTTCCCCTATTGCCGCTTCAAGCTTTGCTTTTGCAATATTATAATTATAAATTGTCTGCACATATTCTTGCTGTGAGTTTAAATATTTACTTCTTGCATCCTGTAGCTCGATAAAATCTGATAATCCTGTACCATATCTGCCATCTGCAAGTTCAAAATTTTCTAATGCCTGATTTACCCTCTTTTTGTATAATGGAATCTGTTTTTCAAGCTGGACAAGGTTTATATAAGCATCTTGCACTTCAAAAAATATATTTTTTTCAATTAAATTAATATTTTCTATTGCAATATCAAGCTGTGTTTTTGCTTCATTGATTTTATACTTTGTATTTATTATATTTACGCTTGAAAAATCTAATGTTGCACCATAATTCATACTGCTTGTGGTTGGCGCATCAGATTCTCTCCAGGTGTATCCCACGCTAGCACTGATGCTTGGCAGATATTCTTTTTTTGCATATTTTAAAGATTCTGCCATTGCATCTTTTGTTGCTAAATATGATTTTAAATCCGGGCGTTTTTCTTTTGCAGTATCAAGTGCTTCTTCAAAAGATAATTCAAGTGGTTTAAAAACATAATCTTCAAGTATATCATTTTTTTCAACTTTGCTTGAAAGAGTTGGTGTGCTTGTGTAATTCAACGGCTCTGTATCACTTGAATTTATTTCATCCTCAAGTTTTTTGTAATCTCCAATGTTTAAAAATTTCACATCCGCCCAATCGTCATCTAAATTAAAAGTTTCAGTATTTTTAATAGAATAACTTGGCGCATAGGCCACATACATTGCATTGTTTAATTTTACTAGTGTATTTTCATAATCTGTCTGTGCGCTGATTAATTCTATTTCAGAATTACTTAAATTTACTTCAGCATTTACAAAATCAATCCTGGATTTTATCCCTTCTTCAAAAAAGGCTTTAATTTGCATGTATTGTCTTTTGTTAATTTCTAAATTTGATTCTGCAATATCTACTTTTGCACGTGCAGCAAGCACGCCATAATATGCATTTTTAACTTCATAGGCTGTTTTTAAAAGTGTATATTCTAAATCAAATTCTGATGAAATTTTATTAAATTTTTGCATCTTAATTAATGCATTTGATTTTCCAAAATTATAAATTAATTGCCTGAGGCTAACTCCTGCACTATAGTAATAATCATAATTTGAATTTACGATTGTATTGTTTAGTGCGCTATTTCCTGTGTATCCTCCGCTTGCAGAAAGCGACGGGAAGAAATCAGATTTTGCCTGTCCTACTCTGCTTTCAATCAATTTTACGTTATTTTTTGATATCTGCACATTTGGATTGTTCTTCATTGCAATATCAATACAATCTTTTAAACCTAAAATAGCCCCTTCATTGATAGTCTCAATTGCAAAGGCAGGAGTGATAAATATTAAACATAATAATATTAAAAATATATTTTTACTCTTGATTTTCAAAAAACTCTCCAATAAATTTGATTTTTATATTTTTTATAACGATTTCAAATTATAATTGTTCAAATTCTACCCTAAGTATTATTAATAATATATTACCATTTAAATTAGCCATGCAGGCTAATGTTTACATAATGCAAATTTTAATTTTTGTATGTTTATAAATATGGTAATATGAGTATGTAAGAATTATAAGCAGGGCTGAAACCCAAAGTTACAATTTCTTCAATGTTTGCAAACGGTACCGGTTTTGATAATAAAAAAGAGTGCAATAGAAAAAGCCTGCTGCCAAAGCATCTTTTTATGGCGCAAAAAATAAATTTGACGCGTTTTTATATGCATGATATAAAAACTAAAAACGAGGAAATAAGGTGAAAATCCTTAACTGGGCCGCAGCCGTATAGTCGGAAAACCAAAAAATTAATTCTTGCGCGATACCGAGAATTAATTAATGCCAAGGGTATATCAGGTATATTATCTGTTTTTGCGGCTTTCTTTGTTAAATGTTTAAAAAGAGAAAGTATGAAGCAGATTTCAAATGACAATTAGCCCGATAGCTCCAAATAATATTCACACATGTCCTCATGGTTTGTCTCCTGGCGCTTGTCCTGTATGCAGCGGAATGGGTGGTGGTGGAAGTGCGCCAAAAAAGACCGATGCTGCGCCAAAAAATGAAATGTCTTATGCTGAATGTTATGCTGCCTGGATGCGTATGAAAGCAGCAGACAGAAGGGAAGCGCAGGCTGAAAATAATCTGCAAAGGCAGGCGGAATTTTTGCAAAACACTAAAAGAATTCTATCTGAAATAACAGATAAACTTTTAAATGTGTTAAACCGCATTGAGAACATGTTACCAAGGCCTGTTGCAGGATTATTCAATGCCACCGTTGGGAATATTTTGCGTCCAATTTTAAATATTATTCGAAATTTCCCGAATTTTGTTGAAAATGTAAATAAATTTATTCAAAACATCCAAAAAGAAGCCTATATTGTGGCAGAAAAGCTTGCAAGTGTTTTTGGCGAGATAAAAAACTTCATAAAAGATAAACTTTCAGAAGGTTATAAAAAATTCACTAAAAAAGTGTATAAAATTTTAAATATCTTCGGCCTTGATAATGAAGAAGATTTTGAAGAAGATGAAAGAGTAAATACTGAAATTGCAGCATTTAAAGCAAAAGATGTTGTGTCGATAAAGGAATTTTTAATAAGTTTAGCAAGAATGGAAAGAAAACCAAAAGATGATGACAATGATAAGAGCGAATAATCTAGCATTTGGAAATAGGTCAAAAGCTCCAAAAAATGCTAAAGGCAGTAAAACTAATTATAATACAGAAGCAAATTCTGCAAATAATTCATATTTAAAATCAAATAACTTAACTAGGCAGAATAAAAATAGAACCCAAAGCCAGCAAAAGCAAATGTACAAAACACTTGAAGGTGTAGTGGTAAATAACTTTATAAAAGATAATAAAAATACATCTTCTGTAAGTATGAATGATATTTGCACATCTCTTGTCATTCCTGATGAATTTAATAAAAATGCATATAGTACACCTGTTACCCAAAAAGAAAAAAAGATTGAAAAAAAATCCACAGTTTTAAGAAGCGCTTTTCCACTTGCAGCTATCAGCCTTATTGCAACTGGCGGCATTTTGGGTCTTACAGCATTAATGAAAAAATCGGCATCATCTCTAAATGACCCTAAAATTTTAAGAAGAGAACGTCTTCCAAATTTAGGTATGAATATGAATATTAAACAAGAACACGAATTTGGTGCTTATATGGCTCTTCGAAACCCAAATAAAAAAACAATCCTTGCTATGATTGGAATATTTTTAATGAGCGGCCTCACCCTTTTAGGGAAAAATCTAGTAGATGGAGTACAGGAAATTTGGGTAAAGAAAAAAGAAGCTGATGCAAATAAAAAATTGCAAGAAGGTTTGATTGATATTGAAACTCGTGCTTTTGCGGGAAAATTGGATGTTATAAATGAGGAACTTGTAGATAAAGCAAATTATTTTAAAAGTGTTTTAAATTCACTTCCTGATGATGATTGTGAACAAAATGCACATAATAATATTTCAATGACGGCAAATAGTGTTGAAAAACAAAATCCATTTCTTGGATTCTTTGGTATTACTGCATTTAAAGGTAAAAAAAATGTTTCTGATGTGCAAAATGATGTTAATAAGCCTATTTTAGCGCAAAATACCACTTCTTATAACGATAATAGCCAAAAGGAAGAAAATTTTGAAAATTCTTCTTTTGTGCTTGCAGGCTTAACAATCGGCACTCTTGCCCTTGGTCTTTTAATGGGAAAGAAAATGTTTAAAAATTTCACTGAAGCTGATAGTGAAGTTAGAAAATATGTTCAAAATGAAACAAAGCTAATAGAAAATAGAATAAGTGCCCTTTCAAAAAATATTAAAAAAGCTACAAGCAAAGATGATGCAGTATCTGATTTAGCAGATTTAAAAAATCTTTTGCAAATAAAAAGGGCTGATTCAATTGAAACTAGAGATATATTAAAACAGTTCAAATTTTTATCCAAACAAGATATTGATGATGCTACAAACGAAGTGATGGTGGGTATAAAATCTATTTATGGCGATGCACCGGAAACACTTGGCGGTAGAGTGGGGCAAATTCAATATTATTGTTATTTAGATGAAGCCCGTGGCCATATTTACAATTGGATTATGAATCCTGATAATCCATTTGCAAGATACCTATTCCTGGCGCTAACAACTGTAAACGCTGCTGGTTATTCAATTAGAAAAGCGGTTGAAGGTATAAAAGAAGCAGCTGTCATTAGCGAAAATAAAAATACAGAAAAAGAACTTGAAGAAAGATTAATTGATACTGAGATTCGCAATTTTAAATCCAAAAAACAAAGTGCTATTGAGCCTATGATGAAGGAATTTAATACTAAATTAAATTCAGGTGCTACAAAAGAAGAACTTAAAACTATGGCAGATAATATTTTGCTTGAGATTAAAAATGGTCCTCCATTTGTGTATGCATAAGGTTTTATATGAAATTTCCTAAAAGTATCGGTTAAAAAAATATGAGTATAAATATTAATCCAAAAATTTATATGAACGTAAAGACCCTTGGACAAGGGGTAAAAATGCCTGATGATACAAGAAATTATTGTATCTATAATGAAATGCGTGTGAACACCCTTGCAAAAGAAGGAAAAAATGCACTTCCATATTTGAAAGAATATCTAAAAACTTCAAATGATGAAAAAGGAGTTTTGGAAGCACTAAGTGTGATTGATAAAATGGCGGATAATAAAGTAGATGGGCTGGATAAGATGTATCCATATTTATCACGTTTTAATAATACAAATTCGCCTGATATTCAAGTAATGCTATCTGGTATTTACCGTAAAATTCTTGTGCCTGATGCTTTTGGTCCTTTATGTAAAATGCTTCACAAACAAATAGTTTATCCTAATTCAAAATATTTTGACCCTACAGAAGAAACTGGCGGAGCTATTTTAGAATATTTAAGGTCTTATGGTGCTCAAAATTTATATAAAATACAGGGCTAACCATAAATATTCCAACTGTTCAAGGCGCATATAACAGTATGTAAAAATAATACTTGTCTTGATTTTTTGTTTAAATTATTATTCGTTTGTACTGAATTAAACATAAATTTTATAAGGAAAAAGGTTTATGAAAAATAAATTTCTACACAATGGCTTTTCTTTGCTTGAAGTTATGATGGCACTTGTTGTGGTTTCTATTATGCTCGCTGTTATGGCGCCTGTTTTAATTACAAAAGATTCAAAAGCAACAGAAGCATCTGTTCAAATTGTTGATAACACTCCGATTGGTGCTATTATTGCCTGGTATGGTACAAATTATCCAAGCGATTGGCTTCCTGCAAGCGGGCAGCCTATAACTGAGCCTGAATATGCTGTTTTAAGAGATGTTTTAGGTGGTCTTGATACATTACCTGATTTAAATGCTGGAAAAGATTCTAATAATTCAACGATTTGGATAATTAAGGCCCGTAAAAGGTAGCTTTATCTTGCAGCTAAAACTATATATATGGCAATTCTAGCTTTTATTACCTTTTTCTATTAGAATAAGAGCTTCTTTTCCTGCTAAATTTTCTAAAATAACGCGGCTTAAATTATACTCAGCTTGTGCTTTTTTTACTGTGTTCTGAGCATTTCTGTAATATGTATCAGCCACAATCAATTGTTCTCTAGATACATTTTTTGAATTTGCCTGCATAGAATTATAAATCTTTCTTCTGTTTTCAAGATTTTGCATTGAAAGTGCTAATAATTCCTTTTGGCTTCTATAGTTCATATAATTATTTAAAAGATTTTTCTGTAATTCATCAATTTTTTTTACTAAAAGTACCATATCTGCATCGTTTATTTTGGTAAATTTATAATTTGCATCTTTATCCCCCGATGTAAAGGCGTTTAAAAGCCCGCCCCCAATCAAGGCTCCGCTTGCCATATAGGGATTAGCTGAAAGTGCGGTTCCTGCTATGCTTGAAAAACTTGCAATGGGTTTTAACACTCTTTTTATGGCGCTTTCATTTGGTTTATCTTTATCAGGGTTGGAAAGTTTGTAGATTGCATATCTTATTGTCTCACTTTTTTGCACAGCGCTATTATATAAAATGCTTAAATCTGAAAGAATTTCAGGTGATTCAATATCCATCTCATCAATCACATCTTTTGATATCATATTTAAGCTTAAATCTGCGTATGTCAAAGCCTTTTCTGCTTTTTTAACATTAATATTTTCTATTTTTGTTTCTTTTTTGCCATTTTTTACTTGAATATTTTTTTTGCTTTCAATATTTTCCCCAACACCCATTCTGTTTGCAAATTCTGCCGGTGCAAAATTATCATAATCAATTACAGCACAGGCAATCTCTGTCCTGAAAACCATTTGGAATATCAGGCAAAACAATAAAATATAGAATTTTTGTCTGAATGTTTTCATGGAGTTTGTGTCCTCACCTCTTTTTTGGAAAAATCAATATCGCTTTTATCTACATTTAACATGTTGAGGTCATACATTGCAACATTTAAATTATCAATAGTTTCTTTTCCTGCAAGTCTTTGCAGCATTAAATAATATCTTTTTGCTTCCTGTTTTAATTTGTATTCTTCAATTTGTTTTTCTTCCCATCTTGCGCCGGAAACTGCTATTTCAAGAGAATTATTACTTTTGAGTGCATCAGAATAATTTTTATTTAATAATATAAGCTCTGCCCGCGTTTCTTTTAAACTTGCTAAAGTATGCTTGTAGCAATAATATGTGGTTACAATTTCACTCTGTAAATCTTCAATTAATCCTGCAAGTTCAATCATTTCAGTGTCAGTAAGGGGTGATTCTTGTAAAATTTTTGAATTTTTTTTGTTTATAAGATTGTGTGCAAGCCTTGCAGATGCAAATGATGCAGATTGTAATCCATAATTCATCCCCATAAAAGATGGCAACATAGCAGCTCCGCTAATTATGGCACTCATACTTCTTGCAAGTAATGATGAGTGAATGCGTCTTTCTTCTTCAGGAATTGCAAGCTTTTGCAGTGTAAATTTAATTAAAGGATTACTGTTTACAGTGCCTAGCCAAATGCTTTCTAAATCCTTTAAATCAGCTTCTTGTTGTTTATCTACAATGATTTGTGCTTCTTGTGAATTGTTTACAAAAAGACTACCTTTTAAAGTTTTTACCTGATTATCAAGTTCAACTTCATATTTTGGTGCATTTTGTAATAGAATTTCTTCCCCATAAACAATATCAGGCAAGAATACTCCCATCAAAAGTATTGTTACCATTAGTCTTTTTAACATAATAAAGTTATAGCACAAAAAATGCACTAAGCCAAAAACTGAAGAAATAATTTTTAATAATCAAAATTGTTTTCAGATTGATTTTCTTCATCATCTTGCAGCGATGATAAGTCGTAATTGTAAGTAGAATCAAAATCTTCAGGCAATTTTTCATTATCAGGCCAAATTGTTCCCTCATCAAAACGACATGCGCTTAAATTTTCGCTTGTTGCAAAATCAGAATCTGTTAATTCTGCCTCATTTAAAACACACCCTGCCATATCAGCTTCATTGAAATTGCAGAAATTTAAAGTTGCATAGCTGAAATTTGTTCCATTTAAAATGCATCCTGAAAAATCGCATTCTTCAATTTTGCATCTTGAAAAATCAGCACTTGTAAGGTCACAATTTGAAAAATTTACACCAACAATTGAAGATTCACTAAAAACAGCTCCAGAAAAGTCAATATTAGATAAATCTAAATCAGATAAATCTAGGGCAGAAAGCTCTGATTCACTTAAATCTATATCATCGCCCATTTCGGCTTTTTTTGTGGCAAATTCATCTTTATTATTTAAAAGCAGATTAATTAATTCATCCTTTGGTGTACTCATTTGTTATTCCTTATCTTAAAATATCAATTCCATCTGTAAAATTTGGGGTACATCTTATTTTGCCATATTTTTTATCACTTGTGAAGCCCTTTTTTACAATATTATTATTACAATTTATTAAAATTTATAAAATTATTTTATTATTTGTGTTTCAATAGCTAAAAGTACAGCCTGAACCCTATTTTCAACATTGAGTTTTTTGTAAATGCTATTTAAATGTGTTTTTATTGTTACCTCTTTTACAAAAAGTTTTTCTGCAATATCAGCATTTGAAGCACCTTTGCTCACCATTTTTAAAATTTCCATTTCTCTTTGAGTAAGCTTTGCAATGTTATCCTTAGCTTCAATTGATGCTTTAAATCCTTCTTTGTTAGTTTTATTCCAGTTTGAGCGGCGTATAAGCGCTTCAATTCTAGCTAGAAGATTTGGCAAAATAAAAGGTTTTACAATATAATCATCTGCTCCAATTTTTAATCCTGAAATTTGTTTATAATCTTCATCTACAGCTGTTAGTAAAATTACAGGAATTTTACTAAAATCTTTACTTTCCCTTATTCTTTTTAGAGTTTCCCACCCATCCATTTTAGGCATCATAATATCTAATAAAACAAGGTCGATTTTTTTATAATTTTTCTCTAAAAATTCTATCCCATCCAGCCCATTTTCCGCATTGTCTGTATGGTATCCATACATTGGAAGCGTATCTTTTAAAAGTTTTGGGTTATCATCTATTAATAAAATATTTCCAAGAGATGAACTTGTCATAAATATAGCCTTATCCTGTAATGTTTTCTTTTAGTGCTTTTACAGCTGCCTGTGTTCTATCATCGACAGAAAGCTTTTGCAATATGCTGCAAACATGCACTTTTGTTGTGTTGACTGAAATATTTAATTTTTTT
Source organism: Candidatus Gastranaerophilales bacterium (assembly GCA_910587815.1). GTDB lineage: Bacteria > Cyanobacteriota > Vampirovibrionia > Gastranaerophilales > Gastranaerophilaceae > MGBC122484. Next base: position 75,033 of record CAJUNK010000003.1, on the reverse strand, counting down.
GCAATATCAAGATTGGAATTACCTTCTGCAAGCAAGTTTAAAACCATCATTTCTTTGCTTGTAAGATTATATGAAGTTTCTTTTTTTGATTCTTCTTTTTCATGTTTTGCCATATTTAAAATATATTTTGCAACATTTGAATCAAACCAAATAGCACCGTTTATTACATCAATTATTAAACTAATTAGTTTATCAGGTTTGATATCTTTTGAGCAATATGCGCTAATGCCTGCCTGGATGCATTTTTGCACTTCTTTTTCTTCATTGTGTGATGTTATGACAATAATTTTTGTATCAGGATATTTCTTTTTGATTTCAAATGATGCACTAATGCCATCAATTCCTGGTAATCCTAAATCCATTAAAACAATGTCAATTTTTTGTTTTGATAAAATATTGTAGCATTCGTATGCATCCTTTGCTTCATAAAGTCCGCTTATAAAGTCGACATCCTTTAATGAAGTCATTAATGCAAATCGTGTTAGTGCATGGTCTTCAACTACTAAAATATTCTTTTTTTCCATTTTTTTATTATATCTTAATTTTGTATGTCTGCCCGAAAATTATTTATTCTTTACATTCTATTTACAATTTTTTAGGTTTTTTGTTTAATTATATTTAGTATTTAAGGATGTGAATTTATGATAGAGATTAAAGATGTTGAGCATGTTGCAAAGCTTGCCAGGCTTGAATTAGAAGAAGATGAAAAACCAAAATTCGCACGTGAGCTTAGTGACGTTTTAAAACATGTAGAAATGATGAACGAAGTTGATACTAAAGGTGTGGAACCTATGAACCATTCAATAGATTTTTCCAATGTAATGAGAGAAGATATTGAATGTTATGAACAGACGAGAGATGAGCTTATGGCAAACGCTCCGGATGTTGAAAGCGATTTCTTTAAAGTCCCTAAAATCAACTAATTTAGGGACTTTAATTTTATTTGGGGAAAAAGGATAAAAAAATGACAAAATATATTTTTATAACAGGTGGTGTTGTAAGTTCATTAGGCAAAGGTATTGTAGCAGCTAGTCTTGGCCGCTTATTAAGGGCAAGGGGTTATTCTGTTACTATTCAAAAATTTGATCCTTATATAAATGTAGACCCTGGTACTATGAGTCCATTTCAGCATGGTGAAGTTTTTGTAACTGATGATGGTGCTGAAACAGACCTTGATTTGGGCCACTATGAAAGATTTACAAATACATCTTTGCACCAAATTAACAATGTAACATCTGGAAGCGTTTATCAAACTGTTATAAATAAAGAGCGCCAGGGTGAATATTTGGGCGCTACAGTGCAAACTATTCCTCATATTACAAATGAAATAAAATCAAGAATTCAATCTTGTGCTAAAAAATCTGACCCTGATTTTTTAATTGCAGAAATTGGCGGCACAATAGGCGACATTGAAAGCTTGCCTTTTATTGAAGCCATAAGGCAATTTAGAGCAGAAGAAGGTATTGGTAATTCTCTTTCAATCCATGTTACCTTGCTTCCATATTTGCCAACGTCTGGTGAATTAAAGACGAAACCTTCTCAGCACAGTGTTTATACCTTGAGAAGTTATGGTATTCAGCCTGAAATTCTTGTATGTCGCACGCAGCAGGAAATTCCAAAGGGTGAAAGAGATAAAATTGCACTATTTTGTTCAGTTAGAAAAGATTGTGTCATAGAATGTAAAGATATGGACACAATTTATGAAGTGCCATTAGCGCTTGAAGCGCAAAATCTTGCAGGGGTTGTACTGGAACAACTTCAAATGGAAGATAAAATCCCTGATATTTCAAATTGGGAAAAATTGGTTCATAAAATAAAACATCCTAAAGAAATTTTAAAAGTGGCAGTTGCAGGTAAATATACTGATTTAAATGATGCCTACATTTCTGTTGTTGAATCCTTAAAACATGCAGGCTTGAGCCATGAATGCAAAGTTGAAATTAAATGGTTGGCTTCAGAAAAATGTTACACTATGGAAGATGCGCATCAAATGCTTTCAGATGTAGATGCACTTGTGGTGCCTGGAGGCTTTGGTGTTAGAGGTATTGAGGGTAAATTAAATGTAATTAGATATGCAAGAGAAAATAATTTACCATTTTTAGGCCTTTGTCTTGGTATGCAATGTGCTGTTATTGAATATGCTAGAAATGTTTTAGGCCTGGAAGGTGCCAATAGTACCGAATTTGCCGAAGGCACAAAATACCCTGTTATTGATTTAATGATTGAACAAAAAGATGTAGCTGGTTATGGCGGTACAATGCGTCTTGGGGCATATCCTTGTCATTTAAAATCAGGTTCCAAAGCTCAAATTGCCTATGGCGCAGATGTAGTGTCTGAACGTCACCGCCACCGCTATGAAGTTAATAATGAATTTAAAAAACAAATTGAAGAAGCTGGCTTGATATTCTCTGGAACTTCTCCAGACGGGCTTTTGGCAGAAATGGTGGAATATCCTAAAAATGATTGGTTTGTAGCTTCTCAGTTTCACCCTGAATTTAAATCAAGGCCAGAATGCCCACATCCATTATTTATGGGTTTAATTTCAGCTGCTGTGGAACAAAAGAAAAAAGCGAAACAATTAAAAATTGAAGCAGCTTCAATAAAATAACTTACCTGTTTTATGCTAATAAACCTGCAAGTGTTGAAAATTGCGCTATTTTAACAAGCGGATGTATCCTTGCAGGGTTAAATCCAGGTTTGAATATATTATCCTAACCAAATCTTCTTGCACATTTACTGTACGTGCATATATTATGGCTGCTTCATCCCAATCATCTTCATAAAGTATGGCTTTAATTTCGCCAACTCTTGTTTTACCTTGCAAAAGGTTAATTGTGTAATTACTTTGATTTGTGGCGGCATTTTCAGCATTAGTTTTGAACTCTTTATGTTCCACCTGATAGTGTCCAGCTTCCAGCAGTTTCCCGGTAGAATCATAAAAATCTGCTCCGATTGTGATAGTAGGTTTTGATTCTGCTGTGTCTTTTATTCTTTTAGGTTGATTATTTGGGTTTTCATATTGTTTTTTTAAATTTTTATCATATTCAGGGTTATTTCTGTTTAAAAATTTTTTTAATTTGTAAAAAATGCCGTTGGGTTCTCTGTTTTCATACTGTTTCATTACATCTTCAAACTGTTTGTTTGTAGTAGGGTTTGGGTTTGAAAATGCATTATCTATAAAATCATAATCTAAATCCGTCATATCATCAGAAGCAAGAGCAGTTGCAGTAAAAATATTCAATGTACCAGAATTTGGCATTAAATATATGTTGCATAATCCAAAAATGCATAATAAAACTGCTAAAAATCTTGCCTTCATAATTTATATCATAATGTTTTTATTTTCTAAGGCAATTTTTTATATTTTTTAAGGCTTTTTCTTAACAAAATTTACAAAATTTTGGAAATTTTTTGATACAAAATGAGCAAAATCACAAGCTTTGTTTGAAATAAAACTCCATCCATTCTTTATACTGCTTGTTATTGTGTTTGTAAATGTGGCAAATTTACCCGTTTTTGGCGATTTTATATTTTTGTTGCCTGGAATTTTGCCAAATAATTTACCTAATACACCTATTCCCTTTTTTGCAGCAATTGCAAGTGCTACAATGCTTGTGCCTGCTGCACCTATTTTAAGTGCTGTAAAAAATCCGCCAGTTGTATTCTTGCCTTTGTTTTCTTTATGTTGAGTTTTAATTTCTTTTTGTGTGTCTTCTTTTATATTATGCGGTTCTTTTGCAAAATAATCGACATCATAAGGGCTTGTCATTTTATTTATTTGCAAATTACTTGGTTTGTCCATTATGTATGCATAAGGGTCAAAACCTAGTATTGGTGCACATCTTTCTATGGAATTAGGTAAATATGACATAAAAATTCCTTATCTTCCTTTGTATTTATAAAAACAAATTTGTTGCAATAATTGCTTTTTTGGGTAATTTTTTCTAAAATTTTTTTATGGAGGCATTGAAAAATATTTCGTATTTAATTAAAAATACATTAAAAAACTTTATTCAAAAAGATAAATACCTTATAGCCTTAGTTTTGGCTTTTATTTTCCTTCTTATTTTTTTGTGGGGCAAATTTGGTGATCCGATTATTGATTGCGGCAGAGAAGCCTATATTCCTTATGCCATGGCTTTTTTGGATAATACACTTTTTAAGGATATTATTTGCATATATGGTCCTGTGCCATATTATATAAATGCCTTTGTGTTGCAGCTTTTAGCTATTTTTGGACAAGACTTTGCATTAAATTTAAACACATTCTATAGCATTGGCGCTATTTTATCGTTTGTTTTTCTAATTTCTTTTTATAATTTACTTAAACGCTTTTTTAATGCACCTTTGGCAAGTCTTTTCTGTGTTGTAATTCTTTTATCATGCATCTTTTCACCGTCTATTTCAAATTTTATTTTTCCTTATTCTTATGCAGTGCTTTATGGGCTTGTTTTTGCTGTTTTTCATCTTCATTTTTTATTGAAATTTATTGATAATAAAAACCCTGGATGCCTTTATATTGCGGCTTTTTTTCTTTCTTTGTGCATATTTTCAAAATATGATTTTGTGCCATGTGCCCTTGTGATAATACTTTTGATGTTTTTTTATCGTAAAAATATAGATGCAAAGGGCTTTCTATATGTTTTATTGTCTTTATTCCTGGTGCCTGCAACGTTTTTTGCTGTTTTGCTTTTTCAAAAAGTTACCTTGTCTGATATTATATTTAATTTTAAAATGATGTCCAATATGGCGCATTCGCCTTCTCTTCAGTATTTTTACTCTCTTTGTACAGGTTATTTTTTTGATTTTAAAAGGACATTTATGTTCCTTGGGCAATTTTTAGGCTCTTCTTTGATTATTGTTTTTGCTTGTATTTTGGTCAATTTTGTTTCTAAAATAAAAGACAGATATTTTTCTATTACTATAAAAGCTTTAGTGTGTTTATTTGCTGCAATCTTGCTTGCGATATACTTTTTTAGGTATGTATTTCTTTATATTCCTTTAATTTTAGTAATTTTTTGCATTATAAAGAGTGTAAGATTTTTATTGAATATGACTATTGTGCCATCTGATAAAGGTATAAAAATATATACAATAATTTTATTCTCTATTCTTTTTTCGTTAAAATCCTTATTTGGATTGTTCCATGAGCTATATGGCGTATTTTATCTGCCATTTGTTCTTTTTGCTTTTTATTTAATCATATTATCTTTCTTTAAAACAAATAAAAGCCTTGGGCTGCAAATCCTGAATACAATTAGTGTAATGCTGATTATGCTTTTTGCCATGCAAAATTTTAAAATATTTCATTTTGTAAAAAATAATCCGGTTAAAACCCCAAGTGGTGTAATTTTTACGAGTTTTTCACTTGCTGAATCTATGAATTTAACAATTGATTATCTTAAAAGGCAAAATCCTGAAAAATCACTGTTAGTACTGCCTGAGGGGCTATTTTTTAATTTTGTTTTAAAGAAAAATTATCCGTACTTTAATACAAGTTTCACTCCGCTTGATTTTGATGCTTACGGTGAGAAATATTTAACTGAGCAGGTTTTAGGAAATTTGCCCGATAATATTTTAATTTTGGGCAGAAGTTATTCTGATTACGGTAAACCTTTTTTGTGTAAGGATTTTGGCCTTAAATTTTGTGCAAAAATTAATGATAAATATACTTTTACACGTTCATTTATAGGAAAAGCTAATAATAGCGTGCAAAATGAACCACAATTAGGGTATCAGATTTACCTTTTTGAAAGGAAACAAAATGACTGAAAAAATAGCAGTTTTACATCATGGTTGTGCTAAAAACCTTGTAGATACTGAACTTATGCTAGGTGCACTAAAGCAAAAAGGCTATCAAATTACCCTGGATGCTGAAGATGATGATGTAGAATTTGTAATTATAAATACATGTTCTTTTATCTATGATGCAGAAAAAGAAAGCGTATCAAGCATTTTTGATATGATAGCAAGAGGCAAAAAAGTAATAATTACAGGATGTCTGCCACAAAAACATGGTAAAGAACTTAAAGCCTTGATACCAGAGGCTATTGGCTTTCTTGGAACATCAGATATTGATAAAATTGTTGAACTAATTGAGAATAATAAAAAAAGCAAAAAAGAAACATTTTTTGTATCAGAAAATCCTGTTTGTAAATATCCTGAAAATATAGACAGGGTGCAAATTACTGTAGGCTCTAGTTCGTACATAAAAATTGCAGAAGGGTGCAATTATGCTTGCGGCTATTGTGTTATTCCAAAATTGCGCGGACCTTATGTTTCAAGACCAATGGATGCAATTATAAATGAAGCTAAAATCCTGGCAGACAAAGGTGTTTCGGAGATTATTTTGATAGCGCAGGATACTTCAAGCTATGGAATTGATTTATATGAAAAACCAATGCTGTCAAAGCTTTTAGAAGAGTTAAATAAAATTCAAAATCTAAGCTGGATAAGGGTTTTGTATACATATCCTACAAATTTTACAGATGAACTTATGGATGCTATTCAAAATTTAGATAAAGTTGTAAAATACGTTGATATTCCCTTGCAGCATTCGCACAAGGAGATTTTAAAGGCTATGAAGCGCCCCGCTATTGATTTAGACACGTTTATAAAAAAATTAAGAAAAAAAATAAAAGGCGTTTGTCTAAGAACCACACTTATTACAGGCTATCCAGGCGAAACTGAAGAACATTTTAATCATCTTTATAATTTCGTTAAAAATTCAAAGTTTGACAGACTTGGTGTTTTTGAATTTTCAAAAGAAAAAGGTACTTATGCCTATAGTTTAAAACCGCAAATACCTGCAAAAATAAAGAAGGCACGAAAAAATAAAATATTAAAACTTCAAAAAGATATTTCAAATAATATCAATAAAACCCTTGTAGGGAAAGAAATACCCTGTATTGTAGAACAAATTCAGGATGATGGAATTGTGATTTTAAGAAGCTATAAAGATGCACCAGATGTAGATGGCCTTGTTTACGCTAAAACAGATAAAATCCTTGTGCCAGGCGATATTTGGAATGTAAAAATAACAAATTTTTCAGATTATGATTTAATTGGAGAAATTTAAATTTTATAACTTTCAAATAAATATTCAAATAATAATAAAAATAATAAACTATGCAAAATGATAAAAATGAAAAAAAATACAAAATTGGTGAATTTGCACAAAAATTACGTGTAAATATGCAAACCTTGCGTCTTTATGATAAGGCTGGCATTTTATGCCCAAAACGCAGTGAGGGCGGGCAAAGATGGTATACTGATGAAGATTTTGGACGTGCAAAAACTATACTATATTTGACCCATGGCCTTTTAATAAATTTAAATGGTGTAAAAATTATTTTGAATTTTTTAAAAAAAGGGCGTTTAACCCCAACACTTGGGCTTGAACTGTTAAAAGACATGGCAAAAACAGCTGGCATTAGTGATGAAGAAATTTCAAATAATATAAAACGCTACAATAAAGATGTTTCTGACGTATTGGAACTTTGAAAACACTTGTTATGCTTTGATATGCAGGGTTTAAAATGTTGATTTTAAAAAAAATAAATAAAAAACGTGTTGAACACTTTAAAAGCATTTGTATACAAGCTTTTTGCTTGTATAATTTTTTTGCGTATTAAAAAACGCCCTTTGGCTTATCCAAAAGGCGCTTAGATATTGATTCTAAACTAATTTTGCGCTTCTTTTTGCTTGTTAATAAGACCTTGAATTCTGTCTATGATTTCTTCACCCTTTTTTTGAACTTCAGATACCATATCATCTGTTTTTTCTTGAATTTCTTTAACAGCATAAGATGCTTTATTTAGCGCGTCTTTAGTTGTTTTGGAGATTTGTTCACGTGTTTCTTCGCCAGATTGAGGAGCAAGTAAAACCCCAATAACAGAGCCTACAACACTACCTACAACAAAGCCTACAACAAATTTTCCTACTGACATATTTTTTATTCCTTTCTTTTATTTTCTAAATAATTTAATGCCGGCTGTCATGCCTTCTTTTAAACCTGAAAATAGTCCTCGCATGCTTTGTCCTATTTTGAAAGGTACGCCCATAACTTTGTCGAATGCACCTTTTACCTTGTCTAATTGGGCATTTGCATTTTTTGTAATTGTATTTACAGACCCCAAGGTTTCTTTTAATTCTTTCAAAGTGGGCTCTAGTTCATTATTTATCATTTCAGAGGTTTTGGATAAAGTTTTTGCAAGGTTTGTTGATGTATGTATTAATTTTATTAAAAATATTGTAATTAATACTAATAATATGGATGTTGTGTATATTAACACCATTAAACCGATTTGCACATTTGATTCCATTTTTACCTCTTGAAATTACCTTAATAAAACTACATATTGTAAACATCTGTTTCAATATTTTTAGCATTAGCAAGCTTTTCAGCCTTCATATTTTCTAAAAAATTCTTATATTGTGCTTCAATTTTGTATTTTGAGCACTTAATAACATCTATCGCCTGTTTTTTTGCTTTTTGTATTTCGGGGGAATATTTTTCTGCAACATCAATAACAGTTTTTTTGATGTCTTCCCTAAATTCTTTTCCGGGCTTTGGTGCATATAAAAGGCCTGCTGCAATGCCGCCTACAATGCCCGCCAAAATACCAAATGCAAAGCATATAGAATTATCTTTTTTACACATATTATTCTCCTTTACATTAAGATTTGATAATTATAACATTTTTTTAAGACCCTTTAAACCCCTCTTTTTATTTATTATTTTAAAATAATGAACTTGAATGAAAATTTGATTAAATCTCTTGCAAAAAATAGTTTTATTGCTATAATAAAAATTGTCGAGATTACCTTTCAAGGTAAGACAAGATGAAAAGCAATCCTCAGTTGTTTCTTGTAAAAATTGCAAAATATGGGTAGCAATTGAGCGTTATATAAAAATCTAATAATCAAAAACGTTAATCCTCAGTAGCTCAATGGCGGAGCAACCGGCTGTTAACCGGTAGGTTGTTGGTTCGAGTCCAACCTGGGGAGTTTTTTATTGCCATGCTAGCTTTTATTTTGATCTAAAAGTGTAATTTAAGTAAAACAAATTTTTCTTATTTTTGTTGCTAAAAATAGTCAAACTAACTGTCTTAAATAATCAAACTGTGCGTTTTTTGCAGTTATTTAACTAAGATGGTTATTATTAAATCAGTTTCTTTTTAAATAAACCGTCAAATATGCCCGCACTTTTTCCTATAAGATAAGCAGAAACTACTGTTCCTATGCCTATGTCAACAATTTTTCCTTTAATAATTAAACCAGATAAACATGTAAAAATGACTAAAGCGATATCAAATCTTATCCTTAAATAAGAAAAAAGTTTTTTAAAATAAAAGCACAATGTTTCTACAATTCCATTACCTGGATCTAAAATTAGCCTTGCTTCTGTCATTAAATACACCCCTAAACCTGTTAAAATATTTGAAATTAATAATAATATAAAAGCTATTGTAAATGACAAATTTCCAAAGGGCATTAAAATATCGAAAATTGCAATAAAAATACTAGTTAATGTTGTCATTGAAATTTGCATAAAAACTTTAAAACTGATTTTCTTCAAAAGTGCAAATTGCACCAGTATAAAAATTATAAACATTAAAAATGTGGTTAAACCAAATGATATATTAAAAAGAATCGAATATGCATAAGGAATAGAACTTATAGCTGCAACGCCAAGGTCCGTCCTTGTGTTGATAACAATACCGAGGGCCATAATAGTTAGTCCCAGCAAGTATATAAGTTGTCGTTTTAACAAATTTTCCACAAAATAAATATTAGCACAAGAAAATTTTGTGACTTAAAAGATGAATATTAAAATAAACAAATAGCAACAAGCGCTGCGATGGTAAGCGCTGTATTAAAATGCAAAAATGTTGGAATGCAAGTGTCTTTTATATGATTGTGCTGGTTATCTGCATTTAAACCCGCTGTGGGACCTAAAGTTGTATCTGAAGCTGGTGAGCCAGCATCTCCTAATGCAGCAGCAGCGCAAAGAAGAATAATACTTTGCGGGGTTGTAAAACCAAGTTTTAAACATAAAGGTACAAATAAAACTGCCAATATTGGAATTGTTCCAAAGGATGAACCTATGCCAATTGTGATAATTAAACCTATGAAAAGCATAGCTGATGCAGCAAGTAATTTGGAATTTTGAATAAATGGCAAAATGGAATTTATAAGGCTTTCAATGCCGCCAGTTTCTTTTAATACAAGGGCATAACCAGCGCAAACAAGCATTACAAAGGCAATATAGCCCATCAATCCTACGCCTTCATCTATTAGAAAATCCATTTTTTTGTGCGAAACGGCACGAAGACCAAAAATTACAATAAGTCCGCATAAAGCACCTAAAGGCAAAGAACCACTTAAAAGCTGAATAATTAGAGTTGTCACTGCTCCTAAAAGAGTGATAAAATGTTTTTTTTCAAATTTTAAGTTTATTTCTTCATTGCAGCAATTTTTAACATCTTGTTTGTTTGTTGGATATTCTCTTGGTTTTCTGTATGTTATAAAAATTGCAATTAAAAGTGCTATAAACATAGCAAAACCAAGAACCCAGCTAGATTTCCACACATCCTGTTTTAAAACCTGAATACCATTTTGTGTCAGATTATCTGCAATTAGGCCCTGAAAAATGAGTCCAAATCCTGCGGGGATAGCTATATAAGGTGCCTTTAAGCCAAAAGCTAAAGAACAAGCTATTATTCTTCTATCTAGCTTTAATTTATTCATTAATGGTAATAAAGGTGGAATTAAAATCGGAATAAAGGCAATATGAACAGGAATTAAATTTTGTGACATTATTGAAATTAAAACAAGAATTCCAATTAATAAATATTTGTTATTTTTGATAAAACATGATATTTTAACTGCAATTATTTTGGCTAATCCTGTGTGGGTCATAGCAGCAGCCAATGTTCCTAAAAGAATGTAACTTAGGGCGGTTTCAGAGTTTTGACCCATACCTGAAATAAACAATTCCATTATTTTATCTATGGGTATTTTAGAAATTAATCCTGCAACAATTGAGCTTATCATTAAGGCAAACAAAACATTCACCTTAAAAATACATAATAAGCACAGAACAATAACTGATATCAAAACAGGATTAAATAATAATTCCATGGCAATGATATTATCATAAAAAACCATGTTTTCATAAATTTTAAATCTAAGATTTATTTGTTTTTGCTATAGAAACAACTACACTTGTAAGGGCAAATAGGGCTATGGCATTGGGAATCACCATTAAATTGTTTAACATATCTGTTAATTCCCATACAAAATCACTTGAAACAAGGCTGCCAAGCATAATAAACCCTAATGCAATTATTGTATAAATTAATTCTGCACGAAGCGGATATTTTTTGCCAAAAAGATAAACTGCATTAATTTTTCCAAATAAATTCCAGCTTAAAATTGTTGAAAATGCAAAGAAAAATAGACAAATTGCAACAAATATTGCACCAAATGAGTTTCCAAAAACAGAGCCAAATGCTGTTTGTACAAGGTTTGTTTTGTTTAAAATCTCCATAACAGTTTCTGTATATCCATTTGATAAAACACCATTATTTGTGTAAAGTGTGGAAATTACAATCAGTGCATTTAATGTGAGAATTACAAACGTATCAATAAAAACCCCCATCATAGCAACTGTTCCTTGAATGTGCGGATTTTTAACGTTTGCAAGCGCGTGTGCATGCGGGGTGGAGCCCATCCCTGCTTCATTTGAAAACAGGCCTCTTTTTGCTCCTTGGCTTAGCGCAGTTTTTAGTGCGTGGCCAAAACTGCCGCCTAAAATTGCCTGGGGTGCAAAAGCGTATTTAAAAATAAGATAAAATGTTTCAGGAATATATTTTATGCGTGCAATTAATATTACAAGACACCCTATAATAAATAGAGCTGCCATAAAAGGAATTATTTTTTCGACAACTGATGCTAAACGCTTTATTCCGCCAATAAAAATTATTGCACAGGTTACAGCAAGTAAAATACCGATAATGTAAGGTTTTATGCCAAATGCAGTTTGCATACAGCAAGCTATAGAATTTGATTGCACCATACAGCCCATAAAACCAAGCGCTAAAATTATTGCAACTGCAAAAAACCCTGCTAAAAATTTTCCAAACCTTCCTTTGAAAGCTTCTCTTATATAATAAACAGGGCCTCCTTTTATTGTGCCGTCTTTTTCAATTATCCTTGTTTTTATAGCTAAAGTTGCCTCTGCATATATTGTTGCCATACCAAAAAAAGCTATTACCCACATCCAAAAAATTGCCCCTGGTCCCCCTATTAAAATGGCGCCGGATGCACCTATTATATTTCCTGTGCCCACCTGTGCTGCAACAGCGGTGGCAAGGGCCTGAAAGGATGTCATACTTTTATCTTGTGTTTTATCGAATATGTTTATACAGCCAAATACGTTTTTAACTCCTTCGCCAAAGCATCTAATCTGTACAAACCTTGTTTTTATTGTATACCACAGCCCAACACCAACAAGTAATGTCACTAAAATATAGTTTGATAAATATTCATTAAATTTTGAAACCAAAGGATATAAAATTTCTTCCACTATCTTTTCCTTTTATTTTATGCTTTTAGACGGAATTTAGCCCGTGTTGAAGATTATACCAAAAACATATTTATCAGACATTTTCAGGTTATATAATATTTCATTGTTGCTTTATATGATAATTTTTGCTAAAATTGTTCTGTAAATCGTGATTTTAAGGGACTTTTTAAAATACGATTTCTTAAATTTTATTCCCGGATCGTCTAATGGTAGGACGGATGACTCTGGATCATTCAATCGTGGTTCGAATCCATGTCCGGGAGTGTTTTGTTATATTTTATTTATTATGTTTTTATACATTTCCATTAATCTTGCAACGGTTTCAGATTCATTGAGCCATCGGCGTTTGTCTGTTTGCTCATCTTTTTCGTAAAATCCGTAAGCCTCCATAACGGCTTTATCATTTTCCTGGTGCGCTTTTCGAAGTTCAGGCGGCATTGTAAGTTCATCATATAAATCTGCAAGTGAACATTTAGGATATAGTGCGCGCGCATCCAAAATTCCCTGTGCAGTTTTTTCAATTTTTTCTTTTTGTGCATCGGTTGGACTACACCAGGGGAAATTGTTATAGACTATTGTGTTTGAATAGCGATAATCAGACTTTAATCTTCCGCAAACGGTTCTTGTCCAAGCCATGTGGATATTTGAAGTTAGTACACCAAAATGATAAACGGTTGCATTTGGAATAATTAAATTTGCATTGCTACTTATATAATCAGGTGACATAAATCCTATAGGTATGTATTTTCTGTTTTCAGATGAATGACTAGGAATAAGAATATAATTTGTTTTTGGCTGTCGTACTTCCATAAATCTTGTCGGATAATCAGCAAATTTTTTTGTTGCTTCTTTTGTGCTAGCTAAGCGCATTTCTCTAACTTTTTTTACTCTATCCATTATTAATGAGCAATGCTTTATTTCGGCAGGATTTCCATTAATAAGCCACAAGCAATAACGTTTTTTGTTGTTTATAAATTCTTCAGAGCCAATAAAATTTCTAATATATTTCTTTGCGGAAGGTTCTTGCTTTATAAAATTAGCATAATCACATTCTTCAATTATAAGGTTTCCGCCATCAACAGGAATGCTGCCTTTTTGCATGTTTGGAACATTGCATATAGGATTATTGCAATTTTCAATAAAAATATTATTCGCATCAATCAAATAAGCGTTAATATTATCAACAAGTTGCATTTGCTCGCCTGAATATAATCTTTTTTTGGTATTATTTTCAAAACAACTGAATCCAACTATCACGCAATGAACATGTGCTTTTGAGTTAGATTCGCTATCCCAACGAAAAGTTTTATGTGCAAAATCTATGTGAACATTAAACCTTTCATATAGCGGTTTCCATACTCCAGACACCTGCTCGCCTTGGGTGATGGAATTTGTTGAAACCAGTGCTGTTTTTATGTTTGTATTTTGCATTAATTTAGAAGCTTTAAAATACCAACCCGCAACATAATCAATTTTGCCTGCTGTTTTATATGACTTGCCTTTTTCATCAGTATAAATAGAAAGAATATCATTTTTTTGTTCTTTTGATTGAAGTGAATACCCCACAAACGGTGGGTTGCCCATTATATAATTCAGTTTTTCTTTTGGTATAACATCTTCCCAATCTATCCTTAGCGCATTTCCTTCCACAATGTTTGCATAAGTTTTTAAAGGCAGAAAATCTAAATCCATGTGCACTATATCTTCTGTCTTTTTCATCATTTGGGATTCTGCTATCCAAAGGGCTGTTTTTGCAACAGTTACTGCAAAATCATTTATTTCGATACCATAAAATTGGCCTATAGAAACCCTTATAGGATTTACAAGGGCGCCCATTTTTATTTGCCCTTTTGATAACTCATATAAAATTTCATTTTCAAGTTTCCTTAATGAAATATAAGTTTCTGTTAAAAAGTTTCCACTGCCACAGGCTGGGTCTAAAAAATTAATACTGGCAATTTTGTTTTGAAAGTCTTGAAGTTTTTTATTTTTGGTTTTTTCTTGCTTTTGCGCCTTTATTTCTTTAAATTCTTTTTCTAAATCATTCATAAATAAAGGGTCAATAACTTTATGGATATTTTCAATAGATGTATAGTGCATCCCACCTTTTCTTCTTGTTTCGGGGTTTAAGGTGCTTTCAAACACGGCTCCAAATATTGTGGGGCTGATTTCAGACCAGTCAAAATCAGCACTTGCCTTTGTTAAAAGTAATTCCCTGATTTCATCTGTAAAATTTGGAATTTCTATATCATCATCAGCAAAAAGCCCGCCGTTTACATAGGGAAATTTGGCGAGTTCTTCTTCTAAATATGGGTCTCTATCTTCAATTTTTGTGTCTAAAACCCGGAATAAATCTATCAAGGCCTTTCTAAAATGTTTTGTTTCAAATTGTTTCATATAGTCAAGAAACATATCATGTTTGCCAAAAATACCTGCATCTTCTGCATAAAGGCAAAAAACCAATCTTACGCAAAGTTTATTAAGACTTTTTAATGTTTCTTCACAATTTTTATCAATATATTGTTTTAATAAAGCATCGTAAATTAAACCTACAATTTCCCCTGCCTTAATTGAAACTTCCATTTCTTTTTTGAGGTGTATATTTTCTTCATCCACTAAAAATGAAAGCCTGTAATATTCTTTAGGTAAATCAGCAAGGTTTATTATTTCAGGCTCGCAATGCGGTTTTTCCATATCATAAACGTAAAATTGTTCAAAATTGCAGGTAACAACCCATCTTGGATGTCTTGATAAAGGAAGGTCTGAAATATATCTTTTTGCCTGTTGAAAAGGGTTTAGCATACTGCCATCTGATTGTTTAATTGCTGCATTAAGATTTTTACCAAGGCTTTTTTGTTCAATCATAACCTTTGTTTTTTCAATATACCCATCTATAAAACTTGTATGGTCTAAATGCACCTGGTCTTCAAAAGAAATATAATTTTCAGGATGTTCTATACCATAAACATCCCTTAATAAAGAAAGCCAAAAAGGCTGACTTTGGCCTTTTTCATAGCCCTTATCTTTCCATTGTTCTGCAAATATTTGCGCTGCTATTCTTTGTTTGGCCTCTGTCATATTTTAAACTCCCCTTTGGTTTATTTTAATATAAAACAGTCTATGTGTTAATACTTTTCCTTGTTTATGGTATTTTAATATACAGACAAAAGAGGATGTATGAATAAGAATAGCTTTTTTTCTAATCTTTATAAAAAATATAATGATACAAATTTAGTATTAAGAATAGTTATAGGTATTATTTTGGGCATTATTTTTGCTCTAGTTTTTCCAAATCTTAAAGCTATTAAAATGATTGGTGAACTTTTTATTGGAGCTCTAAAAGCCATTGCACCTGTTCTTGTTTTTGTGCTTATAATAAGTTCTCTTGCAAATGGTAAAATTAAACAGGATGGCCGTTTTAAGGTTATTATTATTCTTTATATGTTATCCACTTTTTTAGCATCTTGTGTTGCGGTTGTTTTTAGTTTTATTTCTTCTTTGACTCTTACACTTGTTGCAGATGCAAGTGTGGATGCCGTATCGCCTGGTAATTTATCTGAAATTCTACACAATCTTTTAGTAAATATTGTCTCAAATCCTTTTGTGGCACTATCTTCAGGAAATTATCTCGGGATATTGTTTTGGGCAGTGTTATTTGGTTTAGGGATGAAAAGCATTGCTGCATCTGAAACAAAAGCTTTTCTATCAGATATTGCAAACTGTGTTTCAAAAGTGGTTTGCAAAATAATAAACTTTGCTCCATTTGGCATTATGGGGCTTGTATTTGGGGCTGTTTCATCAAGCGGTACAGATATTTTTGGTGAATATGGAAAACTGATTCTGCTTTTAGCATTTTGTATGCTTTTTGTATATTTTGTCTCAAATCCTTTTATAGTCTTTATAATAACACGCAAAAATCCTTATCCGCTAATTTTCACATGTCTTAAAGAAAGTGGCATTACAGCGTTTTTTACAAGAAGTTCTGCTGCAAACATCCCTGTAAATATGGCACTTTGCGAAAAACTTGGACTTGATAAAAATGTTTATTCTATATCTATCCCTCTTGGGGCTACAATAAATATGAGTGGTGCTGCTGTTACAATCACTATTATGACACTTGCAGCTGTGCATACTCTTGGAATTCAGGTGGATATTGCAACAGCACTTATTCTGGGTGTGTTAGCATCTTTTGCAGCCTGCGGTGCATCTGGTGTTGCTGGCGGTTCATTATTATTAATTCCACTTGCTTGCTCGCTTTTTGGCATATCAAATGATATTGCAATCCAGGTTGTGGGGGTTGGCTTTATAATAGGTGTTATTCAAGATAGTCTTGAAACAGCTTTGAATTCTTCTTCAGATGTAATTTTCACTGCTGCTGCGGAATTTAGAAAACAGCGCAAAGAATCAAAGTAACTCTTTTTCGATAATTTCAGCCGCTAATTGTATAAAATTTTCACAAGGTCTTTGTGCATAATATTCTTCAGTTCTTTTAGATGGAATGTATGAAATCGATTCATCGTTTTCATCAAGCCCTAATAGTTCACGGCAAATTATTGTACTATGTTTATTTTTAAATTTTTGTGCTAAATCCTGAATGAGTTTGTAATGATTGGCTTTCAGGGCATCGTCATTGGATGCATCGTAACCTTTTAAAATCCCTGCAATGATAAACATAGCACTTACTGCGCCGCAAACTTCGCGAAGACGGCCCATTCCACCTCCAAATGATGAGGATAATTTTAAAATAGTTTTTTCATCTAAATTCAATTTATCAACAAACGCTAAACACACGGATTGTGCGCAATTATATCCATTTTTAAAATTTTGAACTGCAATTTTTGAATATTCTTTCATACTGCTTAAATATTTTATATTATTGAATCTAAATAAAAATAAACTTGATTCAGCAAATCTTTATCATCCTTAATAATTTCAAGCTTTGTTTTAATGCCAGATAATAGTTCATCTTTAGTTTTAGTTTTGTTAAAGTTAAAAATATCTCTAGGTTCAATTTCTAAGGCATTAATAATTTTATCCAAAGTTTCATGCGAGGGAAAATTTCTGCCATTTTCAATATAACTTAGCGAATTTACATTTATTTCGCATTTTTCAGCCAAAGCTTCTTGTGATAGCTGTTTTATTTTTCTTAATTTTGCAATTCTTTTACCAAGAGTATTTTTTATGCTCAAAATCTTTATCCTTTTAAATTTATACTATTTTTTACTGAAAATAAAAATAATGAACCATTGCACATTGCACTATAATTAATAATGCAATATAATATATATAGAACCCTGAAATATGGAAGATAATAGTTTAATTCCAAACAGTGAGCATGGCATCTGTTGTGTATAGCTTCCATGCTCTTTTTTTGAAAAGAGGTAAAATGCACGTACAATCTTACTATAAAAAATTGATTACTAATTGCCATATTGATAAATTGAGCACAAGAAATATTGAAATGATTGAAATTGTAAATAAGCTTGAATTTTATAAAAATAGAACCCAAAATCACTGAAAATATTGCTTAAAATTGCCAGCTATCTTGTTTATATAATAGTAAAGGCAGAGGCTGATACAATCTAATAGATTATAATAATCACCCTTCCTCATCTTTATGTGCGCCAAATTTTGGCAGGCCAAGATTATATTTTTGTGCAAGCAAACGTACAAAAATTGTTGCAATGATTGAAATTGAAAGACATAAAAAATAATTTGAATGCAGCTGAAATAATAGATAATAAAGGCTTGCACCTATTATTGCAGAAGATGCATATAAATCTTTATACATAATAAAAGGTGTTACATTTGCAATAATATCTCGAATGACACCTCCGCCAACTCCTGTAATTACTCCAACAAATATTGTAAGAAAAATGTTATCACCAAATCCGTTTACAATTGCTGTATTTGTACCCACAACAGTAAAAACACCAAGTCCTACTGCATCAAAAAATGTGATTAAATTATGAAATCTTACCCTGCTTCGTTTTATTTTTTTAATTGCCAAAATGCCGATGTAGAATGAAGCAATGGCTGTTAAAAAAGCAAACAAAACATAAATTCCGTTTTTAAACATAGATGGTGGCAAAATTCCTAAAAGTATATCACGCAGTGCACCGCCACCTACAGCTGTAATTGTACCTAAAGTAATCACACCAAGTAAATCTAAACGCTTTTTAAAAGCTACAATTACACCTGAAATTGTAAATGCGATAATTCCTATAATTTCTATAATAAATATTTCTATACCAAATTTCATAAAGTAATTATATCAAAGATAAAAGTACTTTAATAAATTGCCTAAAATACCAAAATTGGGTTATAATTTGAAAAATATTTTGGGGGAAATAATATTATGAAAAAAAATATACAATTATCCTTATGCTTATTGTTTGCGCTTTTATTTTCATCACCTGCCTTTGCCATTATGGAACCAACAGCCGAACAAATAAAAGCTGAACAAAAATATCAAAGAAAGCTTCAAAAAATTAAACAAAAGCAGGAAATAAAGTGTATAAAACATCCTGAAAGTTGTACTGCAACTCCAATTCAGCAAACCACTCTGACTCTTGGTGTGGCGCAAACCCATATTAAAATAGGCACATCGCAAGACGTTGTTGCATCTACACTTGGTTCGCCAAATATTGCAACAGTCGATTCTGATGGTAAAGACACTTGGATTTACGATAAAGTATCATCTGTTACTTCATACAACAATAGCGGCTTTGGGATTGGTGCTGGCGGAATGGGTGGCGGATATGGTGATGGCGCTATAGGTGGAGGCGTTTTAGGTGTAAGCTATGCAAAAAATAAAGGCAATTACCAAACTGCGCAAAAAACCTTAACTATTGTAATAAAATTTACCGATAAAAAAGTTTCATCATTTCAATATCACATGAGCAATTTTTAAGAAATATTGAGTTAACGGAAGATATTATATGAAAAAAATTTTAACATTTATTTGCCTTTGTTTTGTTTTTAATATTTTTTGCCCTGCAATTGCTGCAAGAAAGGCAAATGAAGTAATAACACCACAATCGCAGCTTCAAAAAAGGCAGTATCAAACCCGCCAATACACAGGAAACAAAACTGTTATAATGAAAGCGATGTTGAACGTTTTGCAAGACCAGGGCTTTATTGTAAATAATGCAAATCCTCTTTTAGGATTTATTTCTGGTGCAAAAGAGTTTAGCACAAATGATAAAACTATTGATAAAATGAAAGAATTTGGCACTACAAAAGGTATGATGGGAGCTACAGTGGCTGTAGTTGAAGTTACTGCAAATGTATCAGAATTTGGGGATGATATCAAAGTGCGTGTCAATTTTAAAAGAAAACTTTTAAATGTATATGGGAATGCTCAAAAGATTGAAGAAATAACTACTCCTGATTATTATCAAAATTTCTTTGCCCATGTTGATAAAGCAATATTTATACAAAAACAAAAAATATAATTTATGAAAAAACTTTTTGCAAAAATTCTTATATTTTTTCTTATATGCTCAAATGTTCAAATATCTTATGCATCAAATACTCCTGCAAATGCATCTGTTCTTAAGATTAGAGAAATAGAAACAAGATATTTTGATATTAATGATGAAAAAACCGTTTTAAAAGCGATAGTAAATACCTTGCAAGATAATGGTTTTGTTATTCAAAATATTGAAGAAGAACTTGGGTACATTAGAGCAAAAAAAGAAGATAAGCTAAAAAGAACCCTGAAAGGCAGAGTTGCCGTGTATTCGGTTGATATGGCGCTTAATGCAGTGCTTTTAGCATTTTCTTTTGGCTTAAATCCTTCTGCGGTAATAAATATTGCAAATGATACAATAAGAATTAAAAATGAGGTTTCATGTCATACGGTAATTTTTGATTGTAATGTGACAGTTGAATCTGTAGGAAATCGTACCAAAGTGCGTTTTAATGTGATAGAGAAGGTTTTAGAAAATGCGGATGGTTATACAACTGTAAAAGCTTCGCCAAGGCAAGTAATTAGGCATTATGAACCTGAAATATTTAATGAGTTTTTTTCTCAGGTTGATAAAAATCTATTCTTTGAAAAAAATAGTTTGTAATCTGTTTTTAAATTCAAGACGGTTATATCTAATTTAACAAAAGTTTATAAATTTTAATTTTTGGTAAAAATATTGCATTAAATTTGGTCGTTTGTATTATAATATTCTGGCTGATATTTTAAGCTTGGGAAATAAATATGAAAAATGATAAATTAATTTTAACATTATTTTTGGCTGCGGCTTTAAATATAGGATTTATATACAATGCCAATGCAGCAAAAATTGATGGTGTTGGAAGCAAAACAACAAATCTAAGCAGCGATGCTACTGTTGGTGTAAATACTCAGAATATGACAAGTGGGGATACCATATTAAATGGCAATGGGTATGCAATTAATGGTGCAGGTTATACCGGCAATTCTTCAACAGGTGCTTGGCTTCGCTCTACAAATAATCTTGCAGGAAAAGGGTATGAAAACAAAATATTAAATGTTGGCAGCTTTAATTTAAACAGTACTGTTGCTGATGGTGATATAACAATTATTAAACTAGATTCACTTAATAATGCTGTTCGCTATGCTATAAAGACAGTAAACAATGGAGCATATAACTTTAAAAGCACTGGTTCACAGGGTGGTAGTTTTATTTACTCAACAGATAATTTAGCTATTGAAAATTCCGTAATCAAAGGTAATGAAAATACGTCATCTAAATCTGGCGCAAAAGGCGGTGCTATTTATCTTGGTCATAATACCCAAGATAATCCTGGAATAAAAGATGGCAAAAATTACGCTGGTAAATTTGAAATTAAAAACAGCTTAATTACAGACAATCTTCGTGATGCTCTAACTACAACATACGCAGCAGAGGGGGGAGCTGTGTATTCGCAACAAAAAAATGGTATTTTAACGGTTTCTGATAGTTATTTTGTAAACAATAAAGCAAAGGCAAACACTGCAAGCACTAGCACTTATGCTCAGGCTAGGGGCGGAGCTATTTTTAATAGCTTAGGCGCTTTAGATATTGATGGTGCTTATTTTGGCGGCAATCAGGCTGTCGGTTCAAAAGCATACGGTGGCGCTATATTTGCTGATTCCTATACTCCTGAAATAGAAAATGCCTATTTTAAGCATACAATTGATAAAACGGTGTTTGAAAATAACTCTGCCACTGGTACAGTGTCAAGTGCTTATGCTGGTGCTATTTATTCAGCAAACGATACAATCATAAAAGATTCTTTATTTTTATCAAACAAGGTGGTTTTAAATCCTGAATTACTTTCAACATCAAATATTATGGCCTATGGCGGTGCTATAAATCAAAATAACAACACTACAGGTGTGGTATCAACAAATCCTAATATTAAAAAGGAAGCCTTACTTGATATTTCAAAAACTGTATTTAAAGATAACTCTGTTGAATTCAAAGACAGCAGCATTGATATCACAAAAACAGCTACCGCAGAAGGCGGGGCAATAAGAATGAGTAATTCTTCAACCAAAATTCACAATGGTGTTTTGTTTCAAGGCAATAGCGTTATAAATGAAAACACTAAAACTGATGTTGTATCATCAGGCGGAGCTATTGCTATTGCTGCAAATACATTAGGTAAATCAAAACATGATATAACTGCAACTTTTAATGAAAATAAGGTAATATCTGAAGGAACAGCGCGTGGTGGTGCTATTGCAGGAGTTGATGCTACAAGTACATCAAATATTGTGACTACCAACATTGATAATTCGGTATTAACCAATAATCTTGCACAATCTAATTCTAAGACTGATACGGGCGCAAAGGGTGGTGCAATCTATGCCGGCACACTTAATTTTGTAAATTTAAACAATTCTGTTGTAGATTCTAATAAATCTATATCTGCTGCAAGCGGTAATGTTAAATATGGTGGTGGTGCAGCTTATGTGGCTGATAGGGCAATTTTGACAGCAGTTGATACATCATTTACAAACAATGTTGCAATCGGTGAATCTGCTTCTGGTGGTGCAATATACAATGAAAAAGGCGGTACTGTAAATATAATTGCAAAAGAAAAAAACATAATTTTTAATGCAAATAAAGCTGGTGCAAATCAAAACAGTCTTTCTTCAAATGCTATCCACAGCGCAGGCGGTACTGTGAATTTAAACGCAGCAGCTGGTAAAGAGATTATATTTAATGATGCAATCACATCTACAAACAATTCAACCCTAAATATTAATAAAAAAGGAACTTGGAATAAAGAAGATTGGCCGTATACCAATAGAATTCCAAATGACGCTCCTTATGGAGAAGGCACTGGTGCTATAGTGTTAAATGCAAATATGGACAATTTTTTAGGCGATATAAATGTTGAAGGCGGTACTGTAAGGCTTGGTGCCAAAGGAACATTTTTCAATAATGCAAAATCATTTAATGTTTTAGCTCCATCTTATTTGGATGTTGCAAATGGTGTTACACAAAGCCATAATTTTAATAATTTTAAACTTGATGCACCTTTAGATGTTGCATTAGATATTGATCCACTAAACAGTGCAATGGATAGCTTTTATGTGACAAACGCAACAGTTGGTGAAAATGGCAAAATTAATATAAAAAATATACATATTATGAATGACATTAAAGCAGGTAATGAAGTTAGTATGTATATTGGTGATATTGGCGAAAATGAAGAATTGATGGATATTATCACTTTAGATGAATCAGTAACAACGGCTCTTGGTGATATATATAAGTTTGATATGGAATATGATTCTGAAAATGCTACGCTTACAATGAAAAAACAAGGCGGAGGTTCAAGCGGGAATACACCAGCATACACAAACTTTAATCCGGCAATTATGGTTGGTTCTGTAGCATCTCAGGCTGCATATCTTACTCAATTAAATTCGTATGATATGGCTTTTCAAAATATTTTGGCAAAAATGATGATGCCAAAAATGGAAAGACGCGCTGAAACTATGCGGAATCGTTTTGCAATCAAGGATTCAAATGAAATCCATTATAATGAAGATGGCAGCCATACATGGTTTAAACCATATACTTCCATCGAAAAAGTTAATCTAAAAAATGGTCCTGATGTTGACAATATTATGTATGGAACATTTATTGGCAATGATGGAAAAGTTCGCGAACTTAAAAATGGCAAAAGAACGCAATTATCAAGCTATTTAGCATACAATGGTTCGCGTCAAAGTTTTGATGGCAATAAAATATATCAAAATGGTGGATTGTTTGGCTTTACAGGTGCATTTTATAGGGATAATTTCTACGCCGCTTTAACAGCAAACGCAGGTGCAACAGTTGCTATGGCATCCACTATGTTTGGCGATGATACTATTCCAATATTTACAACTGGTACTGCAATGCAATCAGGGTATAATTTTGAATTTGCTGAAGGTAAATTTATTTTGCAGCCAAATGTACTTCTTTCATACAGTTTTATCAATACATTTGACTTTACAAATGCTAGAGATTTAAAAATTGATTCAAACCCTATGCATGCCATGCAAGTAGCACCTGGTTTTAGAATTTTTGGTCATACAAAAAGCGGATGGCAGCCTTATATTAGCACTGCAATGAAATGGAATTTTATTGATGATCCATCATTTTCTGCCGCAAATGTAGCCTTGCCTGAATTATCCGTAAAACCATACGTTGAATATGGTATTGGTTTACAAAAAAATAGTGGTGATAATTTCTTTGGATATTTGCAAACACTTATAAGAAATGGTGGAAGAACAGGTGTTGCGTTTTCTGCTGGGCTTGACATCTTAATGGGTAAAAATAAAAAGCCTAAAAATATAGAACAAGTAGAAAATCAAATGATAGATGTCAAGGTTGAAAAACCTGCAAAATTACCAAAAACTGATAAAAAAGTAAAAAAAGATAGTAAGAAAAATGTAAAACAAAATACAAATAAAAATGTAAAGAAAAAAGCGGATAAAAAAGTAAAAACAAAGAAAAATTGGGGCTATTATAAAGATCCATATATTCGTAATATAAAATAAAATTATCCAAAATGTTCTTTTAGTTTTTCTAAAAACAATTTTGCAGCAGGTGAGAACACCTGCTGTTTTTTCCAAACTATATCTAGGCTTGATTCTAATTTTGGATACAAAGGCCTGAAGCACAAATCACTTGTTTCTGATGTGTTAACTAATTTATCAAGCGTGATAGCATAGCCTATTTTTGCTTTTACCATAATGGCGGCATTATAGACTAAATTAAATGTGGCAATAGTGTTTAAGTTTTCAAATTCTCCGCAAAACCATTCTATGAATTCATTTTTAGATGATGTCTTTCTTATTGCTTGTCTTGAATTTAAAAGTGGCAAATTTCTTAAATCTTCCAATTTTATATATTTCTTTTCAGCAAGAGAACTGTCTTTCCTCATAATAACTCCCCAAGTGTCTTTGTTTGGCAATGCTAAATGGTCATATTTAAACATATCAACAGGTTGAATCAATAAACCAAAATCCAAAAGCCCCTTGTCAAGTTTTTCTGTTACATCTTCAGCGTTTCCAGAATATATATGGAATTTAATATCAGGATGGTCTTGTTGTATTTCTTTTAAAACTTTTGCAATACACGCCATAGATTCAGTTTCGCCGCCGCCTATGTATATATCGCCTGCCATAGTACCCTTTAATGATTGAAATTCAGCCTCAGTTTTTTTAACCATATCAATAATTTCTTCTGCACGTTTTCTTAAAATCATGCCTTCAGGTGTTAGTATTATTTTGTGTTTTCCTCTAATAAAAAGCTTTTGGTTTAATTCAGATTCGAGGTCCTGCAATTGTCTTGTTAAGGTTGGCTGGGTTAAATGTAGTGAATTCGCAGCTCTAGTAATGGAGCCTTCATTAGCAACAGCTAAAAAATATTTTAATACTCTAATTTCCATATTTCTATACTATAAAAATTAAACTATGCCTGTCAAGTATGTTTAATTATGTAATATAGGTATTTGCTATTTTAAAAATATCATAAATAATAGGTATAGATTCTTTAATTTTATATACACCAAGCCTAAATAAAACAAAGGAACAACAATGGAAATAATAAAAGTAAACACAAAAAGAGGACTAGAGCTAAAAGGTGCACTATTTGCTGCCAAAACTTTCGATACAGTCCTTATTATGATTACAGGAATATGTTCAAATATTTTTCAAAATGAACTTTTATATTCTACGGCTAAACTATTAGAAGAAAATAGCATTGCAACAATCATTGGGCATGCACATGATTCTTTTTCATGTTTTGCCTATACTGACCATTCTACAGGTAAGCAAAAAATTTCAGGCACATTTGACGATGAATTTAGTATGGCTTATAGCGATGTGGAAGCTTATATTGAATATGCAAGAAAACTTGGTTTTAAAAAAATTATTTTAGCTGGACATTCCTTGGGGTCAAATAAAATTATTAATTATTTAGGAAATACAAAAGATGATTTTATTGATTATTTTATAATATCATCTCCTGTGGATATTATGCATTGGTGGAGCGTTATGCCTAATGTCGATATTTGCTTTAATACAGCAAAAGAATGGATAAAAGATGGCAGGGGAGATGATATTTTGCCATTTTTATTTGGGGGTTTTTCTCCTATGAAAGCAAAAACTGTTATTGATTTTTACAAGGCAGATAATTTAAAAAATTGTCCTGTGTTAAGTAAAAAAGGTGAAATTAACTCCTTATATAATATGAAACCTAATGGAGTTTTTATAATTGGTTCAAAAGATTCTGTGACAGGTGATAATCCAAAAAATTTTATGGAGCAGTTAAATGCATGGACAAAAAATCCAAATACAAACATAGTCATAGAGGTGCCAGGAGCAAGTCATATATTTTATGGTAAACATGATATTTACGCAAAAACAGTTTTAGATTGCATACAAAATCATTTCTTGGAGGTATCAATATGAAGAAATATCTATTTTGGGTGGTGTTTATATTATTTTTAATAGGAGGAAATCTTATGGTTGAAGCTAAAAATGCTGCAAGCAGCAATGTTTGGGATAAAACATTTAAAAAAAATACCAATATAGATACTAAAAAGGTAAATTTTACAAATAGGTATGGTATAACATTAGTTGGTGATTTATACATTCCTAAAAATATAAAAATAGCCAATATGCCAGCTATTGCAATTTCAGGGCCGTTTGGCGCAGTAAAGGAACAAGCATCTGGATTTTATGCGCAGAAATTAGCAGAACTTGGATATATGACTCTTGCTTTTGACCCTTCTTATACTGGTGAAAGCGGGGGTATACCAAGGCATGTTGCCTCACCAGATATTAATACAGAAGATTTTTCTGCTGCTGTTGATTTTTTGTCTAATCAGAAAAATATTAATCCAGAAAAAATAGGAATATTGGGTATCTGTGGCTTTGGTGGTTTCGCTTTGAATGCTGCTGCTATGGATACCAGAATTAAAGCTACTGTTGCATCTACTATGTATGATATGGGCCGGGTGAGCGCTAACGGGTATTTTGATTTAGTTGAAGAAGATGAGCGTTATAGTTTAAAAGAAAAATTAAATAAGCAAAGAACTGAGGACTATAAAAGCGGTACCTTTGCACCTCAACCTGGACTGCCTGAAAAATTAACCGGCAAAGAGCCGCAGTTTATAAAAGATTATTTTGATTATTATAAAACATCGCGTGGATTTCATAAGCGTTCCCTTAATTCTAATGGAAATTGGAATATGACATCTTCACTATCTTTTATTAATATGCCAATACTTGCCTACAGCAGTGAAATTAAAAGTGCAGTCATGTTGCTTCACGGTGAAAATGCTCACAGCAAATACTTTTCAGAAGATGCATTTAAAAAATTAAAGGGAGAAAATAAAGAATTGCTTATAATAAAAGATGCAAACCATGTAGATTTGTATGATAATTTAGAAAAAATTCCTTTTAATAAGATTGATGAATTTTTTAAATTAAATCTGAAATAAATCAATTTATGCTGCCGCAAGTTCTTCTAGCTTGCGGCTCATTTTTTCTTCATCTGTTATATAAAAACCATTCTCAGTACAGTTTTCAACATCACTTGCGCTAAATATTTTAAAATCGTCCTTTAATTTAAATAATTTATCTTTTTGATCGAAAGCATAAGCGCCAGAAGCTAACATGGCTTGTCTTTCACCACTGTACTTTTTACATTCTTTTGTTGTTGTATTGTATAAATATATTGAACGTCTATGGTAATCTTCTTTAATCCAATTTAATTTTCTATAATTAACGTCAAAATCATAGATATCACCAATTTTCTTCATAGTTTCAACTTTAGATGCGTGAATCATATTATAACCATTTCTACACATATATTTGTTAAGTCTGGCATCATAGTAAACTCCTTGCTTATTTTTTGCTGCTTCCCAAATACCATCTGCTCTTTGCCAACAGCCGTTAGAATCAATAATGTAAATTGCACGTTTCCATGTTCGCTCTACCGCTTTTTTAATCAACTCTTGATTTAAACTTACATTGCCATCTTCATCATAAATTTCAAGACGCTCAGCATCAACAAATGCCTTCCCTCCACTTAATTCGCGCTCATGATTTATATATCTTGATAAATCACTTGGGTCAGTATTTGTCGCTTTTGCAGCCTCTTGTTTTGTTCTATATTTTGTGCAATTACCATTTTTATCAATAAAATATACTGCATTATTTTTAAATCTGCTCATTGCCTCTTTTAGATGTTGTGTATTTATTATTGGTTTGTTATTTGCATCAAAGCCTTTTTCAAGTTCACTTGCAGCTATAAATGTATAATTGCCCGTAGTTTTTCTTGTTCCGCGAATACAAGCAGAAATCCTTGAACGCTCAATATCTAATGCATCAGCAGCATCTGCTTGGCTATCGTATCTTTCCTTTTTACCGCTTCTGTGAATTGCATAAACTGCCTTGTTTTGAAAAACATTCAATATTTCTTTTAATTTTATTTTGTCAATAGATACTTCACCATTTTTATCTTCTTTTTCTAATTCTTCAGCTTTTGCTATTACATAGCCATGAGTTGTACTATAGGCACCTTGAGAACAAAGCCAGATACTTTTTCTTGGAATGTTTAATTCTTTCGATAGTATTTTCATATTATCAAATTTTAAACATTCTCCCTTTTTATTTACTGCATATACTTCAAACTTTGATTTAAAACGTTTTAAAATCTCATTAATTTTTTCTTGTTTCAAACTTTTGGTCTTATCTTTATTTATAATTTCGATTTCATTTGCCAATGCAAATGTTAAACCTTTTGCTGTTTTTTGTTCACCAGAAAGACAGCGTGCAACATCATTGTAATTTACACCTTTAGAATTTGCAGCAATGGTTGGGCTGTCATATTTATCATAGTTTCCAACTTTATCAAAAGCATACACTTCTTTATTAATAAGTGATAAATCTAATGCAAAAGCTTCCAAGATTTTTTCATCAGGTTTTGGTTTACCATTTTCATCTATTGTTTCAATATATTTGGCCCAAACAAATGCGTATCCGCCAGTTGTGGCTAATTTTCCATTAACACAATCACAGATGCCATCCTTACCAAGTTTGAGTTCTCTTGCTGCCTGTGCTTGAGTATCAAATCTTTGATGTTTTCCATTTTTATCTATAGAATACACAGCAGTATTTTTAAATTTTTTGAGGCATTTTGCAAGGATATCTTCCTTTATTTTTATGTTTCCATCTTTATCTAATACAGGATTATTATCTTTATCACTAATTTCAAAATCTTCTGCTTTTATAAAAGTAAAAGCGCCTGTTGTGTTTACTTCGCCGTTTGCACATCTTGCAACAATTCTTTTATTTAAGGATAGTTCTTTTGCTGCAAGTGCACAGCTGTCGTATCTTGCATATTCACCTTTATTATCTATTGCATATACGGGAATTTCTTTTTTGCCCATAAAGGGAAGATTATAATTTTTAATTGCATCATAATAAATGTTATGGCTAGCTAGTTTTTCTGAATTATTTCCAGAACAAATTTTTGGGGCAAAACTATCAACCCTAATTGTTGGTATACTATGATTAATTAAAGAAAATGATATTTTCATTGTTTTATTCTTGCACTATATAAAAAAATAAAAAAAAGAAAATTTTTCCTGGTTGTTAATATTTGTAAAGAAAATTTAAAATTGTGAAATGAGACTTTATATATATTTTTTATATATATGAAGGAGTATGTATGAGCCTGATTAATATTGCAAACAAAGATTTATATTTAGAGAATATATCTTCAAGCTCTAATGTTTCAATACAAGAAACTCTTTTACATAAAACGTTTGATAATAATAAAAATGCAGCTGAAACTAATAAGTATGTAAAAACTGATGAAAATGAATATCAGGAAATAAACTCAGGCGAATCAATTGAAGAAATTGATACTGCTGATGAACTGGATTTAAAAGCATTTAAAGGTAAATTTAAAAATAATAGTGAACTTGATGGTGTATTGGCTGTTTTTGGTCATTCAGAAATTTTTGATGCATTGGATGATAATAATGACAGGCAAATAAGTGCTGATGAGCTCGAAAAAATGGGCTTAGATTCTGATATTTCAAAACTTACAGCTGATGACATTAGAATGATAGCAAAAAAAGCAGGAATACCTGCAAATATTACATATATTGATGAGGAAGATTACCCTGCTTCAAAAGTAGAAGACGATGAAACAAAAAATCCTTCCAACGAGGCTGCAACAGAAGAAAATCAAATTTCTGAAAACTTATTACAAAAACTTAAAGATGCTTTTAAACAAAATGCATCTAATGACAATAAAAAAGCTAGCTTGGATAACGTCAATAAAGAAACATCCATGCAGGCAAATTCTCTAGCTAAACAATCCGCACCAGCAACATCTGGTGGCAGATATTATAATACTGGAAACAATAGTAGTGGGTACAGTTCAGGTGCAAATAATATTCAAAATTCTGTATCCAAACCTGATGCAATGTCTATGGAGCAACTTTTAGCAGAACAAGCAGAAAAACAAAATACAGTAAATAATGCGTCAAAAGAGTTTTCTGATGTACAAAATGGTACAAATGAAAATATAAGCAGTGCAAAAGAAGACGAATTAACAAAAAAAGAAGATTACGAGAAAAAATTAAAAGAAGACAAAAACGTTTCTAAAAAACTAAAAGACGACCAGGCAAAAATTGAAAAAGATATTGCTAATAAAGAAAAAGAGATAAAAGAAAAAGAAACAGCAATAACAAAGGCTGAAAATGAAATTTATAATCTTGAAAATACTATTTCAAACCTTGACACTCAGATTGGCGCATTAAATAGCTCGCTTGGTGCCTTGCCAGCAAAAACTGAAGAAAATAAAAATAGACATGCAGAAATAGATGCTAAAAAGGCAGAAATAGAAGGAAAAATTAAAAACGCAGAAACTGAAAAGAAAAAGGCAAATGAAGAAAAAACAAAACTTGAAAATCAAAAGAAAAAAGATGAAAAAGAACTAGAGCAATTAAACACAGATTTAGAAGAATTAAAGTTAAAGCGTGATGAAATTGAACAAAAAATATTAGATAATGCCTCAGAAGATACCAAACTTGCACTTGAAGAATATCAAAAAGCACGTGAAAACGTGGAAAAGATTAAGACGAGTGAATTACAAGCAGCACAGAAAAATTTGGATAATGCAAGAGCTGAGCTTGATAAAATAAACGCATCAATAAATGAACTGCAATCTATGCAAATGCAGCTTGAAAACAGAGTAGGTTCAGAAGGAGAAGATGTTGTTGAATTTGCACAAAAACTTGATGGACTCTCAGCAGCAGAAATGAAAGAAATTATGAGAACTGCCGGATGTCAGTTTGACGATGGCGCCTGGTGTGCCGATTTTGTAACTTATGTTACAAAACAAGTATATGGCAATGATGCGACACCTGGAGATTTTGCAAAATCATGTTCTAACACAGCATATTGCCCCACTATTATGAATTGGGCGCAACAAAATGGTGTATGGACATCTAGTTCAAATGAAGTGCAGCCAGGTGATTATATTATATACAATAGAAATGGCAGGGCAGGTCATATAGGCATTGTTACTTCTGTAAATCCAGATGGCAGCGTAAATACCGTTGAAGGAAATACTTCTGATGATAATGGACGTTACACTGCTGGAGTTGTAAATCAGCACCATAATGTGACTAGTGCTATGGGTTATGTTTTAATGTCTAAATTTGCTGCATAGTTTGATATAGAAATATTTTTTTTTTGCACAAAATGCATTTTTTATGCTAAAATTGTTCTGTATCAACCGAACATTTTTAAATTTAATAAACTTTTTGGGCCTGTAGCACTCTGCCGACAAAAAAGTGACTAAATGTCACTTTCGAGGAGAGGTACGGTAGCGCAAGCTCTTACACCTTGGGCCTGTAGTATGTCCTTCACGATTTATACTTGCGAAAGTATTTGAGCAAGAGTATGATTAAGTTGGCATCTGCGCTACGCCTTCATTGATTGAACATTTTTAATTTAATAAACTTTTTGGGCCTGTAGCGCAGTTGGTAGCGCAGGAGACTCTTAATCTTTTGGTCGTGGGTTCGAGTCCCACCAGGCCCATTTTTTCCTTTAAAGTTATAAATTTCTTGTTTTGTCTGATGAAAAAAAGGGCATTTTTGTGAAAATGCCCGCACTGTATTGTCTCCAAAATGAGGAAATAGGAATTTTAGTCTGTAAGCTTGTCTAGCGCATTATAATACCATTTTAACGCTCCTTCTTTTTTGTTTTTATTATATTCTTCAAGTTGTTCTTTGTTCATTTTTCTAAACGGCATACCGGATAAAATCCTTGAAACACTATCAGTCAAAATTGTGCAGCCAGCCGTTATAATTCCTGCACCAAGCAGACTTTTAGAATATGGAATTTTAAATAAATTATTTAAACCCAAAAATACGCACTGAACCGCTGTTCTTATAATTTTATTTACACCTCTTAAGCGTGCATCTTTGTTTGCTTTTTCAATATCGCCCGTTTGCTTTAAGGTTGCATTGTAATCATCTGTTGTTGAAAAATAGATAGATGTAAATACGCCTAAAAGTGCTGTTAATTTACCAATATCGCAATTATTAACATTTGATTTTGTCTCTTTATTTAGCGCGCTATACCAATTTTCATCAATATGTTTTGCATAATGTTCCAAAAATTCTTTACTGTCAGTTTTGTTGTTAAATTTTGCCGCTTGCTTTTTAAAATCAAGATATGTATTTATTAAATTTATATCATTTTTAAGTTTTTTCTCATCTTTCTTTATTAAGCCGAGCCCTTGAAGTAAGTTGTTTGCAAGCTTATAGGGGTATCCGATTATTTCTTTTGCAATCTTAAACGGAGCCAGGGGTAAAGTGTACAATTCTTTGTTTGATATTTCAATGTTTAATAATGGAATTTTTGTAAATTTTTCATATTCTCCAATGAAGAATTTTCTGTCTTTATTTGGGGTTAAGGTTTGTTGTTTATTTGAATAATACTTTGCCATATTTTTATGACCGCTTTTGCGCAATGCTTCGGTAAAATCTTGCATTTCATCATTGTTTAAATATATTTTTCTTATTGTCGCATTGTGATATTTTTGC
Source organism: Candidatus Gastranaerophilales bacterium (assembly GCA_910587815.1). Classification (GTDB taxonomy): domain Bacteria; phylum Cyanobacteriota; class Vampirovibrionia; order Gastranaerophilales; family Gastranaerophilaceae; genus MGBC122484. The sequence continues at coordinate 41,837 of CAJUNK010000003.1, read as the reverse complement.
AGTGCATTATTTACAGGTTTTAGATTTAAAACCAAATCCTTAACATCATTAAACGCTTTTGTATTTTTAATCCCCTTAAATGCAAAGCCTGTACCAATACTTGTAAGGCAGACAAGGAGAATATTTTTGAAGCTTAAAATATGTTTTTTATCTTCGCCTTTATTTTGGATAAATTCTCTATCCTTAAATTCAACAGGCTTATTATTTTTAACAGCATCTGAAAATTCTTCAACAGAAAGTGTCTTTAAAGGTGCCTTTGCAATATTTTCAGGTTTAATTCTGGTTAAGGGCCTTCCTGTGGACAGCCTTGATGTTATACGGGAAACAAGACTCAATACTGTGTTTAAAACAGGTGCCCCAAATGCGGAATTATTTACAAAACCTGATGCTACACTAAGTGTAAAATATTGCGTTATAGCTTCTTGTGTATTTTCAATTATTTCCTGATTTCTTTTGCTCTTTGCCTCTTTTTTAGCCTCGGCATCAGTTTTACCGTTCATTATTGATTTATTATAAAAATCATTACCAAGAATTGTTGCTGCGGTAAATCCTGAAACAAAGCGCACTATTGTGCGTTCATGGGTAGTATTATATTTTGCTTTTTCAGGCGCCAGGTTTTCATTAAAAAGTTTATAAAATCCATCTTCTATTTTATCTGCATTAGTGCCGTTTTTTTCAATAAAAGCACTTCCGTTTTGGATTAAGCCGCGAAATGCTCTTTCGTATTTTTTCGTTTCAGCATTTTGTCTGAATTTTGCAAGCAGATTACTGTTTTTTAAACTTGGAATATCAAATTTATTTGCAATTCCGTTTAATATTTCTAAGGGCATTTTTGTAAACGGGTATTTTAGTGCATCTAAAAATGAATTTGCCTTTTTATAGAAAAAATTGCTGCCGTTTTGCTGAATAAAGCCCGGGGCAATTTTATTTTCAAGTGTTTGATATATGCCATCAAGTCTTAATTTTGAAATATTTTTTAAAGTTTTAAGGTTGGAAAACTTACCTGTCTTTATGCCTGTGAAATGAACAGCATTAGAGGACGCGGCAGAATTATAATTAAAATTCTTAACCGATAATGGCATGAGGAAATAACCACCCTTTTTATAGTTTTATTCGTTACTATAAAATAGGTGAATTACATTTTTTGCTAATAATATATAAAAAACTTAACAAAACTTTACCAAATATGTCCTTCAAGCCGCAAATTCTTTGTAAAATTATCTTCTTCATCAGAGTATTGTGGTTCCGGCGGCTCAGGCGGTTTATTATAATTTTTATCTTGTTTTATAAAGATATCATATAAATCGTATGCATCACTATAGTCTGCTATAACTGTTAAAAATTCCGGTTCTTTTTTTACTATTCCTGACTTTACAGCTATTTTATTAGGCGGGTAGTAATCAATACAGCTTTTTGGATACATTTCACGCACATTATCATAGAATTTTTTATTTTTATGTTTCTTAATTGCATCTTTATTGGCAACAGCATATATGAAATATTTGCCTTTTTTATCTTTAGCACCTTTTACTGTAACATAAGGTGATTTTTCGATGTATTTACACCCGGCCACATCTCTTTTATAAATTTCTTCGACATCATTAAATTCAGGGTCTATGGCTATCCCTTCATAAGCTTTTTTAACTTTTTTATCCTGAAATTGTCCAAAGCCTATATTTTGGTTTTGTGGTCTTAGGGTATTATAGTTTGCACCTATGGATGTTATTCTCATTAATTTCCTCGTGTTTATTATTTTTAAACTATTATACTATATTTTAAAAGGGTGGGGCTAATATAAAACATGAAAATAAAATAATTTGCTAGTAAGTTTTAAAATATTATACTATTTTTTCCGTAAGGGCTAAAATAGCTGCCTGGGTTCTATCTTCAACAGCAAGCTTTTGAATAATACTTTTTACATGGTTTTTTACAGTATATAAAGAAATTATAAGTTTATTTGCAATATCTTTATTACTCATGCCTTTTGAAATTAAAGATAAAATTTCTTTTTCACGGTTTGTTAATTTGAAATCATTAACAGGTTTAACTGATTCTATTTGTTCCATTCCAGAAAAAACATCTAAAATATAGTGGGCAATTTCAGGCGCAATCCAAACTTCATTATTCATAACCATTTTTATAATGCCTTCAAGCTTATCTATATTAATATTTTTCATCGCATAAGCTTTGGCACCCGATGCAAAAGCATTTAAAACCGTTTCTTTTTCATCAATCGATGTAAGCATTATAATTTTTATATCTGAATTTATTGCCATAATCCTTTTTGAAGCGTCAATTCCGTTTAAAACCGGCATTGCTATATCCATTAAAACAACATCAGGTACATCTTGAATTGGACAAGTTCTGATAAAATCTACGGCCTGTTTGCCGTTTTCAAATTCTCCACTAATCTTTATATTTTTAAAAGGTTTTAAACCATAAGAAATCCCTTTTCTTGTTAGCTCATGGTCTTCTACTAATATTATTTTTATATCCATTTTATTCCTTTAATCTATTTGGTAAAGTTATTGTAAATTTTGTATATTTATCTATTTTGCTTTCAATTTCAATTTTACCATCTAATATTTCTGTTAACTTTTTACATACATCAAGTCCAAGACCTGAACCAATTTTTCTATTGAAAGATTTTGAACTATAATATCTGTCGAAAATATGTTCAATATCTTCATCAGGTATGCCATTTCCATTATCTTCAATTATTATTTTATAATTTTCTCCATTCCAAATAGCATCAATTTTAATGCAGCCTTCTTTTTTCAAATTATCAATAGAATTTGCCACAAGATTAATTACTATGCGTTCTATACAGGTTTTATCCGTATGAATGTAATATTTATTTGGTTGAATTAAGTTTTTAAGATTAATCATTTTGTCATCAGCAAGTGGTTTTATCTTAATAAAACAATCTTCAATTAATGTATAAAGATTAATCTTTTCATATTCCATATCTTCTTTTTTAACATTAAATTGATATGATTCTAAAAGCATATTTACCATACGAAGCAAATGATTTGTATTTTTTTCTAAACTCTTTGCAAGTTCTATCTCGTCTTGCAGATTCAATTCTGCAAATTTACTTGAAATCATAGATAATGCACGTTCTTGTGCAATTAATGGCGTTCTTAAATCATGTGTTAAATTCCTTATAAAACCTGCCCTTAATTCTTCTTTTTCTTTTAATCCTTTTACCATTTCATTAAAATTTACAAAAGTTTCCTGTACAATTTTTTGTTTGGTGTTAATTTTTACAGTTATATTTAAGTCACCGGCCTTTACACGATTTGCAGCAGCAGAAAGCTTTAAAAAAGGTATGATGAAGTTTATATCAATATACCGTGCAACCAGCAAACTCAAAAGTGCCCCGGCTATTATTATAAAAAGTCCCGCACGTCTTTCATAAGGATTAGCAGGCGGAATATGCCAGCTAGTTTTTATAAGCACCGTAATATCGTTTTTAGTATAATTTTTATCAAAGTTAAAAATTTTAAATGCAATATTTTTTTGCTTTGGAATACCAAGTGAAAGATATTTTAGATTTTTTTTAAAACCTTGAATTTCTTTTGGGGTTTCAATTGCATACATTTTATCAATTAAATTTTTATTTTCTATTTTATTTCCAAAATAAAACTCAATATCATAAGGTCCAGGCAGTTTTAATTTATCTATTTCAACAGGCTTGGTAATCTTAATTCCTCGAATATCATCCTCCATAAAAGGAATAATGACAGTGCAATATAATTTTGGATACGCATCCTTGTTATTAATTTCATAGTAATATGTGATTTTATCAGGAAATTGGGATAAAAATTCTATTTTTGCATTTGGAAATGTATCAATAATCAGAGATCTTGTATATTTTTTAATTTTTGGCGAATAAAGTTTCTGCATTACATTGGCAGTTTCAATCTTTAAATAATTTTCAATATTATAGTTTAATTCTCTTGAGATGGCGTTTAAAATATGGTGGGAAGCACTATATTCCATTTTTGCAATTTTTTTATTTGAATAAACAAAAAGGCAAACAAGGGGCAAGATGGCTGCCAATAAAAAAATAAAAAATAAATATCTAGCAAATTTAATCATAAAAGTATTTTATATTAAAACCTTATTTTAGGCTTTTAATTAAACAAAAATAGTGCTCAGGAGTTATAATTTTTTATTTTTAAAATAATTTGATTTTTTATAAAATTTTTTCCACGTCTAAAATAAGGTTTAAAGAAATTGAAAATGTTATAAAAAAAAGATTTTATAACAAAATTTCTATGTATATTTTGTATTTCATTTTGAAAATCCGTATATTTTACACATTTCCAAAAATATTGTGCACCTTCAAGATGCTTATTATTCCATGGTTTCCATTTGCCACCACCAGCAAAATGACAAATAACTTGATTTGCAATCAAGTTATCAATCTCCTTGCTTGTGAAATTTGACTTTAGAGTTTTTGGAATTATACAAAAACATTTATCTAAATGTTTATAATTAGTACCAAAATATTTATTTAAAACATCCATATCTGGAAATATAAGTTTATTTTCTTTAGCAAGTTTGGTCGTTAGGCTTAAAAGTTCATCGGTAACATTTGCCTCGTTCCATTTTTCACAATCAATCAACAAAAGTCCACTCATTAAAATATCATAAATATTTTCAAGCTCTAGGCGCTCCTTGATTTGATGAAGAAATTCTGCAATTTCATTCTGTCTATAAATTGGAACCGCACCTATAATGTGATTTTCTAAATTAATTTCATAAAGTCGTAAAATATCACCAGTAAAGGCTACATCAATATCAGTATAAATAGCTTTATTTAGTTCAGGTTTTAATTTTGGTATTAAAAATCTAGAGTACATTGCCTTTGATATATATTTCATTTCAGGAAAATCAGCAAAATCCCTATTGGCATCAATATGCAAAAATTCAATATTAAAATTTTTAAAATATTTATAAGTATTTTGAATTTTTTTCTTGTTTTTATTTGAAATGCCGCAATCAAGTACATAAAAATCAATAAAGGCTTCTGTATTTTTTAAAATAGACGCCATTGTAGTTGCAACAAAAGGGGCAAAATTATTATCGCTAGACATAAAAACTGGAATGTTATCCATAAAAAACCCATCAACCGAAAAACGGAAAGGGAGGGATTCGAACCCTCGGTGGAGTCGCCCCCACACAGACGTTCCAGGTCTGCACCTTAAACCACTCGGACACCTCTCCATTGTGTCAAACTTCTTATTAACATTTTATTAGAATAGTAAATTTTATGCAAGAGAAATATTAATTAGCCCGGATTGTATTTCCGGGCTAATTAATTATTTTGATAATATTAATTAATTTTTCTTTTCAATAATGATTTTATCATCTTCCATTTTCATTACAAGCGTATCATTGCTTTGATATTTGCCAGTAAGAATTTCTTCTGCAAGCACATCCTCAATTTTCTTTTGGATGACACGTCTCAAAGGCCTTGCGCCATAAGCCTCATTATAGCCTTCTTTTGCAAGAAAATCCTTGACATCATCGCCTACTTCAATATTTAACTGTCTTTCATCAAGACGTTTAAATAAATCTTTAAGCATAAGATCAACAATCTGTCTGATTTCTTCTTGGCTTAAATGAGCAAACACGATAATGTCATCTATACGATTTAAAAATTCTGGTCTGAAAGATTTTTTCATTTCTTCCATTACAGTGTCTTTCAGTTTCTCATATTTATCCTTTTTGGAATCTTGTGAAACAGAAAAACCAAGCTTCTGTGTTGAAGTTATCATGCTGGCACCAACATTTGATGTCATAATAATAATAGTATTTTTAAAATTAACCAATCGTCCTTTAGAATCTGTCAAGCGACCATCATCCAAAATTTGAAGCATGATATTAAATACATCAGGATGTGCTTTTTCAATTTCATCAAAAAGCACAACAGAATAAGGTTTCTTTCTGATGATTTCTGTCATGTGTCCACCATCATCATATCCAACATACCCAGGAGGAGAACCAATCAGTTTTGATGTTGTATGTTTTTCCATAAACTCAGACATATCAATTCTGACAATATTGTCTTCAGAACCAAAAACAGCTTCAGCAAGTGCTTTTGCAAGTTCTGTTTTACCAACACCGGTAGGTCCAGAGAATATAAAACTACCAATAGGCCTGTTTGGTGATTTTAAACCTACCCTTGCACGTCTGATTGCTTTAGATAAAGCAACGACAGCCTCATTTTGTCCTATAACTCTTGCATGTAGAGTTTCTTCCAGTTTCAATAATCTTTCAGATTCGCCTTCGGTTATTTTTGTAACAGGAATACCTGTTATGGTTGAAACAACAGCAGCAACTTCATCTACACCTACTGTAGGTTTATTTGCATCTTGCGTATTTTTCCATGAATCCTGATATTCTCTAATTTTATCCTTAATTTGTGCTTCTAAATCTCTTAAATCAGAAGCTTTTTCAAATTCTTGATTTCTAATGGCATCTTCTTTTTCTTTTATTGTAGCTTTTAATTCTTTTTCAAGCTCCTTGCCTTCAGGTGGCAAGCTTGAAACATTTAAACGTACCTTGGAAGCCGCTTCATCAATAAGGTCTATTGCTTTATCAGGTAAAAATCTTTCCGTAATAAACTTGCTGGAAAGCTCTGTAGCAGCAACAATAGCTTCATCTGAAATAAACAATTTGTGGTGATCTTCATATTTAGATTTCAGACCTTTAATTATTTGAATAGTTTCATCAATTGATGGTTGTTCAACAAGCACCATTTGAAAACGTCTTTCTAATGCAGAATCTTTTTCAATATGTTTCCTGTATTCATCAAGAGTTGTCGCACCAATAACTTGAATTTCACCGCGAGACAATGCGGGTTTTAAAATATTTGCAGCATCAATAGCACCTTCAGCTGCGCCTGCACCAATAAGAGTATGCATTTCATCAATAACAAGAATAACATTTCCTGCTTGTCTAATTTCATCCATAATCTTTTTTAGGCGCTCTTCAAATTCGCCTCTATATTTTGTGCCTGCTACTAATAGACCCATGTCAAGCTGAATGATTTTTTTATTTTCTAAGATATCTGGCACTTCACAATCAATAATTTTCATAGCTAAGCCTTGAGCTATGGCAGTTTTACCTACACCAGGCTCACCTATTAAGATTGGATTATTTTTTGTACGACGCGCAAGTATCTGAATAACTCTTTCTATTTCTTTTTCACGCCCAACAACAGGATCAAGTCTCTGTTCTTGTGCAGCTAAAGTTAAATCTGTACCAAATTCATCCAAACTTGGAGTTTTAGCTTTAGATTGAGGTGCACCAGTGGTAGTTGTTTGTTGTCCTTGGCCTGCACGTGTTTCTCCAAGAAGTTTTATAACATTGCTTCTGCATTTATTTAAATCGACACCAAGATTTTCCAATACCTTGGCAGCAACACCTTCACCTTCTCTGATAAGGCCCAATAGAAGATGTTCTGTGCCAATATAATTATGCCCTAGCTGTCTTGCCTCATCCCAAGATAATTCAAGAACCTTTTTTGCCCTTGGAGTAAAAGGGATTTCAACAGCAACAAAGCCTGAACCCCTGCCAATAATTTTTTCTACCTGAGCTCTTGCATCTTTAATGTTCACACCCATAGATTTCAAAGTTTTGGCAGCAACACCTGAACCTTCACCTATAAGGCCAAGCAGAACCTGTTCTGTGCCTACAAAATTATGACCAAGGCGTCTTGCTTCTTCTTGTGCAAGCATAATTACCCTGATTGCTTTTTCAGTAAATCTTTCAAACATTATAAACTTCCTTAAAATCGGATTACTAATTCAATGATTTAAGTTTAGCACTAAAATAAATTTTCTCAAACGCCAAAAGATTACTCAATCATATCAATACGTTTTTTATGTCTTCCGCCTTCAAAACCGGTTTTCAACCAAATGTCTACAATATCTAATGCAAGATAATCACCAATAACCCTTTCACCTAGACAAAGCACATTAGAATTATTGTGTGCACGTGAAACCCTTGCTGAATAAGTATTTTCAATAGCAGTTGCTCTTATTCCTTTTGTTTTGTTTGCAGTAATACTCATGCCAAGTCCCGTTCCACAAACAAGAATACCTCTATCAAATTCACCTGAAGCAACAGCAGAAGCCACTTCTTTTGCAATTTCGGGATAATCACTGGCTTCTTTAATATATATACCAAAGTCTTTATGTTCAATATTATGAACTTCCAAATACTCTTTAATTTTTTCTTTTAGATGATATCCACCATGGTCGCATCCGATTGCTACTTTTAAATTTTCCATTAAAAACTCCTTTTTGCTTGTGATTTGTTAATTATACAAATTTTTTTAAGGAGTGTAAACAAAATTTAAAATACTTAATAAAATTTACAGCACAAAAAGCCCGATAATATCGGGCTTTAAATGTGTATCTAATCCTTATTAAAATGCTACCAGCAGTCTTTCATCAGTAAAGAAATTACTTTCGGGATTTTTTTCTATTTCTTGTGCTCTTGCTGAAAGTTCTGCCATATCTGAAATTATCTGTTCTTTTTCACCATCGGTTTTGGCATTTCGGAAATTACTTGTAAAAGTTAAAAAGTCAACCCTGCATTCTTCAATATCTTCGTTTTGACCAATACCAAGGCTATTTTCTGCTCTTGAAATAATGCTATCAGTTTTATTTTTACTGTTTTCAAATCTGGCATTGAAAGATAAATCCGCACCAGCACCACTTGAAACTTTTACCTTTAGCGATGACATCAAGCTTGCAGCTTCATTTCCAGCTTCGGCTATATCTGTCGTGTTGTACACAGCACCTTGAGATAGGTCAGTATACATTCTTCCTGCAATATCAAGATAGGAATCAACTTCCAAATCCTTGATGTCATTTGCTCTGTAGTAACTATCCAGTGAAGAATATTCAGACTGAAAATCTTTTATGGCTGAAGCATTATCGTCCATGTCTTTTTTACTTGTAAAACCTTTGAGATTACCAACAATTTTGCCCGTACCAGCAGTCTTCATTACATTTTGTGTAATAGCACTATCTACAACACTGCTGATATCAAGTAATGAGCCGCCACCGTTAAATATTTCATCAAAGCTTATGCCAAGACCAATATCATTATAAGTAGCCAATGCTTCAATAATTTGCGTTCTTTGCTTTGCTTCTTCTGGTGTATAACCCGCTTCTTCAAGTGCCGGCGCAAAAGCTTCCCCGTTAAATTCACCAGTTGAAGGGTCTTGAGCTAACATACCATTATTGATATCTTCTGCAAGCTTGTTTCCATCAGTAATTGCGCCACCATTTGTAGTGTTTTCACCGTCAAAATTACCTTTGTTTATAGCATCTGCAACTACTGCACTTGTACCTTTTATTTGTTCTTCACTTGCATCAATACCTTGTTGAGCATAAGCATCTGCAATGGCTTGTTCCATTTGGTCCATGCTAAGTTCACCACTTTGAAGCTTTTCTTGAATTTCTTGCAAAGTAGCTTGCAAATCTGCTTTTGCTTTTTCGTTAGCTTTTTTTGAATTTTCAAGATTGCTAATTATACCATCATTAATATTAATTAATACACCATTATCTTGAAGTTCTTTTCTATCAGCTTCTCTTTGGGTTTCAATTTGTTTTTTCTCAGCTTTAAGGGTTTCTAATTGAGTCTTTAATTCATTTACATCAACGCCATTTCCAAAAAAGCCTTTAATAGCATTACCTATGGCGCCAAAGAAACTACTGGCATTACTAATTTGTGCTTCCAAATCAGCAATGCTTGCATTAATGGTATTTAGTTGAGTGGTAGATTCTTGAATACTGTTTTTTAATTCTTCATTTCTTGCAGTAATTGTTTCTTTTACCTCATTAGCCTTATTAATAGTTTTTTCTTGAGCTGCTATAGTTGTATCAAGAGTTGAAATACCATCTTGAGTATCTTCTTGTTCGCCTTTCCAAGTATCTAAGGTGCTGCCCATCTGCTCTTTTTGTGCTTCTAATTCTTCAACAGAAGCATTTGCGTTTACCACAAATTGATCACCAACTGGCTCTTCAACATTTGTATTTGTTCCATCGACATCAAATGCGGTTTCCAAAGGTTTATTTTCTTCAGAACCAAACTCTGCACCTGTCGTAGCACTAGCAGTATTAGCAGCAGCAACACCAGCCAGTTTGGTTGGATCATATTGAGTTTTTGGAATGTATTCGCCTGGAATGTTTGCTGACATTTTCTGACTTTACTCCTGTGATTTTACCTTTCATATATATAAAGTATATATAAATCATTGAATTTCAATAATTACAATTTTTGTTACAATAGTTTACAAACGCTAAATCTCATTAGTAACAAAGGTTTAAGTATTATAAAAAAGAATGTATAACAAAAAGCAGATGATATATAATATATCATCTGCTTAAAAACATGTATTCAAATTTTATTCTATTCCGGCAGCAACATTCTGATACAACTGTTGCAGAATTGGTGCATATTTTTCCTGTTCAGAATTACCAAGACGACGCAGTGCATCAATTATTCCATCCGAACTGCCATATTCATTGTACAATACCGCAAGAGCTTCCTGTTTACTTTGCTGGTCATTGCCAGCATTGTCTAATACTTGTTTTAGTATGTTACCATTTTCTTTTAATTTATATTTTAAAAGTTCGGTATGTTCATTATTTTTTAATTGCATAGCTTTAGAATCCTGAATTTGGCTATCAAATACGGATATAAATTTCTTTAAGCTGTCAGTTTCTTTGCTACTGGACTGCATATTCTGTATTGCTTCCATATAACTGTGACCATATTTGCTTTGATATGCATTAAGGAAGGTTTGCAGTTCTTCGCCAGAGTATTTAGATATAGCATCGTTGAGTTTGTTGATGTAGTTGTTCTTGGCATTTGGATCTGCCCAGAAGTAATAATCTTTTGTGGCTTCTTCAAAATCTATTTTGTCCATCAGATTTGCCATATCTTTAGCAGATAAATCACCATTATTTAATATTTCATTTAACACTTTACCTTTTGCCGTTGCACCGCTAGCATCATCATATTTTTTGATTAAATCTTTCACAACTTGTTGATGTGTTGTAACACCATCTTTGGTTTCTTCTAGGATAATTCCTTTATTATCTTTTTTAGCCGTACTTATTACTTTGCCTTCTGAATCTGTTACAGTTTCAACCCATCCAAGTTTATCATCATATTCGTAAGTTGTTGTTGTACCATCTTCGGCAACTCTGCGAGTAATTAAATCTTTTCTTTGATTTGATTCGTCCACCTTTTTCTCTGTGGATATTAAATCGCCATTGCTGTCAAATTCATAAGTAACACCATCTTTATAAACATGTCCTTCTGATTTTATTTTTTCAATTTCAGCATTAGTTAGACCGTATTCAGGAATAACTTCTTCACCTTTGTCACCTTCATTGTTTGATACCCAGTTGCCATCTTCATCCTGTTTCATAACTTCAGTTGTACCGTCAGGATGGGTTACAGTCCAGGTGCCATCACCATTATCACTTACACTATCACCTTCTTTAAGGTCTAATGGATTGTCTTCGCCACCTTCACCTTGATTAGCTGCTGGAATTTCACCATCGGGTATGTCAGTTAAACCTTCTGCTGCTGTTTTTAGGGCTTCAGGATCTAATTCCATTTCGCCTTCTTCATTGGTAGTAAATACTTTACTTACTGTTTCTTGTGAATTATCAATTTCACTTTGTGCAGCTTCTTGTGCAGTTTTGGCATTTTGCAATTCAGTTTCAACATTTTGGGTCTGTTCAGTTAAATTATCAACTTCTGCTTGCAATTCTTCAAGTTCTTTACCATACTCATTTTTTTCAGAATTATACTCTTCCATTGTTTCTTGCAATTCCTTTTGGAATTCTTCAAGATTTTTTGCCAAGGTTTCTAATTCTTCTGTTGCAGTGTTTAATTCACTCTGAACTTCTTGTTGCGAAGTTAATGCATCTTGATATACAATAAGAGCTTCTTGAAATTTTACTTGCATATCATTTAGTGCAGTTTGCAAGCTTTCAAAACTTGGATCTTCATCTGATACAGATTTGAGCGCCTCTTCAGCAGCCTTCATTTCACTGGTTGCTGTATTTAAACCTGCAAGCGCAGTATTTACTGCTGTAGTGGCCTCGGTAAATTTACCCTGTATTTCAGTTACCTTTGCAGTAGTTTCAGTATATGCAGTTTGAGCATTTGTCACATTTTCCTTGATTTCATCCATAGCATATTCTAAAGGAATAAATACCGCTTGCTCGTCTTTAATCAGGGTATCCCTTTGCCCAGCTTTTCCAGCTTTTTCATTATTTAATGCAATTAATTCTTCTGTAAGTGCACTAATTTCTTGAGCCGAAGCACCTTCGCCTAATTGATTTTTCGCTATGTTCCAATAACAGTCATTTCTTTTACCTGTTCCCCAGGCATCAGCTGTAATTGTTCCTTGTGCTGAAAACGGATTTACTGATGACATCTTTATTGCTCCTTACGTTTTAATTAGTTAATTCTTCTTATCAAAGAAATTATCCATAAACTGCTGCATATTTTGCATTGCATCTTCCATTATTTCTTCTTTGTCTTCTTGATTATTTTCCTGATTGTCAGAACTTCCTGAATTTTCATCAGCCTTATTAATTTGTTCATTATCTTCATTTTCAAAACTAGATGAATCAAATTCTGCTGAATCATCTACCATATCTGACATATCCAAATAATCATTTTCATCAGTTTTTTCTATGGTACCGCTTTGCATACCCTGCTTATCATCAGAAGGTATACTAGCTTCATCAACCTTGTTTGGTGCACTAATATTTTCTGTGCCACCAATTCTGTGTTTTAAAAATGCATCATCAAATGGGTTGAATTGGACCATTTTTCACCTAAAGTTCCTTTATTCTTTTCCACATGTGTGTTATCGGCATAAATAGGCATAATCTTAATGTTTTTTTAACTATATTTACAAATATTTACATAATAAAAGCAGGATGCTTTTATGCTTGCATCCTGCTCATTAAAGATTATTTATTCGTTATGTTGAAATAAATACATTATCATCACCACCAAATAAGCCTAATTTGCGTTCCAGTTTGGCGAGATTTATTTTTCCGCTTTTGTCTTCAAGATCAACATCACCACTTTCTTTGTCAGTATCATGGGCGGTGTCATCTTTAACTTCATCATTGCCAGTGCCTGTTGGCTGTTGTACACCCTGATTGACGTTTTCTGCTGGATTATTATTCAGATTTCCACCAGGTTTACCAGGAAGAACTACTTCAGGCGTACCAGTGCTTTCATTACCAGTACTTGCTGTTCCGGTATTTGAAGCATCTGTATTTGCCCCTGTGCTATCTGCACCGGTACCGCTACCGCCAACGCCAGTATTTTCACCAGCATCACCCGTTGGAGCACTTGTAGCTCCTGTATTTTCACCAGTGCTAGCTGTACCAGTGTTTGGGGCTTTTTCAGTTTCATTTGTTATATTGCCAGGAGGATTGGTTGGAAGTGTGGTTTCACCACAATCAGTATTTGATGATGTCACACTTGTTTCATGTGGTGGTTCACCTGTTCCGGTTCCTGTATTTGGAAGACCTGTTCCAGTGCCTGTGCTTGTATTTGTTGGGAATTCATGAGTTGGATTACCCGTAGGCTCACCTGTTGGTCCCGTAGGGCCAGTAGGTCCTGTTGGTCCCGTAGGTCCTGTTGGGCCAGTAGGTCCTGTAGGTCCAGTAGGTCCAGTAGGTCCTGTTGGTCCCGTAGGTCCGGTTGGGCCAGTAGGTCCTGTTGGTCCCGTAGGTCCTGTAGGTCCTGTTGGTCCCGTAGGTCCGGTTGGGCCAGTAGGGCCCGTACCTGTTCCTGTACCAGTGTTTGTTTCAGGACCTGTTCCCGTTCCAGTGCCAGTACCAGTTCCGGTTCCTGTACCAGTGTTTGTTTCAGGACCTGTTCCCGTTCCAGTGCTTTCTGGCACACCAGTGGATGTAGTTGTCGTTTTTGGTTTAACGGCACTTGCAGTACCAAATCTTACATAGGTTTCAGAGAATTTATATTCTACAGGAGTGCCATCTTCATTTTTGAAGCGTAAATTACCCTTGGCATCATATAATTCAATATCTTGAGCCTTATCAAGATCAACCTTGCCATATTTTTCAAGAAAGTTTTCAAGACTGCCTGTTGTTTCACCTTCATTCTTGCCATATTCAGCAATTAAATCATTACGCACCTTTGCTGCGGCATCTTCATTTGATAAAACTTTTCCGTTTGCATCTGGTTTTTTCGCATCTGCAAGCATATCATCTACTTTTTTACCAAGGGCTTTTTCATCAATATTGTACGCACCAAAAAGCGATAATTCACCGTTAATTTCTTGTGATGCAGCATATATTTGCGGATTGTCTTTTATGTTATTTAACATATATGCATCAGCCAGACCGCGCGCAGCTTGATCGGTAATGTTATACGAATTTGGCATCTTTAATTTATCATCAGGATGCAACATAGAATTAGCTCTTGTGTTTACATCCACTTTGGCATCTCTTGCTTCAATTAAGGCACCAGTATCATCAATTTTACCATAGATTTCAGGATTGGCATTCATAATTTCAAGCTGTTTTGCCTTCCATTCGTCACTGCCTTGTTTTAAATCCGGATAATTTTTGCTCATAATTGAATTTAAACTATCACCGCTTTTTACAGTAACTTCCTTATCGCCTTTTAATGCTTCACCAGTTCTTGGGTCATAAGCGTATTTCAGCATATCATCAAGTTTAGTAATGGCACCTTTTGGAGGGTTATTGGAATTAATAGAATCGGCCAAGATTAGTTCTGTTAGCGTTTGGCCATTTTCATAAGAACGTGGGGAAAGTTGATATGTTTCCTTGCCTTGTGAATATTGATAATTACCTTGCAGCCTAATGCCATTATCAGTAATATTATCAGGGAAATGCAAACCATTAGCCTCTGTTAAATTAAGTAGCGCCTCCGCTCTTGTGTTATCGTTTAATACATTAACATCATCGCCATCTTTAAGCTTGTTTACATAGGTTTCTATAAATTTAGCATTACTTGGATCATTTGCTATTTGGAAAGCTAAAGTGTTTATTTTATAGTTGTAGTTTTTATCATTTTTATCAATACCATATTTATCGGCAATAGCATCAGCAACTTTTTCATATTGTTTACCCTCTTCAAGAGTTTCGCCCTTTTTGGGTTTTACAATATCAACAGTTGTATTTGGTTTTTCTGTAGCATATTGCGTTGAAACAAGTCTTGTTTCCTTAATATTCGAATCACCTTGTTTTGGCATTGGAAGATTGAATTCTGGTACAATTACATCAATACCTTTATTATTTTTATAATCATAAAGGTTCATACCAGCAATTTGCTCATAACTTAAATCTTTTACATCATCAATTTTGTTGTTAGGGTTTGTTGTATTATACAGTTCAACTATTCGCGTGCATAATTCTGGATTTGATTGCAAATATTCATCTATTGCATTGTTTTTAATGCCCTTTTTATCTTTAATGCCATTTTCTTCACAAATTTTATCTAAATCGTAAGCTTTTTCAATCAAAGAATTTAAGGTATATGCTTTAGTATTATCATCACCTTTAACTTCATTAGCACTTACAATGCTCTGTGTTTTTGTATTTTCTGGCAACTTGCTTGGTGCTATTTTTATATTATTTGTACCCGCAGTTGTATAAATATCAAATACAGCTCTATAATTTTCAGTTGTTTTTGCTGTTTTATTTGCTTCACCAAAATTTTCCTGAACTTTATCAAGAATGGTTTTCATGCTGTTGATAGCTTCATCTGTAGTATCATCACCCAGTAGCTTTTTAATATTTTTATTATCAATTTCAAAATCAAAGGCTTCTTGATCTTCAAGTTCCATCATAATATATTCAGCCTCTGTTTTATTAATGCCATCAGTAATATTTACTTTACGGTTAGTATTACCAAGTAAATCTTTTTGCTTGGCTTCATTGATGCCTTTGGTTTCATAATCTTTTTTGTCAATTTTCTTGTCTTTTCCAAAATCCCAGTTACCGGTTATTTTGATGCCGTCGCCCATCTTTTGCTCCTTTATTTTACCTGTAATTGCATTACAAATTATGTGGTAAATTTGCCTAACTTTCCCACAAATTTTATATTTTTTTTATCGTGTGGTTTGATAAACATCTTTAGAATTTACAAGGTATTATTTACAAATATTTACAAATTAAAATTTTTATCCTTGTTTTATGGTTGATTTTGTTATACATTTTATTTTGATACGACTTTAGTTTAGGAGTTATTTTTATGGAAAGAAAATTAGTTGGCACCAATGAAATGTTCAAAAAGGCTCTTGCCGGCAAGTATGCAATTGGAGCATACAACGTAAACAATATGGAAATTCTTCAAGCAATAGCTGAGGCTGCTGAAGAAACAAGATCTCCAATAATTCTTCAAGTTTCTGCTGGTGCTAGAAAATATGCAAATCAAACATATTTAGTAAAATTAGTTGAAGCTGCCTTAGCTACAACTACTGTACCTATTGCGCTTCACTTAGACCACGGTGCTGATTTTGAAATTTGCAAATCTTGTATTGATGGTGGTTTTTCATCAGTTATGATTGACGGTTCAAGATTTTCTTTTGAAGAAAACGTTGCTGTTACCAAAAAAGTTGTTGACTATGCTCATGAAAGAGGAGTTTCTGTTGAGGCTGAACTTGGTAAATTAGCAGGCGTTGAAGATGATGTTAACGTTGATGCAAAAGATGCAAAATACACCAATGTTAAAGAAGCTGTTGAGTTTGTTAAAAGAACCGGCTGCGATTCTTTGGCAATTGCTATCGGCACGTCTCACGGAGCCTATAAATTTGCAGGTGAAGCAAAATTAGACTTTGACAGATTAAAAGAAATCAAAGATGCATTGGCTGAAGCAGGATATCCTGATTACCCAATCGTTCTTCATGGTTCTTCTTCTGTACCTCAAGAATTTGTTGCTAAATGCAATAAATTTGGCGGCAAATTGCCTAATGCCCAAGGTGTTCCTGAAGATATGTTAAATTATGCTTCAAAACATGGTGTTGCAAAAATCAATATTGATACAGATTTGAGACTTGCAATGACTTCAACTATTAGAGAATTCTTTGTTGAACATCCTGAAAAATTTGACCCACGTGAATATATGGGTCCTGGCAGAACAGCCGTAAAAGAAATGGTTATACACAAGATGAAAGATGTTCTAGGCACTGCTGGTCATGCAGATGACTAATAACCAGTATATCAACTAATATTCAAATTAAATGAGCTCTTTAAAAAAGGGCTCATTTTTAATTGTCAATATGTTTTTAATAAAATAAATAAAATTTTACTTTACTAAATATTTCGAGATTTTCAAGATATTCTTATGGTATAAATAAAAGAGTAAGGACGGAAGAAAAATTCTTAAAAGGGGAAGTTCAATGAGTGAATATTTGAGTAAAGAAGAAATTAAACAATGGAGAAGTTCACTAGAAAAAATTACACTTGAAGAATATGCCAAAAGACTTGGCAAAGTATTAAAAGAAGAAAAACAAACACGTGATATTATTGATATAGTTCTATCTAATGCAAAAAAAGCCGAAGATAATTCTTTCGTATCTAATATTAAAAAAGATGCAAAAAGTAGTATTGTTTCTGTTGCAAAAAAATCTGTAGATATGCAAAACAATATGCCAAAAGTTGATATTCTTGAAAACAAGAGACAATTTACATTTAAAAAACCTTTAACTCAAAGAGAGCAAACTGTTTTGAATTATTTTATTGAAAATACAGATAAAATTGTTTATGCTAAAGATTTAGCAAAAGTTTTAGATTTGCCAACCGATTATGTATACAAATATATTAAAAATCTAAGAGCAAAAATTTCTGAAGATGTACTCCAAAATGCTGTAAAGGGTGGCTATAAATTAACTGTATAGATTTTTAAATGAGTATTGAACGCAAAATATTGGATAACTTGTCTTCTATTCTTGATAAAGAAAGTTATTCCAACTGTTTAAAGAAAGATTTTTATAATATTTTATTATTAAACCTCAAAAACGAGGTTTATTTTTCTGTTTCCAGTATATATTTTTTAGATGATATTTCACTAAACCAAAAAGCTTTTATTTCCGAAAATCAAAAAACTTCAAACAAAATATTTAATCAAAACTTAAATATGGAATTATTAAAACTATTAAGTTCTAGAAACAATAATACTTTTATGCTGAATTTCGATGAAATTTCAAAATTTTTAAGCAGCAAAATCCATTTTTCGAAAAACTCTTTTTTATTTTCAAAACTCTTAATAAAAGATTCTTTTTTTGGTTTTGCAGTTTTTATAAAGGATGGAGATTTTAATGATGATGAAATATCTATAATAAATTTATATTTGAGAATATATTCATACATTATAAAGGATTTTGAACTAAATCAAGTATTTAAAACACAATTAAATATTTTACAAGATGCAATTTCAGATAAAGAAAATGCTTATAAAACAATTGAAAAACAAAATAAAAAACTTATCCAAGCAGATAATACAAAAACAAATTTCCTTGCAAATATTTCTCATGAACTAAGAACACCATTAAATGCAATTATAGGATTTTCAGAAGCACTACTAAATCAGGTATTTGGTAAATTAAACAATAAGCAATTAGAATACTTAAAAGAAATTAATATTGCATCAATACGTTTAATGGGTTTGATTAATAGTCTTCTTGATTTTTCTAAAATAGAATCTGGATCAATAAAATTAAATCTTACAGAATTTTATCCAAAAACCGCAATTAATGAAGTCATAAATTTGTTATCGCCATTGCTCAATGCAAAAGAATTAAATATTGAATACCTAGATGATTACAATAAACCAATAAAAGCAGACTATCAAAAATTTCAACAAATTTTAACAAATTTAATAGGCAATTCCATTAAATTTTCTCCACCCAAAAGCAAGATTAATGTTAAAACAAAAAAATCTGAGGAATATTTTATATTAGAAGTTGAAGATTTTGGCATTGGAATTGAAAAAAAACATCACAATATTATATTTAAAAAATTTACACAAATTGATAATATTTATACAAAAAACTTTGCTTCTACAGGCCTTGGTCTTGCGATTACAAAGGAATATGTAAAATTACATAAAGGAAAAATTTATGTAGAATCTAAAATAGGCCATGGCTCAACTTTTGTGGTAAAATTGAACAACAAGCTTTAAACAATATTTTGTTAAGGATAGATATTATGCATAATAGTGGAAATATTTTTAGTATTATTGATTCTTTGAGCGTAAGCAAAGGATGGAAAGAGATATTTAAAAAAATTCAAGTTGCTTATTATCATAATTTTTATCAAGGCAAGGCAAATAATATCCACCTATGGCGCTACGGGCAGTCCATAATGAATCTAGCACCAGATGAAAGGTTCAAGTTTTTTACTAAATTTAATTTCTTTGCGCTGGTTTTTGGCCCACTTTATTATCTAGCCAAGCTTATCTTACCAAAAGGTTTGATTTTATTGTTACTTGAAGCTGGCATACTATATTATGCAAACAATACATTTAACTCACTTTTGCCTTACTTGTGCATTTTAATACACATATATGCTTCAATATTTGCAAATATTGATTATTTTTCCAAAATGGTATTAAACCATAAAAAAATTAAAGAAAATCCTGATATTTTATCTGATTATATTGATGATAATTTTGTAAAAAGTGTAACAAGAAAGCAAAGCTTTTATTATCTGTTTACTTTTATTATCACAATAGCATTTATAAGCACGGGTTTTATTGTGGCAACCAAGACTATGCAAACTCTTGAATATAAAAGCATTCTAGATGGGACAAAAAGAATATGCAGCACACGGAATGAATGCACAGAAATGTTAAGAATATCTTCCATAAATATTAACGGAGGAAAACAACCTGTTTGCAAAGAATATTATAATTTAGGTGCTGCATACTATGAACTAGGCGACAAGCACAAAGCATTAAATGCATTAAACCAGGCTATTGCCAAAAATAATAAATATCTTCCTGCATATCTTCTAAAAGGAATTGTTTTAACTGAACTTAAACAATATAATTCTGCAAGAAAATGTTACGAAAGTGCATTAAAACTTTATCCTGAAGGAAAACTTTTTTATCTTATGGGAAGCACATATTATAAAGAAAGCAATTTCATTGAAGCAAAAGAAAATTTTGAAAAAGCCGTAAGAGCATACCCTAATAATGCTACATATCTAGAATCCCTTGCTTATGCAAAAATATATTTAAGAGATAATCAAGGTGCAAAAGAAGATTTAAAAAAAGCCGTAAAAGCTCTTAAAAACGAGGGAGAGAATAAAAACAGTGCAAGAATTGAACGTATAGAAGGATATATGAGAAATATTAAATAAACTTAATATTTTTATATAAAGGCTTACTTATCAAGCACTTTTCCTGTTTTAAAATTAGAACAAACACCACAATTAGAGCATTTAGTTTCACATGGAATGGTGGTTTGCGCTTCTTTGGCCTTTAAATACTCATTTTCAAACCACTCTTTATTAATTCCGCAGTCTATAATATCCCAAGGCAATATTTCACTATAGCTATATTCTTTAGCAGTTTCTGCATCAATATCAAGCCCACACTCCTTTGCGGTTTCAAAATAAGTATCGTATGTGATATTTTCATCCCAAGATTCTAAATATGAACCTTTTTTATATAATGCATAAATAAAATCAGCTAAACGCGCATCGCCACGTGTTAAAAATGCTTCAAATTGCGAAATAATAGGGTTATGAAAATTCATTTTAAGATTTTTTAAATACTTCCCTTTATCTCTCAAATAAGAAATTTTTTCTTTTATCACATCGGGATGATTTTGCGAACAAATTCCAAATGGTGTAAAGGGTTTGGGTACAAAAGTAGAGATAGAACATGTAATTTTTGGAAGCCTAAAATTTCTTTCCTTGCATTTATAATTAATAGTTTCAATTAATTTAATTAATGCATCCAAATCTGAATATTCTTCAAAAGGAAGGCCTATTATAAAATAAAATTTAATTTTATCCCATCCATTTTCAATGCTTGCAAGAGTAGCAGAAACTATTTGTTCTTCATTAAGATTTTTATTTATTATATTTCTCAAACGTTGACTTCCAGCTTCAGGCGCAATAGTTACAGACCCCTTTCTTGCTCCATGAATTAGCTGCCCAAGTTTAACAGAAAATTTATCTGCTCTTTGGCTTGGCAATGATACGCTGACATCAGTATCTATAAAATAATTATTTAATTCCTCTATAATTTCTTCAATTTTACCATGGTCATTTGATGACAATGAAAGCAAAGAATATTCATCATATCCTGTATTTTTAACATAATCTTTTACAAGTTTTATTATATCTTCTTTTTTTCTTTCCCTAATTGGCAAGTTTGTATGCGCACTTTGACAAAATCTACATAACCTGCCGCATCCGCGTCTAATTTCAATTGTTGCTCTATCATGTACACTTTGTGAGTGTGGAATAGGCGATTTTACTGGATGATGTTCAAAATCCAATTTTGAAATTCTTTTCTTAACCTTACCTTTTTTTGGACTAAATATTGGAGAATAAATTCCTTCAATTTCACTTAATTTTTCCAAAATTTGAAGTCTTGGTAAATTCTTTATTTTGTTATAAACATTAGCAATCTCAAGTGTAACTTCTTCACCATCACCAATTACAAACAAATCAATAAATTTATGTAGAGGATTTGGATTATATGCACATGGCCCGCCGGCAAAAATTATTGGGTCATCTTCCATTCTTTTACTTGACAGCACAGGAATTTTGCCCATATCTAACATTTTCAATATTGTAGTATAGGACATTTCATATTGTAAGGCAAAACCAATAAAATCAAACTCTTTTAATGCTTTTTTAGAATCTAAAGAGTACAAAGGTTTATTGTATTTTTCCAACAATTCGCAAAAATCTTTTTCAGGAGCATAAATCCTATCGCACAATAGATTTTCTTGATTATTAACAATATGATATAAAATTTTATGCCCAAAATTACTTATACCAATTTCATATTTATCCGGAAAAGCAAGCAAAAATTTAATATCAACACTGTTAAAATCTTTCTTTATTGATAAAAACTCATCTCCAATATATCTAGATGGTCTTTCGCAATTATATAAAACAGGTGAATATTCGTTTAAAAAATCGGCTAGATTATTCATGCTAAATTATCCGAGTTATGCTTTTCTATTTGTATAATTTCACCCTCAATTGTACCATTAATATAAGCATTTAAAAACTTTTTTAAATCACTAGATTGTACAAAATATTCATACAGAAATACTTTTTCATCAATTACACGCATAATTGAAATTGTATATCTCAATTCTCGTGCAAAATCTAATAGCGCTTTTTCATTTAGGCTAATGCCATTAACATCTTTATTCAATTTCACATAGCCAAAACCAAGATATTCTTTTATTTCGGCAAAATTGTTTTTTACCGGAAAATTGATTCTCTTCACTTTTCTTGGTGAAAATTGTTTTATTTTATCATCACTCATATTGATAATTAAACATTATTTTATAAAAATACACAAATATCTTAATAAAACTAAAAAGACCACCAATAAATGATGGTCTTTTAAAATATTGTCCAATATCTAAACAAATCTTATGCAGCTGATTGCTGTGTTTGCTGTGGCATTTGCACTATTTCTGCTGCATTTTGTTGTTGATTATCAGCAGTTTCGTTTGCAGCTTCTTTTTGTGGCATCTGAACAATTTCAGCACTTTGTTGTTGTGTTTGTTGTTCATTAGTAACTGGTGTAGGTGCTGTAGCTCCAAATTTTGTTAACACTTCTTGTGCAGCCTGCTGAATCAAAGGCTCAGAATCATTTAATGAATTTTGCAATACAGTCTGAACAGCTTGTGCATCTTCAGGTTTAGCAACATAAGAAATAGCTTGGATACCAGCTAATCTTACTTCTGGATTGGAATCAGTCTGGATAGCATTCTTAATTTCGTTAAAACCAATCAAATTATCTGTGCTCAAAGGTGGAACACTGCTACCACCTTGTGATGCCATATATGCATCTAATTCATCTCTTTGATTCTTTTGAAGCATAGCTAAAGTAAACATTGCAATGATTTTGTTTTTATCAGCCGCAGTTTTTGGGGAAAGTTGTTGTGCAAGCTGTGTTTCTTCAGGAGTTAATTGCTGACCCTTCATTGCTTTATCCAATGCAGCTTGCTGCTCAGGAGTTGGGCCTTGAAGTTGTGAATTATCAGCACCAACAATATTTGCAAGACTATTCATAACTTGTTCATTCAAAACTTGCTGTGCAATAGCTGGTTCGCCTTGGCTGTAATTGGCAATTTCAGTTATTGTTTTTTCTTGAACGGCTGGATCATTACTTTGTAAACCAGCAACTAAGCCATTAACATCTATAGTTTGTGCAGGCTGTACAGGTTGTTCCACAGCAACAGGTGCTGCTTGCTCTACTTGTACAGGTGCCGGAGCAACTTCTTGTTGAACAGGTGCTTGTTCAATTGCAGGAGCTGGCATTTCTTGTGGTTGAGGTGATACAATTTGAGGCGGCACCGTGTAAACCTGTGGTTGTTGCTGAGGCATTACGGCACTGGGATATCCCGCCTGCGGATATGGCATATATTGTGGCATCATTTGCGGATATGGCATCATCTGAGCAGGGTAACCCTGTTGCATCGGATACATAGTTTGCGGCTGCGAACCATACAAAGATGCTTGAGGATAGTTATACAATTGATTTGTATAATTTGGCTGAGCAGGCTGAGGTGATGCATACGCTTTTGGTTCAAAAATTTGAATGTTTACCGCATTAGCACTTGGAGTACCTTGTGCATAAGGCTGAGCGTACTGTGGTTGTATCATCTTTATCTCCTTTGAAATACTTTAACTGTTGCTATGCTTTCACTGCATAAAGTGTTGTAAATAATATAAATTGCCTGTAAAAACTTAATTTTTTTATTATTTTTTATAAAATCAAGTTATAGTTGATTTTCAGACATTAACATTTCTTAACATTTACTTATCAAGGTAATCTTTCCTTTCAAATAAACTAGTTCCATTAAATAATGTATCCACCAGAATAGATAATCCCATGCCAAGTAATGCAGTTGTTTTTACAGGTTTAGACTTTGCAATTAATCCAACCGCACCAAATGCAATTGTAAATATATTATTCCAAGCACATTTTGCAAAACCTGAAATATACCCGCCTATTGTCCCAAAAACTTCATGAAACTTGTCAGTTACATTACCATCAGCAAAAAAATCTTTTGAAGCAGAATGTTTTATGCTTTCATGATTTAATTTTGAAGCTCCGATTTCATCACGAACAAATTTATCAGTAGAAGCTTTTGCACCACTTCGTCTAGCAGTTCTTTTGGCTATATCATGACCTTCGATTGCAACCGAAGCCAAGCCTAAAGCAGAAGCTATTTTTGTTGCTGCATTAAAAGTGTTCACTTACGCAGCCTCCTTGGTTTGTGGCTGTTCTTTTAAATCATTTTGCTTATTTTGGGTATTTGTAATATTGAAACTATTTTCACTTGCAGGCACCTCTACTTTGTGTCCTGCCATTTTTAGCAATATTTGTGATGCTAAAACAGCATCTTCACCATATTCTAACTCTGGCTTATTCTGTAATTGCTGTAATATTTGTATCGTTTCTTCATTACCAAGTGCATACCCCACATCAAGAGTTGTGAGGGCAATATATCTTACAGAAGCCTTGGGGTCTTGAAGCACCTTATTTAACAATGCACAAAGCGCAGGATCATTTTGCCTTGTATTATCTTCCTTAAAGCGTTCAAGAAGCTCCTTTGCTGCTGATAATCTAACTTTTGGATTTTGATTATTCAAATAATTCTCTAAAGATTTTATGTAATCATCAGTTAAGATTACTTTTTCCTTCTTCTTATCATCAGCCTTTTTTTCTTCTTTTTTAGGTTCTGCAAGCGCCTCTTTTGGCTGCTGTTCTCGCATTGGCAATGCATTATAATTATTAGTTTGATTTATAGGCGCATTATAATTCATAGGATAAGTAATACCTGGATTTCCATCTTGCTGTTTATCATAAAGACTTCCATTTGGGTATAAAGACGGTGCTGACTGCATCATAGGATATTGCATCATAGATTGAGGACACGCATTGGCAGTTGGATTAAAAATTTGAATATTTACAGCACTTGCACTTGGCGTTGCGCCCGCATACTGTGTCGGACAATATGATTGCTGCTGCTGATATTGAGGATTAAATCCTGTTGCCATGTAAAAATTCCCCTATGCTATATATTAATAAAAGGCTTTGCATAAAAATAAATGCCAGTTTTGATAAAAATATTAAGAAATATTAATTTTTTAACACAGTATATTTATGTTAGAATACTTAAAAATAATTCTATACTAAGGAGTATTTTAATGGAATTTGAGGAATTAAAGGAAAAATATGAAATGGTAATTGGGCTTGAAGTCCATGCTCAATTAAAAACAAAAACAAAAATATTTGCCCCAGATGGTGCAGAATTCGGTCATGAGCCAAACAGTCAAACATCACCTATTACACTTGGCATGCCAGGAGTTTTGCCTGTTTTAAATAAAGCTGTTGTTGATATGGCAATTTTAACTGGTCTTGCGCTAAACTGTGAAATTCCTTCAAGATGCAAATTTGATAGAAAACAATATTTCTATCCAGATCTTCCAAAAGGTTATCAAATTTCTCAATATGATGAACCTATTTGCGGCAAAGGAAGTATAAAAATTTCAAATAAGACAATAGGCATTACACGCGCACACCTGGAAGAAGATGCCGGAAAATTAGTACACGCAGGTTCAGCAGGTATCTATGGTTCATCTTATTCCTTGGTAGATTTAAACAGAGCTGGTACTCCACTTCTTGAAATCGTATCAGAACCCGACATGAGAAGTTCTGAAGAAGCAAGAGAATATATGGAAGAATTAAGAAATATTCTAAGATATATAGGCGTTTGTGATGGAAACCTTGAAGAAGGCTCTATGAGATGCGATGCAAACATTTCCATCCGTCCAAAAGAACAAAAAGAATTTGGCACAAGAGCGGAAATTAAAAACGTAAACAGTTTTAAAGCACTTCAACGCGCAATAGAATACGAATTTGAAAGACAAATTGAACTTGTTGAACGTGGCAAAGAAGTGGTGCAAGAAACAAGACTTTGGGATGATAATAAAGGCATTACATCATCCATGAGAGGAAAAGAAGATGCACATGACTATAGATATTTTCCCGAACCTGATTTAATGCCATTAGAAATCAGCAGAGAATGGGTTGAAAGAGTTCAAAAAACCATGCCTGAACTTCCTGCCCAAAAATTGAAAAGATATATTGAACTTGGTCTTTCTGAATATGACGCAAGTGTTTTAACAAATCAACTTGAAATGGCATTATTCTTTGATAGAGTAGTTAAAGAAAATATTAATCCAAAAACTGCATCAAACTTTATTATGGGTGAAGTTGCAGCATTTTTAAAAGAAGATAAGATTACAATTGAAAATTCAAAATTAACTCCAGAAAATTTTGTAAATCTAATGAGGTTACTTGAAAAAGGTACTATTTCAAACAACATTGCTAAATCTCTTGTAGTTGACATTCTAAAAACCGGTGAAGATGCTAATAAGCTTGTAGAAAAGAAAGGGCTAAGTGTTTTATCAAATCCTGACGAAATTCTTCCAATTATACAAAAGGTTGTAGCAAATAATCCTGAACAAGTTGCTGCATACAAGGGTGGCAGAGATAAGCTTTTCGGATTTTTTGTGGGTCAAATTATGAAAGAAACAAAAGGCAGAGCAAACCCACAACTTTTGAATGAACTTTTAAAGAAAGAACTGGAAAAATAAATATTTTTTGGTATTATAAATACAGAAATACCGATTGAACATTTAATAATTTAATATGCCGATGTGATGCAAGCTTTGTTTAGACAAAGCGTTATACGAAATGGTAGGCCAATTTCATCACCTTGGCATGGGTTGAACATTTAATAATTTAATATGCCGATGTGATGAAATTGGTAGACGTGCCAGACTCAAAATCTGGTGTGGTTCACGCCACGTGCCGGTTCGACTCCGGCCATCGGCATATTTTTTAATATGTGCCAGTTCTTACCTCTCATAAAACGTGACATCTAGTCACCTTTTATTCGGCAGAGTGGCCATCGGCATATTTTTTAGTTCTTATACCTCACAAAACACAATATTTATTTGTCTTTTATGTGACAGGATGACTATCAGCATATTTTAACAACTTATTCTTCTTTGCAAAATTTTGGGCGTTCTCTGAATAAATTTGGATATAATTCTATATATTCATCTAAATCACACCCCCACGCTTCAAAATCTAAGCCAACATTATTTTTTGGCGGCGTTGTCTGTACATCATAAGCAAGATAAATTGAACGTGCTAAAATATTTGCAATAGAATCGCTTCCACGCAAATAAGGTGTTTCTTGTGCTATTAGCCATTGAATTGTAGCACAGGATTTATTTATTTCATCCAAAGTAGGTGAGTCATTTGAAATTAATTTTTCATATTCTTTTTTAACTAAATCTAAATTTGTACGCTCACTTCTTCCGTATTCAATAA
Organism: Candidatus Gastranaerophilales bacterium; assembly: GCA_910587815.1. Lineage (GTDB taxonomy): Bacteria > Cyanobacteriota > Vampirovibrionia > Gastranaerophilales > Gastranaerophilaceae > MGBC122484. The sequence goes on along the minus strand of CAJUNK010000003.1, from coordinate 14,162 downwards.
ACATTCCAGAATAAGGACTGCTTATAATAGTTGCAGTATTTGCGTCTTTGTATTCCTCATTAGATTTTGCCTTTTTAATAAAACAAAAATTCTCGACAATATCATCAAACTTTTCATAATACTTTTTAAAATAATCACTTCCTCTGCCAAAATCTGGCATATCATATCTAGTTTTTTCACCTTTTCTATCGCGCTCGCCATAGTATAATGGATTATTGTTAATACAAGCAATTCTTAATTCCACTAAATCAAGTATTTTATCAAAATTTTCTTTTCTAGAAATCAAATTTGCAGTATCCTCTGCAAGAATATTCATTTTAACAGCCCAGCTATAGGTTTTCTCATCCTTTTCATTATATTGAGTATAACCATTCAGTTTGTAAAAAAAGGCATCTGGCTCAAGTTTGGCTTTACCACGAAAATCTACATTATTAGCAGGCATTGAGGGTTTTATAAAAGCATGCTTATAATTAGGATAAGCAAAATAATTTATAGAATTTATTTTCATAGTGCCATTAAAAAACACATAAAAAAAATATTTGAACAATAAATTATGCTATTCCTTAACCAGCATAAGTGAAATCAAAAGTCCTATCCCCATTAATACAGGATAAAATAAACCTTTCATTATAGAAAAAGAACTAATAGCAATACTTGAGGCTAAGCTGGTTGCAATTAAAATTTGAGCACCGTATGGAATCATTCCCTGCACGCAGCATGAAGTGGTATCTAAAAGGCTAGCAGTTCTTTTTGAATCTACGTTATATTTTTTAGATAATTCTTTTGCAATTGGCCCAGCTGTAATAATTGCAACGGTATTGTTTGCAGTAAAAAGATTAATTATACCAACCAAAAATGTTATTCCAAATTCACAGCTTTTTTTACCCTTAATCCATTTTTGTGTTTTTTTAATAATAAAACTGATGCCACCATTGTATCGAACCATACATAACAATCCACCTGCAAGAAGTGCCACAATTAATGTATTTGCCATGCTTACCGTGCCATCACCCATAACACTAAAGGCATCCCAAATATTAAAAATGTTAAAAGAAAGTCCGATAATAATATTTAAAATAGTTCCTGCAAGCAAAAGAAACATAACATTTATACCGCAAACTCCTAAAATTAAAAGTAAAATATATGGAATAATCTTAATGTAAGATGAAAAATTTACAGTAAAATTTGTTGTATGAGAAGAAACCGTTGTAAAAACAGGCAGCGTATAAAGAAGAACGCAAATTATTGCAGGCAAAATTACAATTTTTAAATTACAAAGCATTTTATCCCGCATTTCGACATTCTGAGTTCTTGTTGATGCAATTGTGGTATCAGAAATTAAAGATAGATTATCCCCAAACATAGCGCCGCCAATTGTTGCACCAATCACAACAGCAGGATTAAACCCTAAAGTAACTGACAATGCAGTAGCAATAGGTACTATTGCTGCAATAGTACCGCACGAAGTACCAACAGCAAGTGAAATTAAAGCAGATATTACAAAAAGCCCTGATACCATAAACTTTGCTGGAATAAAATATTGAGCAATTTCAACAGCCGCATCTACTCCACCCACAGCTTGAGCCGTTGCAGTAAAAGCACCAGCAAGAATAAAAATAAGACACATAATCATAATATCTTTATTTCCCATGCCAAGCGCAAAAATCTCAATTTTTTTATTCAATTTTTCTTTATGATTCAAAATCAAAGCAGCAGCTGAAGATATAATAAAAGCAACTGTCATTGGCACTTTAGAAAAATCTTGTGTTAAAACAGAAAAGCCAAAATAAAAAATTACAAAAACAATAAAAGGAATTAATGCCTTAAAACTTTCTTCTCTCCAGGGTTTTGTTTCTCCATGGGCAGTGTGCATATATTATAAACCTGCTTTCATATAAAAAATAAATAAACCATATTATACTACTAAAATGTCTAATTTAATTTTTGTTACAGTATCTTAAAATAACTTTATGAAAAATTCAGCAGTAAATAAACTTCTTTTAGCACTTGGATATGATACAGAACTATTAGAAGATAATTGGACAAAGGAACATATTTATAATGGCATAGGTGATCACTGTTTTAAAAAATGGGTATCAAATATTTTGCCATCAGAACTTTTATGCCGCAGTATAAAAGATGCGGTTGACTCCATCGTTACTCTGTGTGAGTGTCATACATTTTATAAAAATTTTCCAAATCCTGTATATTCACCTAATTATGGTAACACCTGGGGTAGATGTGCAAATTACATCGAATTAAACAATCGCGCAATAGCAGAAATGGAAGGAAATTTATGCAAAAATGGCCTAATTTCATCCATAAAAATGCTTCCTGCTATACCACCATCTGCTAAAAGTTGGGCAAACTGCGTAATTTTATCTCAAATTTTCCCAAATATCTATGGTGATGGATACAACAAAGCACCGCATGAAGAAAATTCCATATATGGAATGAAACTTGGTGGCGGATATAGCAAAAATATTATAAATTTTAACATACAAGATAAAATATCCCCAGAAGAGCAATTTAAAGCATTCAATGATTTAGCGCATTTTCGCGGTTTAAAAACGGGCTTTAGAGTTGCAATTTCAGAAGGGCAGATGAAAGTAGTAATTGATAAAAATACAGACATACCATTTAGCTGGGAAAATTGGGAGCATCAGGAATTATTTATAAATGAATGCGTAAAACTAATGAAACTAGGTTTTGAATCTATGTTTATTGATTCAGCTAAACACATAGGCGGATATGATTGCGGAAATTATACAGGCGTTGGTCATCTGCCAAAATATGAGCAAATGCAATATATTTTAAATGAAATTAGAATGCGCACAGGCTCGTTTTCTATCAGTTTTGTGGGCGAAAAAAGTTCTATAGATTTTGAAAGATACAAAAACCTTGGCCTAACAGCAGGAACAGCTTTTGTGGATGCAGATAATTTTGATTCTGTTAAAGATTGGTCTTATAAAATGAAATATAACAGGGAATATGCCCCAGGTGTTGAAGTTTCAAACGATAATGACCCAGGTGGTGCCACATACGAACAAAGACTAAACAGATTAAGAGCTTCCCTTTTTGCAAATGAATACCCTTCAGATAAACTTCCAAGCTTTATGCAGATGCATGATATTTTTCCTTTAAGATATGATACAAACACGCATCATTTAATGATGTCAAACCCTAGTTATTCAACAGATGGCACAAAAGAAAGTCATTTTGAAAATCTTTTTACAAAAGATGATGGCAGATATTATAATCATCAGGTAGGTGAAATATTTGCCCATGCTCTTTGCCATTAAAATTATAAAGCACAAGCATTTACTGGGTCTTCCTTTAAAAGACCATATTCATTTAATTTATCCATAATGCAAAAATTAAACAATTTTACCTGCTTATCATTATGCCGGGTTAAGCTTGAATGATTAAAATTTGCTATATCTATATCATAGTAATTAAGATGCTCAATAGAACTAAATTCTGCTGAATAGGAATTCATTAAATAATTGTCAATAAAATATATTTTATCAAAATCGCTAATATCAAATTGCATAATATCATCATTCAAACTTCTAAAATCTGTATTGAATTTTGGCAAATGATATCCCTTATGCATAATATCTTTAAATTTTGTCAAACTTTTCTTTTTATCTGTACTAGTATAATCATAAAATACCAGCTTTTTAGGATTAAAAATAGCATTTAAAGGAGAAATTCCTTGTGATTTTAAAAATTTAAAATAATTTTTAAAATCGTACGTTTTTATAATATCTTTTGATAAAGCTTTAGTCCTGCTTAAACTTGAAATAGGAAGATATTTTGTCTCAACACCCATGCACTCTATAGCTTTTGCTATCATAGTAGGAGATGTACCTATCGATATAAAAATATATTTATCTGCCCCATACATTTTATCCAATTTATTTTTTAATTCTATTGCAATATCTATACTTAATTCAGCAGCTTCATCGATTTCATCAGTAATTTCTTCATAAATTAAAGCTCTATCATCCGGATTCAACATTAGATATTCAGTTATTTGCAGTTTATCTTTCTTGTTCATAAAATCTGAATAAGTAAAATGTTTAGTATTGTAGCATTTTTCAAAAACATCGCAAGATATTCCATTTAATGCAATACCACTTTTAGTCTTTGCATTTGCACAACTATTAAAAAAGGCTATATTTGAAACTTTAAAATTTTCATTTACTCTCATAATTCCTTTATGTTAAAACCTTACACAAGATTTTTTTTGCTTTTTCAAATTGAGATAGTAGAATAGACATAAAAGATTTATTACTTTTGGAGGAGAAAAACAAATGAGTACAATAGAAATTTCTCACGAAGTTGAGCAAATGTGTCCCATCGCAAGAGGGGTAAAAGGCGAACCTGCTCCTATTCCACAAGAAGGAGACTGGACAAAAGCTAAAAAAATTGAAGATATTTCAGGTTTAACCCATGGTTGCGGCTGCTGTGCACCACAACAAGGTACCTGCAAATTAACATTGAACGTTAAAAATGGTATTATCCAAGAAGCACTTGTTGAAACTCTTGGTTGTTCAGGTATGACACACTCTGCTGCAATGGCAGGTGAAATTCTTCCAGGCAAAACTATTCTTGAAGCATTAAATACAGACCTTGTTTGTGATGCTATAAACGTTGCTATGAGAGAACTATTTTTACAAATTGTTTATGGCAGAACACAAACTGCATTTTCTGAAAACGGTCTTCCTGTAGGTGCAGGTCTTGAAGATCTTGGCAAAGGGCTTCGTTCTCAAGTAGGTACAATATTTTCAACAAAACAAAAAGGCCCAAGATATTTAGAAGTTGCTGAAGGTTATATTTTAGAACTTGGACTTGATGCTAATGATGAAATAATTGGTTATAAATTTGTACACCTTGGCAAAATGATGGAACAAATTAAAAAAGGTGTAGATCCAAAAGAAGCTTTTGAAAAAAATATTGGTCAATATGGCAGATTTGATGAAGCCGTTAAAAAAGTTGATCCAAGAAAAGAATAAAAAGCGTAAGCCAGAGTGAAATGTAAACAATAAGGAAAAAATATTATGATAAAATTTGAAGGACAAGACAGACGTCAAGCAAAGCTTGATAAAGTTTTAGCCGAATATGGCTTTAAATCTCTTGAAGAAGTACAAGAATTATGCCTTTCAAAAGGTATTAATGTAGAAGAAATTGTTAAGGGCATTCAGCCAATTGCCTTTGAAAATGCTGTATGGGCATATACCTTAGGTTGCGCTATTGCACTTAAAAAGGGTATAAAAAATGCAGCAGATGCTGCTGAAGCTATCGGTCTTGGTTTGCAAGCATTTGCAGTTCCTGGTTCTGTTGGCGATACAAGAAAAGTAGGTATAGGTCATGGTAATCTTGGTGCCATGCTTCTTCGCGAAGAAACAAAATGCTTCTGCTTTTTAGCAGGCCATGAATCTTTTGCAGCAGCAGAAGGTGCTATTGGTATTGCAAGAAATGCTAATAAAGTTAGAAAAGAACCTTTAAGAGTAATTTTAAATGGCCTTGGTAAAGATGCAGCCTACATTATTTCAAGAATTAATGGTTTTACCCATGTAGAAACACAATATGACTATAAAACAGGCAAATTAAATATAGTTAAAGAAACTCCTTTTTCTAATGGTGAAAAATCAAAAGTTAAAGTATATGGTGCCGATGATGTTTCAGAAGGCGTTGCCATTATGATTTCAGAAGGCGTAGATGTTTCAATTACTGGTAATTCAACAAACCCAACAAGATTCCAACACCCAGTTGCAGGTACTTATAAAAAATGGTGCTATGAAAATGGCCGCAAATATTTCTCAGTTGCTTCAGGTGGCGGTACAGGCAGAACACTACATCCTGACAATATGGCCGCAGGTCCTGCATCTTATGGTATGACAGATACTATGGGAAGAATGCACGGTGATGCTCAGTTTGCAGGCTCCTCATCAGTTCCTGCTCACGTTGAAATGATGGGCGTTATAGGCATGGGTAACAATCCAATGGTTGGCGCTACAGTTGCTGTTGCCGTTGCTGTTCAAAATGCTATGAAATAATAAACAATCCTTGTAAAAAGTTTAAAAACTCCACATTATATTTTATGTGGAGTTTTTAATACAATTAAATAAATCTTAACAAATTGAATAAAATTTTAACCTTTTGGTTCATTAACAATAATATTTTTCTTTAGTTTCATTATTCTATCATAGGATTGTTGTATTCTTGAAGGACGAATAAGCCCATCTAATATTGCATTTTTTATTATTTTACTAACATCATCAGCTAAATTTGGATTATATTTTGCTCTGTTAGAAAAAAGTAAAATATCGCATCCAGCATTTATAGCCTGAATCACAGTTTCTTCTAAATCAAAATTTTGTTTTATAGCCCCCATATCAAGATCATCAGTTATAACAACGCCATTAAAACCTATTTCATCTCTTAAAATTTCTGAAACTGTATTATAAGAAAGACTTGCAGGATAAATTTCATCAAAATTTTTGTTATAAACATGCGATACCATAACCATTGTCATATCAGCTTTTGAAGCTAAATTTTTATATGGAAGAAGTTCAGCATCCACAAAAGTTTCAGTTGCATCAGCTAAATTTAAATGTGTATCATCAGTAACGCTTCCATGACCAGGAAAATGTTTTATAGCAGTAATTATGGCTTTATCTTTGTGTGCATCAATAAATTTTGTAGCATAAAGTGTAGTTTTTGCTGCATCTTTTGAATAAGTACGGTTCTTTTTGTGCAAAATAGAATTCTCGTTAATATCTAAATCTACACAAGGTGCAAAATTTAAATTAAAAAGACTTCCTGATAATGTATTTGCCATGTCAGAATAAATCTCATAAGCCTTTACTGGTGTTTGTTTGGCAATATCACTTGCAGATGGAAAATCTTTAAATCCATTTTTTGAATTCATTCTTTGGATTTGTCCACCCTCCATATCAATTGCAATAAAAGGTCTTGCCTGCATCCTTGTTTTATAAATTGCACTTGTCATATCAAAAAGTGAATCTGGATTTTTGATATTATCCTCAAAAAATATTACACCAGAAATTTTTCCATCATTTAAATCCTGCACAACTTGACGAAAACCGCGTGAAACCTGATTATTTCCCTTAAAACCCACTATTAACATCTGTCCTATCATCTCATCCAAAGAAGCTTCAGCACAATATGAAGGGGAAAAAGAAAAAATTAAACTAAAACTAAAAATCAAAATTGTAATAATTTTTTTCATACATATTCCAAAATAAACTATTATTATATAAGTATATCATAAATTTCATAATATATTTTGATTACCTACATGTAAAAAACGCCCTCAATATAACATTGAAAGGCGTTTTAATTATTCCATCTCTTATTTTTTATCTAGAATTAAGCTGCTTGTTCTTGTTCTTCTTCTTTATCTTTATCTTGTTCACCAGCTTCATTGTTGCTACCTTCAGCAGCTTGAACATCTGTATTTTCAGTTTCATCTTGTTTTTCAGCTACTTCAATTTCAGAATAGAATTTATCAGCGTCACTTGTTGCAACTTGGCCAGCAGATTCATTTAACATTTCAATATATTCATTGCTTAAACCGTGAGATTGCCATTGTAATTTAAGCTGATCTCTTAAATCTTGAGCTTTTTGAGTATATAATTCAATAAATTCAAGGTGAGATTGCAATTCTTCATCGTTTTCTGCAACTTCATCTACATTTGCACCTGCTTTAGGAGCGCCAGTTTCAGTAACATCAGCTTCAAGATTATATTTATCTGCAAGCCATTCTTGATCATCTAATGTATTGTAACCGTTTAATGTTTTGCCGCCAGCAGTAATATTAAATGTACCTTGCAAATCTTGGTCGATAACACCGTTACCATCAGCATCTGCATCAGTAATACCTTCATAAGTGCCGTTTTTATCGTAAGATGTTAAATCAATTGTGAAATCTTCACCAAACATTTCTTTAATTGCATTGGCATCCATTAAATCTTTGTTGCCGTTCATAGTTAAACCGATTTTACCAGCTTCAAGTTCAGCAAGGTCAACTTTGCCATCACCTGATGTATCAAGAGCAGCCATTGAATCCCAGTTATTATCTGCACCTAAGAAATCAGAAGTTGTATTGAAGCCATCTTCATCCATAACAACGAAATCAAAAGTGTTACCTTGGGCATCTTTAAATCCAATTGGGTCACAAGATTTTTTAGCTGCTGCTTCAGCTTCTTTTGCTTGTTCTAATGCAGCTTCTTTTGTAGCAATTTGGCTATCGAAATCTCTTACAGTATTTGCTAAGCTGTTTAATTTAGATAAGTGGCTGTCAATTAAGTTAATTTCGCTATTTGCAGCAAATAAACCAGCAACTGTGTCAGATAAATCAGGAGCAAAACCATCTACAGAATTTTTAACATTTGATTGTAGCTCATCTTGGGTCATACCTTTGCCATCAGCCTTATTAGCTGCAACATAAGCTGCAACGTTTTGTTCAATAGCAGATTTTACTTGGCCTTCATAATCTTCAACTTTTGCTTCTTGAGCTTTTGCTGCTTCAGTGATTTTTTCTTCAGCATCTTTAGCTAATTTTTCAACTTCAGCTTCAATTTTTTCCATCATTTCAAGGGTTTCAGTTTTTTGTTTATTTAAAGTATCAATTTCACCTTGAATGCCATCAGCATCAGTTGCTCCAGCGCCTTCTGCTTTATCAGCTTCACCAGCAGCATTTGTTTTTGCTGTACCAGTTAATTCTGCTAACTGTTCATCGCTTAAAGCTAATTTTTCTATATCAACAGAGAACTTATCACCATTTGATTCTTCAAAAAGAACTTCATTGCCATTTACACTAAAGTTTGCAAGGCCATCTGCTGCACCGTTGCCATATCCATCCATAACTGCATATTGTGCATATACGCTTTGGGCAACTCCATTAGTCTGCATCATAATCTTTAATCCTTTCACTTCAGGTTACTTACATATTAATAAAAACATTTCAGTATATCGGATTTCAATATTGTTTATATAATTTACAAAACTTTACAAATAAACTAGCAATTTTTCTGGAATACTTGAAAATAGTGGATTTTAATACTTTGTTAAATATTAAAAAATGTAAATTAAAACAAAATTTTTATATATATTATATATAAGTAACAACTTTATGGATTATAATTTTTTACAATACTTTCATAGGAAATTGTCCCATTGTCAAATAATAATTGAATTTGATTAATATTATAATCTACTATTGTACTCAAAAGCTCAATTCGGGCATTATTTTTAATGGTTTGCGCCTGAATAACATCAATTAAAATTCCCTCACCCGCATCCAATCTTAATTCAGCTAGAGTTACACTATCTGATGCGTACTCTACCTGCCTTTTTGCTATTTCAATTCTCTCTTTTAATATTTGCACATTGTAAAAATTAGACACAATTTTTTCTTTTATTGTGCGCAAAAGATTTTCCAAACTATATTCCTGTGCTTCTATTTGTGCCTGAATACTATTAGCCTTGGTAACAGTTCCAACGCCAAGCCTGGAGCCAACAGGAATATCCACATAAGCTCCAACAACATTATTGCCATACACCCCAACTCTTGCAGTACCTTGAAACTGTCCTTGATACAACAATCTCGGTTTTGGCACAAAATCTGTATACACTTTGTATTTCTGCTGTTTTAGAGCTTTAATATTATTTTCAAGCGTCCTTACATCATCTCTTGAGAACTCTGCAATTTTAAATAAATCATCCGGCGTCATATTTTCATCAACCAAATTAAATGGTTTAACTTCACTTTCTATAGGAAACAATGGCGTACTAACTTCAACTCCCATAATATTTGCAAGTTTTGCCTGATTTGTCCTAAATCTATTTAGTGCTATCATAAAATTTTGTTCTGCAAGGGCTTGCTCACCCTTAGAACGCACTACATCAAATCTTGTTCCAAAACCAGCCTGCATCTGTGTTTCGGTCAATTTTAATTGTGCAGTTCTTTCATATAAATTTTTTAATTGTATTTCAATACTGATTTTTGCCCTTAAAAGCTCATAATAATCTCGTGCAGTCTCTAAAATGACTTCATCCTTTGTAAAATCAAGATTATTTAAATCTGCTCTTGCAGATAGTTTTTTAGATTTAGCTTCAAAAATTTGCGCCCCACCTTTTGTTAAATCATGGGTCACTTTTAATGTGCCTGATAATGCTAATTCCTCCACTTGATCAGGCACTACTCCGCCAACCAAAACCTGACCTTTGTAATATATGTTATACCATTCAAAACCAACTTCAGGTAAAAATTGTGCAAGTGCATTTCTATAATCCCATTTTGCGCTTATATATTCACTATTTGCAACCTGAATATTAAAATTATTTAAAAGCGCTGTTCCAATACACTCATCCAAGCTAACAGGCAATGGTGTTTGCTTGAAATGTTCAATAATTTCAGCCGTCACATCAACATTTTCAACATCCTTACAACTTTCACAAAAAGCGCTAAATTGCAGCTTATTGGCATTTAACATTTCACTATGGGCAAAAACCTTTGAATTTTGCAAACACATTGTTATCCACAAAACGATTACCCAAAAAAATGTTAGTTTCAACCGCATTTTCATAAACAACAGGGTATTAAAATTGTCATTAAAAAATAATACATCTTGTGGCGGATACTTTATCGGCTAATACTTTTATGTTATCTTATGTTTTGTAATAATGAATAATTTTTATGCGAGGGAAAATGACAACAGATATTAAAAATCTGCCTACCACCTATGAGGCAAGAGAAAGCGAAACAGAGATATATAAATTTTGGGAAGATAACTCCTTCTTTAAGGCTGATGCAAACTCTCAAAAACCCGCATATTCTATTGTCATACCGCCGCCAAATGTTACCGGGATACTTCACATGGGCCATGCGCTTGATGAAACCCTGCAAGATATTTTAATAAGATATAACAGAATGAATGGCTATGAAGCCCTTTGGATGCCAGGATGCGACCATGCTGGCATTGCAACCCAAAATGTTGTTGAAAAGCAGCTGGCAAAAGAAGGCAAAACCCGCCATGACCTTGGCCGTGAAAAATTTTTAGAAGTTACCTGGGATTGGGCAAATAAACATAAAGATAGAATTCTAGAACAGTGTAAACTTTTAGGTGCAAGCTTTGACCTTTCAAGAAAACGTTTTACGCTGGATGAAGGGTGCTCGAAGGCCGTAAAAAAAGTATTCATTGATTTATACAATAAAGGTCTTATTTATAAAGGTTCATATATTGTAAACTGGTGCCCTAGATGCCAAAGCGCCATTTCTGATATTGAAACAGAATATGAAACAGAGAATGGAAACCTATGGGAAATTTCATATCCCTTAAAAGATGAAATGGGCGCAATAGTAATTGCCACAACACGCCCAGAAACTATGTTTGGCGATGTTGCAGTTGCTGTAAACCCTAACGATTACAAATATAAAGATTTAATAGGCAAAAAATGCGTGATTCCTTTAACAGGACGTGAAATTCCCATTATAGCAGATGAATATGTTGATAAATCCTTTGGAACAGGTGCTTTAAAAATAACCCCAGCACATGATCCAAATGATTTTGAAGTAGGCAGGCGCCACAATTTACCATTTATTAAAGTAATTGATGAAGAAGGCAAAATGATAGCCCGCTCTGAGGTGCATCCAGAGCTTCATGGAAAAGACAGATATGATGCAAGAGAACGCACTATAAGAATGCTAAAAGCTCATGAGGTTTTAGTAAAAATCACACCCCATGAACATAATGTTGGCAAATGTCAAAGGTGTAATACCACAATAGAGCCTTTGCTTTCAGAACAATGGTTTGTAAAGATGGAACCTCTTGCAAAACCTGCTATTGAAGCTGTAAAAGATGGCAGAATTCAATTTGTTCCAAAACGTTGGGAGAAAAACTACCTGATGTGGATGGAAAACATCCGTGATTGGTGTATTTCAAGGCAATTATGGTGGGGACATCAAATTCCTGCATATTATCATAAACAAACAGGTGAAATGATTGTTGCAGAACAAAATCCTGACCCAAATAATTACACTCAAGATACCGATGTTTTAGACACATGGTTTTCAAGCGGTTTATGGCCATTTTCAACAATGGGTTGGCCTGATACTGAAAGTCCAGATTTTAAAAAATTCTACCCTACTACAACTCTTGTTACAGGTTTTGATATTATTTTCTTTTGGGTAGCAAGAATGATAACTATGGGGCTTGAATTTACAGGAAAAGCACCATTTTCAACAGTTTATATCCATGGTCTTATAAGGGATGAAAACGGCCAAAAAATGTCTAAATCAAAAGGAAATACTATTGATCCTGTTGAAATTATTGAAAAATACGGCTGTGACGCTTTAAGATTTACACTATCAAGCCTTTGCACATACGGCGGACAAGACATTAAACTTTCCGATGAAAGATTTGAATATGGAAGAAATTTTGCAAATAAAGTTTGGAATGCATCACGCTTTGTTTTAATGAATTTAACAAAATCCAGAAATGAATTAGAAATTGATTTAGCAAATCTTTCTGCTGCCGATAAATGGATATTAAATGAATTAAATAATACAGTAAAACTTGTTAATGAAAACCTTCAGAATTATAGAATAGGTGAAGTAGCTTCTATTCTTTATGATTTCTTTTGGAATTCATACTGCGACTGGTATGTAGAACTATCTAAAATAGAAAAAAATGAAGCTGTTCTTGTTTATGTTTTAGATATGACATTGAGACTTCTGCACCCTGTTATGCCGCATATTACAGAAAAAATATGGCAGCTTATACCAAACAATAAAAAAGAAAAAGCAATTATGCTTTCTGAATTTCCAATCTTCAAAAATGAATTCATATTTGAAAACGAAAAAGAACAAATGGAAGCTCTTTTTGAAGCTATTCGCGCCATCAGAAACATCAGAAGCGAATTCAATGTAATCCCTGGTGCAAAAATAAATATTCAAATTATTGATGGTGAAAAATTATTCAAAGACGTTATACCTTATCTAAAACGCCTTGCTAAGGTTGAAAATGTTGAATTTTTAAACACAGCACCTTCAGATAAACATTCTGCAAGCGTTGTTATTGGCAATGCAAAAATTATTGTACCGCTAAAGGGTATAATTAATATTGAAGAAGAAATTGCAAGACAAAATAAAAAATTACAAAAGCTTGAAGGTGAACTTAAATCTTTAAATGGTAGAATAAACAATCCAAAGTTTGTATCATCTGCCCCAAAAGATGTAGTAGATACCACAAAAGCTAGAGTAGATGAAATTAATTCTGAAATTGTAAAAATTAACGAGTTGATTGAAAATTTTAAATAAGGCTTAAATTTATATTAAAGGCGCTCGTTTTATAAAAACAGGCGCCTTTTTATATGCCTAATTTTATCTGCAATTTTTTGAAATCAGCCGTTTAAGCTCTCTTCTATAACGTTTTTTATGTTTTTTTATAAATTTATTTTCACAGTTTTCATCTTCGCAAAGTTCAAAATTTAAATCTTCCAAAAAACTGTCATATTCCTCTATTGCAAGTTCATTTAAAGCTTTTATATCTTTCTTTAAATTCTTGCAGCATAAATTATTTTCATCTTGCTTTAATAGCGCTTCACATCTGCATTTATATTCATAATCAATTTCTTTAAATTTTATTGAATAAACATCAAACAAAATATTAAAAAATTCATGTCTTCTTTCATTTGGATTTAGATATTTTACCAATTTTTCATAATTTTGCCTAAAAAATGCATCAAATGTACAATTATCTGAACACAAATTATTTGCAAAAACAGGATTGAAAATCAAACTTAAAGCAAATAAATATAATACTATGGCTGTATTTTTAATATTGAAACGCATAATTTAAACATTATCGTGTACATTTTCAAAATAAAATTACCTTTTTGGAGGATTTTTAAAAAATAATTGTTGACGGAAATTTTTGTTCTTGGTATTCTAATTGTTGTCGAAGTTAATAATACTTTTACGTTTTACGCACAAAGTAAAACAATTAAATATCATTTGCGCTTGTAGCTCAGCCTTGGTGAAGCTTGCTAAACCAACAAAATATAAAGCACATGCTCTACCTGCTGAGAGATAAGACAAAACAATTAAATATCATTTGCGCTTGTAG